>CAYLJO010000102.1:0-21866 GCA_964383905.1 uncultured Blastocatellaceae bacterium
GAGTAAGGTCTCCTCAGGCGAACGCTCGAAGAGCTCCGGCGCCAAGGATGAGCTAAACATACACGTGTACATGATGCGATCACGCTCGCGAGCCAACCCGCCTTTGTGGTAGCCGCGCGTATCGGCGAAGATGATCGTGCCTTTGGGACCGACCCCCCTGACCCACCGCTCCGGTGCAATGACTTCGGCCATCTGTGAGTCATTGCTGCGCATCACATAGCCGTCCTCGAGAAAGTAAGCGGGCTCCCTGAGCAGCCTCTTTTTCGAGTGAGTGCCCGCCGCATACATGAAGGGGCCCGCGCCCTCGTCGACGTCAGAAAGATAAAGGAACACTTTAAGAATATAGTGAAGATCGTCTCGGTCGCGATGCCAAAGTTGCGAAGTGCTGGCCGGGCTCGGCGTGGTAAAGTTATGCCAGACATTAAAATAGCACAGCCGGCTATACATACTAAAATAAGCATTGGCGATCTGCAGGATCGGTTTTTGTAGGGCGAAACGCACGTAAATGTGGTTGGCCCGTCTCAGCGCGGGGCGCTCGCCCAAGAGCGGGAAAATAAAGGACTTTTTCTGATCTTTAGCCGCACCTTCGAGGGCGGCTGACCGCGCCGCCGCCATCTCACCGCCGAGCCGGCGCTCGAGTTCTTCGACGCTCCTCTGCAATTCGCAGTAGCATGAGTAGTTCTCGCCGAGGAGCGAATGAGCCGAGGTGATGGCCACCCCCTGACGGTTTAAGTCTTCCAGGACCTGTTCAGCCTCACCCGAAAGCGCATGGCGGCTCAGCCGATAGTTCAAGGTCGGCCGGAAATTAAAGAGGTAACGGAAAGTGAGCTCGTAACCTCTCGCGGTGCGGGCCAATTTTCTCAAGACCGGGGGTGCCATCCTGTTTTCTCCCGCGGGCCGATTGTCGGTCCCTGATAGGGCTTCCTATAATCTTTCATGCCTCACGATCGGGATCTCACGGGAGCAGGGGGCGGTCGGCCCGGCCGCCGCCGTCCCCCCCCGCGCCCTCTCGCTGACCCCGTCGCGCGGCGGCGGCGGCTGCTGCTGCTGGCGCAAGAGGGCTGTGATCCGCGCCGCCGCGCGACCATCGCCATAAGGGTTCTCACCCCCCGCCATCCGCTCATATTGCTCGTGGTCGCTCAGCAAGCGCGCCGCGGCGTCGACAACCATTCGCCGGTTCGTGCCGATCAATTTCGCCAGGCCGCTTTCGATCCCCTCGGGCCGCTCAGTCGTATCACGGAGCACCAGCACCGGCTTGCCAAAGCTGGGCGCCTCCTCTTGCAGGCCGCCCGAGTCGGTCAGAACCAGATGAGCTCGATCCATCAACTCGATAAAAGATCGATAGGGCAGGGGATGGATGAGCGCGATCCGCGGTGCGCCGCCGAGCCGGCGGCGCACTATCCCTTCGACATTCGGATTAGGGTGGACGGGATAGACGATGATAATGTCGGCGAATTTTTCACACAGCTCCTTTAAGGCTGAACAGATGCTTTCTAAACGATCCCCGAAGTTCTCTCGGCGGTGGCTCGTGACCAGGACCAAACGACGGCCGCGCAATAGCGCATCGAGGGCGGGGGGCAGCTGGGAGGGCAGCCGACGCACCTCGTCGCGGATTTGAAGCAACGCGTCGACGATCGTGTTGCCGGTCACGAAGACTTGCGAGGCCGGGATACCCTCTTCCAGCAAGTTGCTTTGGCAACCCGCGGTGGGAGCAAAATGCAGAGTCGCGCACTGGCTGATGATCCTACGATTGACCTCTTCGGGGAACGGAGAGAACTGATTTCCGGTGCGCATCCCGGCCTCGACGTGCGCCACCCTGACCCGCCTGTAAAAGCTGGCTAAGGCTCCGACCATCGCCGAGGTGGTATCACCCTGGACCAGCACCCAGTCGGGCTTGAGCCCCACGATCGTCGCATCCAATCCCACCATCAATCGGGAAGTCAATTCGGCGAGGGTCTGATCCTCCCGCATGACTTCAAGATCAATCTCCGCCTCTAAGCCAAATTCCCTGAGCGCCTGAGGGATCATCTGCAGCTGCTGGCCGGTGGCGCACAGTACCACCTCGAAGGCCTGCGGCTCCTTCCTCAGGGCCAGCACGATGGGCGCCATCTTGATCGCTTCCGGACGACTGCCGACGATTGTGAGAATTCGTTCCCTCATCATAAAGATGGCGCCCCCTTCACAACGAGTGGGCGCCGTTGCCCCCCGCCTTCGGTGCTGAGACTTCCGACCAGCTTTGCGGCATGATAAAGGCACCGTGGTGTTTCTTGTTTATCGCCCTCCCCGAGTCGAAGAAGTCACCTTCAATCACTTGAATGCGACCCGCGTTTGGGATGCGGTCGGCGATCTCCCCATTGACATAAAGAAACAGGTTCATATTATAGACATCCGGCGCCGCAAGAAATGCCGGCAGATGACAGTAAATGGTCCCCCGGACCGGCTGATTCTCGAAGGATCGACCGGTGAGGAAAGGCGACAACGTAAATAATAGCTCACCGAATTGGCTGGTCACTTTAACCTCCAGCATCAATTTTTTGATGGGCTTGCCGTCCGAAGAAAGATATTCGACGGCGAGGGTCACGGGTTCGCCGGATTGGACGACCTCCTTTGGCGAGCCGTTTTCATCCAGGAGCATTACCTTCTGGATCCGGGCCTGCCCCCATCCGCCCCGGTCAGCGCGTTGTGACAGATCCTCAGATTCGTTGAACTGCAGGCCATTGATGTACTCGGCGATCGCAAGCTGGGTATCACCATAGAAATCTAATTGCCCCGCTTTCAGCACCGCAGTCCTCGTGCAAAGATTGGTGATGGCGGCCATGTTGTGGCTCACCAAAATCACGGTCCGGCCCTCATGAGCGACCTCGCCCATTTTCCCCAGACACTTCTTCTGGAAGGCGGCATCGCCCACGGCGAGGACCTCATCCACCAGAAGAACCTCCGGCTCAAGATGGGCGGCCACCCCGAAGGCCAAGCGCAGGTACATCCCGCTCGAGTAATGCTTGACCGGCGTATCGATGAACCTTTCCACCTCGGCGAAAGAGACGATCTCATCGAACTTGCGCTTGATCTCCGTCCTCTTCATGCCGAGCAGCGCGCCGTTCATGTAGATGTTCTCGCGCCCCGTCAACTCCGCGTGAAAGCCCGTGCCCACCTCGAGCAGTGAACTGATCCGGCCGTGGATCTCGGCAAAGCCTTCGGTCGGCTCAGTGATGCGTGAGAGGATCTTGAGCAAGGTGCTCTTGCCAGCGCCGTTGTGACCGATCAAGCCCACAACTTCGCCTTGCTGGATTTCGAGCGCGAGGTCCTTGAGCGCCCAGAACGTTGTCTCGCCCTTGGTGGTTTGAACCTTCGACCCTCGGATCTTGGAACGGATCGCGCGAAAGGGCGCTCGCGCGGCGCCCGACAGCGAGCCGCGCAAAGTTTTGTACCACTCCGGCATATCCTCCCCAATCCGGTAGCGTTTGGAGAGCCCTTCAACTCGTACCGCAACTCGATTCATAATGTGCTGTCACCTGCTGGTAATTCGCCAGAGCCCCTTTTACGACGTTCGAGATCTACTCCTCGCTCCAGAGGGGCACCGAAGAGGCCACGCAAGAGGTGGGTGCTGGCGCGCAAGCCGGACAACGGGAAGAGCTTCTCGAAGGCGTTAGCATGTTTGAGCCTACACTGCTCCTTATCACTGGCAGGAGTGTAGCGTAATCGGGTCAATAAAAGGATGTCAAAAACAGCGATAAACATTTGGATCAAAGCTCATTTTCCGCCAGTTTTTACCCACTCGATTCGTCTCAATTGTCAGATCAGCCGATCGCTCTTTTCACTGTTATGGTCCCCCCGTCTGGCGAGCTTCAACACCTGGTTCATCACCCGTACTTTCCAATAATGTCGGAGAAGCGTCAGCGCATCCACCGCGAGGCGCGGCCACCTCCTTTGTCCCCGCAGATCAGCTGATACCCTAACGGCTAACTTATGCCCCCAGTAATATTGAGCTCCCCTGATTCCTCTCCGGTACGCTTCCTCATACTGTTTATCCCCCTTCACGTGAGCCCATTGCAAGCGAAGGGCAGATACTGTGCATACCAACATCTTGCGGGCGTCACCACTCTTATTTGAGGCGTGGCGGCGGTACTCGCTAACGACCTGATTGTGGCAATAGATCGGCCAATCCCTCGCCACGCGAAGATAAAATGCGTAGTCCGCGCAGTTCTTTAGAGAAGTATCGAAAGTCACGCCCGAGTCGAAAATCAGGCGCCGGCACATCACCTCCGCGGGATGCGGGATCGGGCAATAATTCAACATTGCAGCATAATGATCATCCTCATTGTACCGTTTTTGAATACCTGGTATGGGCGAGCTATCGCCGGCGATAAAGCGACAGCGGCCGAAAACCAAGGCGCATTCCGGATGAGCGTTCAGGCATTTGACGCCGATCTCTAGAGCGTCCGGCAGAAGGCGATCGTCCGCGTCGAGAAAGACCAGGTAACTGCCCCTACTCTGGCGGATGCCGTTGTTGCGCGCTGAGCTCTCACCTTGATTCTCCTGGCGGAAGTAGCGGACGCCCTCATACCTGGCGCTGACCTCCGCCGTGTTATCTGGCGAACCATCATCGATCACGATGATCTCAACCGGACGGTAGTTTTGCGCAAGCACGCTCTCGATCGCTTCGCCGAGAAAATGCGCCTGGTTATAACAAGGGATAATAACTGTTACGAGAGGTTCTGAATTAGGCATGTTTACCAGACCTCCCGCAAAAATGAGTAGTTGTGACTGGGTTCATAATTTGAGCCACCGATCTCGTTCGTAGCTCATCGGTATTGACTCGATGAGCTACCTATCTCATCAATCAACAGACTTTTGCCAGAGGTCTACTCCCGGGCGCGATTCTCCACTTGAGCCACCGATCTCACCACCGCACGTCTTCACTCGCCCCTCTCGGTTGAAGGTCTCAGCAGCGCCCTCCCCCGGAGCGCCAAATCCCTATCGACAGCCGCACCTTAATCCTCTTCGTCGACGGCCCTTCCGCCCTCGAGCGGTTCGGTGTGGTCCGTGCTCGCCTACTGGAGGATCTCGGTTAACAATCTCTTCATGGTTCGTCCGGAGGCCGACCAATTGAGCCGAGCTGCGTACTCTTGATAAGATGAATAGGCCAACCCCTTATACTGGGAGTAATCTAACCACAACTGCGAGATGTATGAGCAATATTCGGTCGCGCTGGCCGCGGCTGAAAAAGTCCTACCGTTCACCCCATTTTTGATCACCGTCGGGATGCCGCCGACGCGGGTCGCCAAACACGGCACGGCAGACGAGTTCGCTTCACAAAGAACTATGCCGTAACACTCGGCCCTTGAAGGTAGGATGAGAAAGTGAGATTCGGCTAACAGTCTGTCGAGGCGGCGCCTTCCCTGCTCCCGGGATTTGCTGATGAAACCGAGCACCTTGACGTAGTCTGGGAGCGGGCCCGCCACCTCGGGTTCACAGCCGACCAAAGTCAATTCCGTTCTTAAGCCTCCTTCATTCAATTCTTTCGCCACCTTCAAAGCGATATCGCCGCCTTTTCTCGTCCAATCGACGCCGATGAACAGCAACTTACATACGTCTCGGGCCCTTGACTCCACTAAGAGTCTGACCTCTTCGAAGCTCCTGTTACACTCGAGGTTCGCTCCAAAGGGGACGACCTTCACCTTCGATCGATCGATCGCGTAATTCTCACAAGTGATCTGCGCGGCCCATTCCGACGTAAATACTGCCAACCGGCACCGGTCTAAGGCCAGTTTTTCCACCTCCCTAAGTCGGCCGATGCTTTCACGGCAAAGGTTGGTGTATTCCGGGTATGAATCGACTAACCCTAAGAGGGGAGCATCCGTCCAAAAGACGATCGGTTTATCGCATTCCAGGTAGGCGAGCGGACTCGTTTGAGTAAAGAACAGGAGGTCCACGTCACGACCTGAGAGCCGGTCATGAACTTGCCGCGCATATTTCTTGAGAAGGTATGGCTCCAAGTGCCCGGCGTACTTTTGATGAAGCAACCGGGCATAGAATTTATACTTGAGCCGGTGCCGCCATGGGTAGACCCGCCGCAGCTGAATATAATCAAGTAAGATGGACTGATCTTTGAGGCATTTTGCCGAGTACCAACCTGCCCCTGACCAGAGATCGATTTCGCTGGCATCATAGGTGGTCACAAAGGCCGCCCTGGTCGGCCGCTCACTGCTCTTACCCATGGCTCGGCATCCCTTCTTCTCGGCTCGATGCTAGAATTCGCGGGCGGCTGTCAAAGCAGACACAGAGCAGCGGGGGGGAGGCCTCTCCCCCGCCCCTTCGATATTCCGGAGCCCAACCGCGGGGGTCCGCCCCTCTCGCCTCTCTCGTGCATCAAATAGCTAATGGCTCAGAGGGCTTTACGCCGAACACTCGGCCATCGAACGGGCCGCGAGAGCCAAGCTGATCCACTGCCAGAGGTAGAAGCTGTTATCGCTGCCCGTGTCGCAATAGTCTCGCCACGCCGCGCGCACAGCCCTTGTGTCGAGCCATGTCCCGCCGTGCTGACAGAGCGCCTGTTCCAGACAGTCATTGGCCCACCGTGCAAGCGGCCCGCGCAGCCATTCGCGCTGGGGTGTCTGCAGCGGGCGCTTCGGCGCTTCGACCACCCCATGCGGCAGCAAGCGCTGCGCGATCTGCCGCAGCAGCCGCTTGCACACCCCCTGATCAATTTTCCGTTCAGGCGGCTGACGCAAGGCCAGTTCGAATAAGCGGTGATCGAGGAAAGGCTCGCGCAACTCGGTCGATGATCTCATCGAGGCGCGGTCATTGAAACGCAGCGCTCTTGGGATTTTTGTGTAGCGGGCATCGCGGTACTGGATGTTGCGCAAGAGGTCGGGAAACTTTCGGGGCGAGGTGAAAGGCTCGGCCAGCGCTCGGAACTCTGGCGTGAGGCATTCGGCCCGCACCGCCCTGCCCGTCACGCCCTGCACCAGGTTCAAAGCCCCGCCTCCCTCCACGGCTGTCAAGTAGTAATCGTAACCGGCCCACTGCTCATCCATCCCCTGCCCATCCAGGAGCACGACCACCCCTTCGGCGCGGGCCCGCTCAAATAACCGGGCATAAGCCAAGGTCGGGAGGCCCCCGAAGGGCTCATCCTGGTGAGCTTGGAGGGATTCTGCCAGCGCCGGGACCTCCCTCGGCTCGAGCCGGCAAATCACCGAAGGATGTCGGGTCTGCGCCAGCATCTGCTCGACCCACGGCAGCTCATCGTAGTGCGGATCATTGGTGATGAAGGTGAAGGCCTTGACTTCGCTCTCTGCCCCTTCGACGGCTTGGACCAAACCGAGCAGCGTTGACGAGTCGAGCCCGCCGCTGAGGTTGATCCCCACCGGCACATCGGAGCGAAAACGCAAGCGCACGCTCTCACCGAGCAGGGCCAGGTACTCTTCCCGGACCACTTGAAGAGCTCTTTGATCCGTCTCTGATCCGCTGCGCTCGGCCAGATCGTACCAGCAGGAGAATCGCATTTGACCGCCTTGCCACACCAGTGAGTGGCCGGGCGGGAGCGACCTCACCCCTTCCCAGAAGGTGCGCTCCGAGTGATCGTGGAGACCGAAAGTCAGATAGGTTGACCAAGTTGTGGGATCCGGTCGAGGCGGCACCCCCGCGGCATGCAGGGCCTTGATCTCACTCGCGAGCAGGAGCGTGCCGTCGCTTCTCACATAATAGTTCAGCGGCTTGACGCCGAAGCGGTCGCGGGCGGCAAAAAGGCGCCCGTCGCGTTCATCCCAGATCAGGAAGGCGAACATGCCGATGAAGCGATCCAGGCATGCCTCACCCCAGCGCTCGTAGGCCGCCAGGATCACCTCCGTATCCGTCCGGCTACGATAAGGGTAGTCGCTCAGTTCAGCCCGCAACTCTAAGTAGTTATAGATCTCCCCGTTGAAAACTATCCACAGATGACCATCACCGCTGCAGAGCGGTTGCTGACCGGCTCTCGTGAGGTCGATGATGCTCAGGCGGTTGTGGCCGAGCCCGGCCCTTCCGGTCGCATCGACATATATGCCAGAGGCATCCGGCCCGCGGTGCACCTGGCTGGCGACCATCGCCTCCAGTTGCGCCCGTTCCCAACCCGGGCCAAAGATTCCAGCGATCCCGCACATCAATCACACCCCCTTCGCCTGAAGCAGTCGCTCGGCCCGCTCCCAATCTGCGGGCCCGTCGATGTTGACACATCGCTCTGGACTGAGCGGGTAACCTAACAGTCGTCTGCCGTACAGGCTGTTCCCTTCCATAATAATATCTCTGCGGGTGGCATACACTGATCCCTCGCGGTGGAAGGCCGGCGGCAGATCTTGCCGGCGGGCGATGGGTGCCGCCTCGCCTGTGCTCAGAAATAGCAGCCCGTCTTCATTCTGCAAATAGGCCCAATGCGGATTGTATTCTGCCGGGATAGGGAGCGTCGTCACCACGGCGTCGGCACCACTTTTTTCTAACAACTCGATGCAGGCGTCAATATCCTCGGCCGAGCGCAGGGGGTTGGTGGGCTGCAAGAGGCAGATGGCTTCAAAGTACTCGCCGCGTGCCTCCACCGACCGAACCGCATGCTGGACGACCGGAAGCATTGGCGTATTGTCTTCGGCCAAACTAGCCGGCCGGAGGAAGGGGACATCAAGCCCGCACCAACGGCCTATTTCTGCGATCTGCTCATCTTCTGTGCTCAAGATCACCCGAGAGAGGCGGCGGGCCGCTAAAGCCACTTCGGCGGTGTAGCAGAGCAGGGGTTTCCCGCATAATAACTGAACGTTTTTCCGCGGCACCCCTTTTGAGCCGCCGCGGGCCGGGATAATACCTAGGACCTTCAGGGCTGGCCCCGCCGTTTCTGCTTGACGATGAATGAACTCACCCTTTCCTTCGAGCCATCACGGGTCTGGTTTTCTGCGCCGCAAGCCCTCAGCTCGGCAAGAAGGCCCTCGAACCTATCCCGAAACCTCCTTCCTGGTCCAGATTTTATGGGCTGTTCGAGGTTTTGGGATGACTTCTAGGCAAAGTTATGGCGATCGGCCGCCGCCGCCGCGGACTGCAAGCTCTTGCGGGAGGTGGGCCACTGGGGTGATCTCTGGGCGCGTCTTGATCCATACTGTGAAGCTCTTCGCCGGCCGCTCTCGTACCCACCACCGTCTAATACGCAAGCCTCTTCTCATACTTTAAGGCGGCGACGGAGAGGATCCGGCTGATCTCTCTTCCCGCATGCCCGTCACCATATAACGTATCTTGCGGGTAGCGGCCGTGCCGTCGATGGTGCTCGATCGCTGCCCTGATTTCTCGTCGGTCATATCCGATGTCCAGCACGTTAGGCCCGCGATCGCGTCCGGCCTGGCGCGAACCGACGTTGACGACCGGCACGCCGAGGAAGGAGCATTCCCGAATGCCAACACTGGAGTTGCCCACCAGGGCGAGGCTGTTGTAGATCAAGCGGATAAAATCGGTCGGCGCCATGTTCTTGAAGAAATGGATATGCTGAGGTCGCCGCGCCTCACGGAAAGCCCGGATGCCATTAGAAGTGCCGTCGGAGCCGGCGTCGACGTTGGGCCAGAACCACAGGGCGGGTACCCCCGTGTCATAAATCGCATTCAATGTCTCATTGATATGGCTGCGGGCCAGCTCATACTCCGTCGTCACAGGATGCTGCATGACCACCAGGTAGCCTCCTGAAATATCGAAGGTGGCGCCCACCCCGCCATACTTTGCGAATGGATCGAAGTTCAGCGTCGGATCCGCCAACGCTTCGGCGGCCAGATCAATGGACGGGCATCCGGTGACGAAAACCGTCGATGGGTCTTCCCCCATCCGGATCAATCGCTCGGCAGCTTGCCGGGTGGAGGCGAAGTGGAGATCCGATAGTTTGGTGACGGCGTGGCGCACTTTCTCGTCAATCGAACCGGTGACTTCGCCGCCTTGCACATGGGCGATGGGGATATTCATGTAGGAGGCGGCGACGGCAGTCGCCAAGGTCTCATAACGATCGGCGACCGTGACGACCACATCGGGCTTCAAGTTATCGAAGACCGTGGCCAATTCCAGTAAGCCCAGGCCGGTGGTTTTGGCCATCGCGGTCAGGTTCTCGCCCTCCAATACCATATAGACGCGCGCGGCGACCTCAAAACCATCCTCCTCCATGTAGCGGATGGCCATCCCATAGCGATCCAGCAGCGCCGAGGCTGCGACCACTAATTGCAGTTCCAGCTCCGGATGGCCCGCAATCGCTTTGAGCGCCGTCTTGATCCGGCTGTAGCTGGGGCGGGCTGTGACCACCACGCACACTTTGCGCCGCATCCGTTTACTCCTCCAGGTCCTCTTCCCGCAGTAGCTCGTCGGCTCTCAGATCCCTTCGCAATCGCGCCCCCACGAGTTCCGGTAACCGATCGGCGCGGATGCCCGTCCCCGGTTTTTTCACCGCCAGATATTCCTCGCGCAACAGGGTCCCGGCCGGCAGATCCAGGCGGGCGACGACGCTTTTGGTGAACATCTTCTTGAGCGGCGCCGTTTCCTCAGCCGACCGATCTTTATCCACCGGGTGGGCGACCATTTTCTCGATGAAGCGGATGCCCTTGACCAACTGGCGCAGTTCACCGGTTGTGACCGAGACGGGGACGTCCGGCCCGAACATCTCCCGACTGAGCGTGACATGTACTTCCAGCACATCGATGCCGAGCACAGCGGCCGCCAAGCCCGGATAGATTGCGCCCGAATGATCCGAGAGGCCGACGGCGCAGTTGTAGCGCTCGCGGAAGAAAGGGATCAGGTTGAGGCCGACACTCTCGGGGGGGCAGGGGTAAGATGAGGTGCATTGCAAGACGGCGAACGGGTTGCCGAAAGACTTCAATCGCCCTACGGCCGCGTCGATCTCCGCGAGAGAACTCATACCCGTCGAGAGGAGAACGGGAAGTCGCGTGGCGGCCATTCGCTCGAACATCGGGGCGTTCGTCGCCTCGCCGGAGGCCACCTTCCAAGCGGCCACTCCCACGCGGTGGAGAAGCTCGACCGCCTCCAGAGAGAAGGGCGAGCTTAAGAAGAGCACGCCCCGATCACGGGCGTGCTCTTTGAGACCGCGCCACTGCTCTTCCGTGAACTCCATGCGCTTCCAATAGTCGTAGCGGCTCGCGTCCTGCGAGCTGAATTTCACTCGCCAAGGCTCGCCCGGCGTGCTTTCAGCGGCGGCAATGTGCGTCTGGAATTTAACGGCGTCCGCGCCCGCCTCAGCGATTGACTCGATAAAAGCGTGGGCCATCCCGAGACTACCGTCATGGGCCTGGGCGACCTCGCCGATGATCAGGCAACGATCAGTCTCTGGGCGAGAGCAGCGGCCGGTGGGGCGGAACAGGTTTCTGAAGCCCATCATGACCTTCTAGACCAAATCGGCGAACTTCCTTTCCATGCGCCGGAAGTAGAAGGCGCCGCCGACGAGGATGACCGTCGCCGCCAGCGCAGAGATCGCGATCATTGGCCCCGGCGCCGTGTGGGTGCCCAGTAACGCCCAGCGAAAGCCCTCGACGACTCCGACCATCGGGTTCAAACCATAGAAGGTCCGCCAGGGTTCGGAGAGCAGACTGCTGGGGTAGGCGATCGGCGTGGCGAGCATCCAAAACTGGACGATGAAGGGGACCACATAGCGCACATCACGGTATTCCACATTGAGCGCCGAGAGCCACAGCCCCGAGCCGAGCGAACTGACGAGCGCCAGCAGCACAAACAGGGGGAGCCAAAGTGCGTTGAAGGTCGGCATGATGCCGTAGCACAGCATGAGGATGAGGAGCACGATGAAGGCGATGAGAAAGTCCACCACCCCCGAGAGCACCGTGGAAATAGGAATCGCCAAGCGAGGGAAATAGACCTTGGTGATCAGACCCGAGCTGCCCACGATGCTGTTCGACGTTTGACTCAGCCCGTTGGCGAAGAGGGCCCAGGGCAGGAGGGCGGCGTAGCTGAAAAGCGGGTAGGGGACGCCGTCCGAGGGCATCTTGGCCAGCTTTCCGAAGAACAAACTGAAGACCAGCATGGTGCAAACCGGCTGGATAATGGCCCATGCCGCGCCCAGGATGGTCTGCTTATAGCGCACCATAATGTCGCGCCAGATGAGAAAGTAGAGTAACTCTCGGTATTCCCACAACTCGCGGATTTTGATCGCCACCCAGCCCCGGGATGGTTCAATCCGCAGGTAGGGGACCGCACTCCCCTCATCCTCTTTGCCAGCTTGAGGTGTAAGTTTGCTAACCGCCATTAAGCCTTCTCTTATAATCGCAACTTGACCATTCTCTGATGGGCCGTCGGGGCGGCCCGCCCACGCCGAGACGCAGCGCTCTGTTGAATTCCTGCGGCCGCTCCTCGGCCGCAGAGCACAACCCCCTGGCATCTAGTTTATCAAAACTCACAAGAAGACCTCGCCATTCATGGCGGGGATGATTTCCTGGCAACCGCGCCAATGGCTGTCAACGCTGCAGAGCGCCCCCCCGCGTGTGCTCTCCTCCACCTCAAGATGACTAGATTTTGTTCGAGCAGTTCTGAAACAGTCTCGAAGCCATCTCCGGCGGCTCTTTGGTTACTCTAGCCAGAGCATGTCGCAGAACTCCAGAAACGGCCCATGATTTGTAGATGATCGAACAGCCACACACAATATCTGGACAGAAAATCCATTTGTGCGACACGCTCTAGCTAGGAGGTTCGGGCGGGAAGGCCGTCCGGTAAAAGGCGAGAACACCACGGTCGAGAAACAAATAAGACAGTGCCTTGTGGCCTCGGATGACCCGGCCGGTGGTGGAACATCCATCGCAGCTCCTTCGTTGATGCAGGGGAGTCATCACAACAGTTTCTGCAAGGAGAAAGCGTCCCACCAGGCCTGCCCGAAGATCGGACATGGTGAACTGCTACAGTTTTGGCGTGTGATGATGAGGCGTACGGCCTCCTGCCTCTCACCCCCGCCAGTCGTGAACTCGAGCGAGTAATCTCGCCAGCCGCCAGTGCCTGGCGGCAGCGGCGCTGATTGCGCCAACGCACGCCCAGAACTGGCATCGACAAGGACGACAATGGGCAACCCGCCCGTCACGATCCCCTCCGTGCGCGCCGCAAAGCTGAGCCGGTAGCGTCTGCTGGGCTCGACCATCACGAGTTGCGAAATCACGGGAGCCGATGGGTCGGAGTTGCCGCTCCAGTTAATAAGCAGACTCTGCGTGCCCGCCCGTGACTCATGCGGATCAAGAGAGACGCGCACCGCCGGCTGGTTGTGGCGGTGCCAGCCGAACCCAGAATCGTCAAGGTCCACCTCACCCTCGAAGCTGCCATCGGTGAGGTAACCGATGTGGGCAGCGCCGCCGTCGCCCCGGCCGGCGCTCTCATCGGCTGCCACCTCTCGCCCGCTTGACCAGACTTCATAAGCTTGCGTGAACCGATTCGAGGCGATCAATTTACCGACAAAGGCGCGGCGGTCCTCACCAGCGTCCGCCCCGGCCGCGCGCCAGAGATCGTTGGCTTCCGCCACGTCCTCATGCTCGGCGAAGAAGCGTGCGAGCGCCAAGCGGGTCGCCGTGGATTGTGGTTCGATGGCTTGTTGAACAACGCGGGCCTCTCCCCCGTATGTTCCCCAGGCGAGTTCAATGAGAGCAGGCAAAAGATTTGGATCGCTGGCGGCGGCACGGCGAAGTTGTGCGAAGGCTTCGTCGAAGCGTCCTCCCCTGAGCAGAAGATTTCCGAGTTGCCAGCGAGGTTCCGCATAGTAAGGGGCAAGACGGATGGCCTCCTCGAAGGCCGCAAGCGCGCCCTCTCCATCATCGGCTTGATCGCGTGCGCGCCCGAGCTCAAGCCAGAGAAAATAGTCGCCCGGACGCCTGGCGATGGAGCGCTCAATCTCCTTGACCATCTCCCCATGCTTGCCCTGCCCCTCGAGGATCAGCGCGCGAGTATAATATGCTTCCGGATCCGAGGGGCTCAAATTCACCGCCTTATTTACCAGCATGAGTGAACCGAGGGCCATGCTCTGATAGGAGATGAGCCTTGAGAGCCCGGCGCGTCCAGCCCCCCATATCAACCACAGGCAGACCAGGCCAGTGGTGATGGCAGCGATGACGCGCAGGAGGGCGAGCCGCTTCTCCTCTCTCTCGCCGAGAGAGGAGAAGCGGGATGAAGGTCTATCCTTGCCTCGCATGGTATCGTCGCCACAGTTGACGCTTCTCTCGGTCTGGGCGCGGGGCGCACACCGAGACCGATGCCCTTTTGTGAGCGCGGCTCCTGATCATCCCCGGCCCGCTTTCCAGAATCTTCACGGATGATGGGGGCGGGCGGGTGCTGGCCCCTCGGCTTCCCTCCCCGCCCTCTGCTCGCTCGACCCGATTTGCGCCGTCGCGATTGCTACAAGGGCGGTGAAGATAAGCGCATTGGCGGTAATATGTAACCCGAAGTCAACGAAGCTGTGAATGGCGGCGCCGAAGAGCCCGGCCAGTGCGCCACAAGAGGCGGAAAGTCGAAAAGAGTCGGCTAAGCGCAACCGCTCCTGCGCCATCCTCACGAAGGAGGCGATGAACCACGCCCCGAGCGTAAACCCGAAGAGGCCCCCGCTCGCGAAGAGTTCTAGATAATCATTATGCGCTTGTTTTAGCGTCCACTCCCCTGAAGCATCAAAGTACTGGGTGATGGCGGCGCCGTAACCGCCCATCCCAACTCCGGCGAACGGATGAGCCTTAATTAACCTCCACGTCGCGCGCCAAATCTCGATGCGCGGAACGACCGCACGGTGTTCTGATTCCAACCACAGTTCTCGACTCCCAGTTCCCCCGACACTAAGCTGTTTCGGCAAAGACTCCAGGCGACCCATCAGTTGATCGCCGCCCACCCAGATGACGCCAGCGCAGACGACGATCACCAAACAGCTAACCAGCGCGGCGCGTGTTATCAACGAAGTGCTCGTGTTCCCCCACCAGCCACTCAGACGACCGCTACTCTTCGCCCGAGAGGCTCGCCACGGCGGCAGGAGGGTAAACAGCAGCCCGATAAAGATCAGGAGGCCTAGCATCCCGAAGAGACCCCCGCGCGAGTTCGCCAAAACCAGCGCTATCCATACAGGCACCGCGGCCACTGAATAGAGGATCAGGCGCGGGCGGCGGCCGCGGCGCAGGCCTCCACACACCACTATACCGAGCACCAAACCGAGCGTCATTTCCATTAAATAGGCGAAATGGTTACGATTAATAAACTGCCCATAACCGACGTCCGGCGCGAGGTCCATCAAAGCAAGGCCTGACCTCTCACCGGGCCAGGTTAAGCGCCACGGATTGACCTGCGTCATCTGGCGCACCATACCGAACAGAGCGCTCGCCACACCGACGCCGATCACGAGGTGGATGAGGGCGCGTAGGCGGTGCCGGTTTGACGTGTAGCGCAGCAAAAGCCCCAACGCGAGGCAGAGCGAAAGCAGGTAGTAGATGAAGAGGCGTGTCTCGTATGGATCGGCGCTTACCGCACGCCATCCCCGGCCTCTGATCCCCTCGGCCTCCGTCCCCCTCAGCAAAGGTTGGGTCTGCAGGAAAGCGAAGATCGCCAGAGCGAAAAGCGGCATGAGCAGGCGATACCCGCTCAACTGCCAAGAGCTGCTCAGCAACCCCTCCACGACCCAAAGTAGACCGAGCGTGAAGACGGCGCATTCAAATAGCGCCTCCCACCATGGTTCAACTGTTCCGTATGGGATGGCCGAAAGCGCAATAATCGCCAACAGGCTCGCGAAAATCGTGCTCTCGAGTAGGCGAGAGGCGCGCATGCGCAGCCCAAGAGAGGGGCCTGCCGTCAATTCACTAAGTGTATGCGGGTTTTCTCGCACCCCAGCGGCGCTAGTTGATCCAGACCCCGTCGTCCCCCTCAACTTAAGGCCGAGCCTCCTTGCTCTCGTTCATTAAGTGGTCAACCGTTGAGGGCAAGAATCGTTAGGAGTAGTAAGGGGAGTAATAATAATTCCCTGAGGAGCCTTCTTTGCCGCCATTCAGGACGACGCCGAAAATCCTTGCGCCAACGTCTTGTAATAATTTCCTCGATCGCTGCACGATCTGCCGTGAACTTTTACCATTCTGGACCACCAGCAGCACCCCGTCGACTGCTGGCGAGACAAGAACGCTGTCCGTAAAGTATGCGACCGGCGGAGAGTCAATGATGATATGGGTGAAAGTGGACTCGACGAAAGCGAACAGGCGGCGCATCTGCTCCGAGCTGAGAAGTTCTGCCGGGTTGGGCGGCACTGGCCCGGAAGGGAGCACGTAGAGGCCGCTCCGCTTGTCCTGCTCGATGAAGGAGAGCATCTCGACTTCCGATTTCTGGCTCGAGAGAATGGTGCTCAGGCCACGTTCATTTTCCAGACCGAAGATGGAGTGCAGACACGGATGGCGCATATCGCCATCAATGATGAGCACGCTCGCGCCGGTCTGCGCCAAGACTAGCGCCATGTTAACGGCCGTCGTGGTTTTACCTTCAGCCGGCAAACTTGACGCCACGAGGATCGTCTTGGGCGTCCGTCCTGCTGTCGACATGAGCACTGATGTGCGCAAGTGCCGATAGGCTTCCGCCAACACAGACTGTTCGTCCTCATTGAGGATGAGCGGATAATGACTATTGCCGTTTCCGTTGCGCAACTGCAGAGCGGCTGCGGCCGGAAGCAGATGGCGCCTCGCCGAGCCGCCAACCAGAGGGATGTCGGCGAGGGCGGGCAGGTGCAGCACCCTTTCCACCTCACCGATCGAGTGGATCGTGTCATCCAAGTAATCCCGGAACAGCGCCAAACCCACACCGAAGGCTAAAGAGAGCAGAAAGGCGACGCCGACATTTTGCCAACGCTTGGGGCCAACAGGACTCCCCGGGACAAGAGCGTAGTCGCGCACATAGACGTTATTGGGGGTTCCGACCAGTCCAGCGATCGCCACATCATTCTCTTTAGACTTCTGCAACATCGCATTCAACAGGCCCTTGTTGGTGTCAATTTCTTGCTGAAGAATGTGGTAGTTGACCGCCGCTTCATTCTGGACGAGCGTCTCGCTCCGTTGCTGATTGAAGGCTGCCTGAAGCTTCTGCTCGCGATCGAGGGCCTGACGGTAGCGTTTGGTGAGAGTGGCGATGAGAGTGGCCTTCGCGCGTTCGCGCGAGGACTTGATCTGTTTTTCGAGTTCCGCAATTTGTTCGTTGATCTGTTTGACTTCCGGCATCTCCTCGGTGTCTTCCACCAACAGTTCGGCGCGCTTTTGCCTCAGATCGTTGATGCGCGCTGTGGTGGCGGCGGTCGCAGTTTCCATCGATGCATCGACGAAGTCGGGCGCGAGGCTGGCATGATATTCCGCTTCCGCCAGCTTGCGATCATTCTCTGCGGCGAGCAGCTCGTTGTTGATTCCGTTCAGACGATTGACCACGGTGTTTTGCGCCGGCTCGAGCGAGAGAATCTGATGTTTCTTGCTATATTCGGCCAAGCGCTCTTCACCCTCCCGAATCGCCGTCTGTAACTCGGCGATGCGCTTTTGAAGGAAGGTCCCCGCGATGGCGCTCGCTTGGCTCTTTCTCTCTAGATTCGAGCGGACGTAAATTATCGCGATCGTGTTTACGATTCTGGTTGCGACCTGCGGGTCGCTATGCGCATAAGTGATATCGATCAATCGCGTTTCCGTCTTGAGGCGGTTATCTACCACCGGGCTCACGGTGAGCCCTCCGCTCAGAAGGCCCACGCTTCCCGCTAGTCGCTTAGCCTCGGCTAAATCCTCTTGGTTGTCGGCCGGCGCAATCTCATCCTCAGACGGCATTCTTTCTTCACCCCGTCTGTTTGCGTCATCGCCCTTCCCGCTTTTGACGCCGAGCATCCGGAGGAGGTTCTGCGATGTTGAGTTTCCTCGCGGAGAGAGAAAGTACTGATCATGGTCGAGGCCAAGCGTCTTGACCACCCGACGTAGAAGCGCCGGGCTCTCTAAGATCTGAAGCTGTGTACTAAAGTATGCGGGGCTATCGGTATTGACAACAACAGAACTGTTGGAGGAGTTGCCGATCCCCGGAATGTTCTCCGAGTCGACCTGCACGCGGGCCCGCGCCTCATAGATATCAGGTCGACGGGCCACGTAAATGGCGGCCAACAGTGTGACGGGCAGGGTGAGCCCAATGATTTGCAGCCAGTGCTTGCGCACCGAACGCCAGTAACTGCGCAGGGGTAACTCTTCATCATCCTCCGACTCGATGTAGCCGATCACGGGAGGAGGAGGAAGGGCCCGCTCTCCAAACCTTTCGAGGCCTTGGACCTCGGCCCCATCTTTGAGCAGTTCCTGGGATTCTCTCATCGTTTCACCTTAACCCTAAAGCTGCGGTCTGAGCGAGGGCACAAAAAATTGAGCGCAATCTCGACAGCACGGTAAGCTACAGTGGGCCCGCCGTCAGGGGATCACACGGTACGGAAGGTAGCCGACCGAATTAGCAATCGACGGGACAAAGGCACGAATGATGTCTTGTCCAACCTTTCTGATGCCGGTCACTCCGGGCACTTCCACAATGTCGTTAGCCTGGAGCGCCACATCGTGGGCCTGACCCTTGTCGATCTTTTTGAGGTCGAAGACGATTTCCTGTTTAGTCGTACTTCCGGGCGCCTGTCGGATGACCCGTACCTTGCTACGGTCGGTCCCAGGCACTGCTCCCCCAGCCATCACAATCGCCCGCGATAATGTCAGTGGTTCGCGGAGAATCTGCGGTCCCGGCCGATAGACATTACCGACAATATAGACCTGGTCGGCTTCGGGAATCGTCACGATGTCGCCGGCACGAATATACGGATTCGACTCTTCGTTCCCCCGCAGAACATCGCTTAAGCGGTAAGCGACAAGGGCATCTAATGGCTCGTTAGCCGGCGCGGGCTCAGCCGTCTCGCATAATGAGCTGGCCGCGGCAGCGGTATGAAGGACTTGGACGCTTTGTCCGGCTTTGTCGCTAGGGCCGTTGGCATTAGCTAATAGCTCCAAGAGGCGCACCCGGTGGCGCAGTTCGAACCGCGCCGGCGCCCTCACCTCGCCGATGACTGCCACCTGCTGTGATCGAAACTCTGTCACCCTGACATCGACCTCCGGGTGCTTCTGATATTTGTAGAGTCGGTTGCGAATCTCATCGGCCAGTTCGGCCTCAGTCGAACAGGCGGCCTTGACCTCACCGATGAAAGGTATCCGGATCATACCTTTATTGTCGACGCGCACCCCGGCGACAGACAATTGGGCTTTGTTGTAGACGCGGATATCCAGAATATCTCCCGGTCCGATGCTGTACCGTGTATCCGCCTGGGGAAGGAGAGTTTGGGAAGCGTTCGCCGCCGGATTCGGTGCGGGAGGAGGAGGTGGTGGAGGAGACATGCTCCCCGCCGGTTGTTGCGCCCACCCCACCTGGATCGAGGCGGCGACGAGTAGGAGGGTGGCCCATGACCAAGCGCTCGTGACGCTGATGCGTGTTAAATTGGACCTTGAGATTTGGGGTCTTCTCATGACGTCATTCCTTATCTTCTCGCCGTACTCGAGCGGCGTGACAAGAGCGCCTCGCGGAGGTGATTGGGATGAGCGAGATTAAGTACAGTGTTGCTCAACGTGACCATCAACTCTTCATGCTCACGTAAAAAGGCGCCCGTGAGGGGATTGTCCTGTATTTTGACAACGACGCCCGCCCTGATCCATTGCCAGAATTGCGTCTGCGTCGTCCAGAACTGTTTATGGTCACGGCAAATTATCAGAGCCGTTTTCTTCTTCTTTTTCTTAACCTTCTTAACTTTATTCGCGCTCACAGTTTCGCTTGCTCCTAACGGGTATATTTCAACCCTCGCACGCCCACCACCCATTTTGCCATGCTAAATGGGTGGATATCATGCCGGACCCCGAGGGGAAGCCTCACGCGCGCGAGGCAGCAGCAGCAGTCATGTCCCGAGCTGGGACTAAGCACAACAATGAGATCAAGCTCACATCGCAGGCTTAAGGTCCCGCTTTTCGCTTTATTTACTCCTAGTTCACTTTAGAGAGCATTAATCTGCATCAGAATCCGCGAAATCACTCACCTTAGCGGCTCACATGCATAAATTTTCCACCCCTCTGGCTCCCCGGACCTAATTGTTAAGTCGGGTGAGTGGCACTCGCAGGATGCGTGATCAGTAAAAGTGGCTCCAGTTACGTTGATTAAAGAGGACGGCAGCTTCGGTTCAAAACGCATATCCATCTGTTCTCTCATGCACAATAGTGGCGATCATCCTGGGCGAGATTCACACACGGAGAGAAAAGGCACTGGATGCTTGCAACTCACTATTTTCTGACATCCTCTATTTCAAAGGCAACTTATATGCCGAAAAGTCCATCTTGGGAAGCTCCTCATGGGCCTTGACCCCAATCTCTTAGCCCTGTCTGGACAGGCATTTAGACTACCTCACGGGATGCCCAGAACGCTAGTCAGGTGGACGCTTCCGTTCACTTTATCTTTTCTGAGACGCATTTGTGAGCAGTTGCGACAGGTTTGCGGTACTATCGGCCTCTATCATCAACCCAGCACGAGAGCCGCTTGCACGTCTGGCCCGAAGAGCAGGAGTTCTCTTACGTGACGGGGGTCGGGGCGCACGAAGACGTGTGGCTCGACTTCAAGCAACGCCGCAAAGAGGGTCGTCAGAGTGATCCGGTGAGGTACGTGAAGACCGGACATAATTCAAATTGTTCTTTGACAACAACTTAGCTCTTGAAAAAAGGTCGGGTGGCGAAAGTCTTTCAACAGAACGACCATTCCCAGAGCGAGCGCGGATTCCCCGACCTAAACAGATCGGGGCGGAGCGCCCTTGCTCTGGGCTCGCCAGCAAAGGTCAAGCGACCTCGATCAGCCGCGCGGTGGAGCAGATGGAACCGGTAGCAAACGGCTACAGTGGGGCGCCAGTCGCCAAGGGTTTGGTGGGAGCAGATTGCGCCCCCGAGACGGCTGGTTAGCAGGAACAAAGCCTCTGTCTAAAGACTGAGGTGGTTTACTCTTTATCACGGCACCATCTTGGCCGGCGGACCTTTATCACGGCACTATCCCTATCTTTATCACGAGACGCCTTATCGGCTTCTTTCGGTGGTGAGACCCCTTTGATGAGATGCTCGGCCGGCGTCGAGCCGCCTGTTTCCCCACTTTACTCATAGCCCCTCCCACGAACTCAGAACTGGTCATTTTAGGATGGGACCAGCACAACGAAAACGCAGGTATGAATAAATTAGGTTGCGCGACCCGACGCCATGCTACCCTTAAGCAAACATCATTCCCCGTTTGCACCCAAACATAAAATTCCATCAATTTTTGCGCGAAGGAGGAAACGTGTAAAGGATGGTTCGAAACGTAGCACGATGGTAGAAATCTCATCCCTCAATCTTTCATCCGCCACAATGACGGGACTATGATTGTCCTCGCGGTGAAATTTTACTCTAATCACAAGATACAAAGAGGGTCCCGAGAAAGCATTTGAAGGCGAGAAGGACTATCCGGTTTTTCTACACGTGCATTTCTTGCTGCTTTGTTAATTGGGACAGATTTGCAATGATGTGGGTCATCATTGCCTTTCAACCGATTCTCACCGGGGAGGAGGAATCAAACCTATGATTGAATCAGGACGGCGCATGCTTTGCGCACTTAAGTTGGTGGCCAAGTATAGGTTTGACACCGACAGAGTTTGAACAACAATGGCGGAAGCAGCGAGCTGCTTCAAATCAAAATTCAAAGCAAAGAAACCGCGTATCCAGTCTCCAACTTTAGGGGTCCACTACAGCCATCACACCACCAAAAATAGCGCCAGTGAGCGATTGACCACTATTCTTCAAGCTGGCTGTGTGAAGCGATAACCCCATCTA
>CAYLJO010000103.1:0-21808 GCA_964383905.1 uncultured Blastocatellaceae bacterium
GGTGTGCACGGCGGTAGATGGCGAGCGCGCCGGATTCTCCTTCGCCGGAGGTGAAGGTGGTCGCTCGCAGGAGTTTGATCGCGTCACTAAAGCGCCGGGCATCGACATAAGCGGCGGCCAGTGATTGTACTACTGCCGGGCGCGCTCTGACCTCAGCAGGTGCCCCCTCCAGCAGCCTGATGCGCCTCTCGGTCTGCCCCATTTCCGCGAGCAGCCGGTCCAACTCCACGTAGCGGTGATAATCCTCCGGCCTTGCCACAATCGCCCGCTCGTACTCACCGATGGCTTCCTGCCTGCTCCCGGCCACCTTCCACAACGCCAATCCGAGGTTGCGGTGCGCCACGGCGTTCGCCGGGTCTAAGCGCGCGGCCGCCTGCCATGCCGCGAACGCCTCGGCGTCGCGCCCCTTTGACGCCAGCACGTTGCCCAGGTAGTAGGCGGCACGCCCGTCGCTGCCATTAGCCGCAACAGCGGCGCGCAAGACGGCGACCTCTTCGACCCGGTGTGGGAAGACGAGTGCGGGATCGCCCTCTGCCCCGAGCCGGTACTGCTCGCTCGCTCGGGCTTGATCCCCACCCAGCTCATAGAAGTATCCGAGCGTGTAATGGAGCATCGGGTAGATCTGCTGGTTAGCGCCCTTGGCCTGTGTGATGGCCTCCTGGAGCAGATGTTGACTCTCAGCCCTTTGGCCGGCGGCCGCGTAATCGAAGGCCAACTCCAGGACGGAATCGGGCTCACGCGCAAGCAGGCGCCAGAGCTGATCGTGCACTACTTTGGCTTCTTGAAGCTTATGCTGCGCCCTGTACACTTCCTCCTGCTCGCTCAGGGCCAGATAGTCAATCGGCACTTGACGCACGACAGCGTCAATGTCTTGCTGCGCCAGATCGAGCTTCCCTGCCAGACGCTCTGCGAGGGTCAGGACTGTCCGCCCCTTCAAGTCTCGTGGGTCGAGCCGCACCGCTTGCGTCAGCTCATTAACAGCTTCCGTGATGTCGCCCGCCGAGAGCGCCATCTCGCCCAGCACATAGCGGGAGACGGACTCGCGATGCCCGGCGCGCGCACACCACTGCAAATGCTCGGCGGCTTCGCCGGTCCGACCCTGCGCCCGTCTCACCAGTCCCAAATAATAATGGGCATCACCGGCATCTTTGTTCCGCCGTAACGCGGCCCCCAAATGCTCGGCCGCCCGCTCATACTCGCCGCTGCGGTAAAAGGAGAGGCCAAACGCAATATGCGCGGGGGCAAATCCGGGATCACGCCGGAGCGCTTCGAGGTAGGCGGAGCGCGCTGCCCGCTCATTACTCTTCTTATCGGCGGCCAGCCCGACGACGTACGACTGTTCGGCGCTGGCGGGTACGACCGGGTCCGGCACAGGCCGAGTCGCAGGCTTGAAGTCGCGGTTGCCGTCAACGGGCGTGTCGGTGCGGTAGCGGATCAGGGTGCGCCCATCTTTGGTGATAAAGCTGATGGTAAGGGGCTTACCGATGGCACTTGCCGGCAGCTCGACGGTAGCACTAAAGGGCGCCGTCGGAGTGAGATTGACTCGCTGTGAGCGGAGGCGCTCTCCGTTTGCCTCAACGATAAACTCGGCGTCGTCAAAGCGGGAGGTGAAATTAGCGGTAACCGTGGCACGCCCGTTATTGCTGGCCACGCGCAGCGCCGCATCGGGGGTGGCGTCATCGTAGATGCCGCCGAGCCCGCCAACCGGATACCAGTACTCCGTAAAATGCTCGACGCGGTGCGGCGCAATAAACTGATGCTCCATCTGCGTTTCGAATCGCCCGCCCTGGAACTCGACATACTGTCCGTCGGAATCGGTCAGCTTATTGATCCAGATCCCGCCGGCCTCGTCCGTGCCCCACGTCCAGGTCTTCTTGCCCGGCAGCTCGCGATGATCGGCGACATGGACGATGCCCCGGTCGGCCTTTTCGTAGTAGACGCCGAAATAGTCCCGCGCGGAGTTTCGCGCGAATAAAGAGAGGGCATTTGTGACCTCCCGGTAGGTTCCAATATCAACGCCCTTCTCTTTCGGAAAGGAGAATACGGGCCAGAACGTATGCGGGTATGCCTCGCGCATCGGGTAAGCGAAGCGCAGATCATCGGTGGCCGGGGCGGCGGCGGTCGACCAGTACCAGTAGCGGCCGGGCGTCTCACGCCGGTTGTTGAGCGTCACCACCGTCTCGACCACGCGCTTTCCGGGCCGCAGGCGGACGGTCACCGCCCACTGCATCCGCTGCACACGCTCGGTGTCGCCGACCGTCACCGCCGCGCTCCCGTCGTCCTCCGTGCGCGTGACGTAATCGATCGGTGAGACGGTCGTCAGCGTGTGACCGTCCGGGAAATTCCATTCGATGCCGCCGGAGACCCAGGCGCCGCGGATGGCGACGATGCCGTATTTGACGACGTGATTGGTGTAGAGCGCATCGCGGTTCGTTGTCTTATCAAAGATCTCGTAAACGTGGCCGCCCATCTCCGGCAGGACTGTGACCCGCAGGTATTCGTTCTCCAGGTAGATGGCCTGGTACGACTTTTCGACCCGCCGGTTCGTTAGAGTATTGAGCACCGGGTAGGGGTAGACCGGCCGCCAGTTGTGTCTCTGCAAATCTAGTAATGCCGGGTTCGGGTCCGGGGGCCCGAGCTCATAGGTTGGGATCACCAAAGGCGCTTCCCAGACGCGCGCGTTCGCGGCCGCTGATTGTGCGCCGGCCATGGTCGTCACCGAGAGGGCCAATATCATCAAGACTGCAAAACGTAATATTAATACCGTAAGATAAGGCGATTTTTTAAGGGTATAGAACATATCTCTCATTCTCTTTCTGACATTCGTTTGCCGCGCAATATCTTTAACCCGAACTGAAACAAGCTCTGATCATTTCCAACGCGTACTCAGGTTTTGAACTCCTCGGTGGCGACCGTGTATCGCTCGATCTTGGCGCGATTGACCTGAAAGCCCATCCCGGCCCACGGCGGTAGATGAATAAACCCGTGCGCGTCGATGCGTATGGCGGGCTCGACGATGTCGTCAACGTACCAGCGTGATGAGGCTTCGATATCCGTCGGCAGCGTGAAGCCATCGAGCATGGCCAGATGAAGTCCCTGTGCCGATGCGATGCCCAGCTCGGGCATCGTTCCGACCCAGCATTCGAGGCCGGCCGAGCGCGCCCGCGCGAGCATTTGACGCGCCTCGCTCAAGCCTCCAACGCGCTGCACCTTAATGTTGATAATTCGCGCGGCCCGCCTGGAGATCAAGCTGTCGAGCGCGTCGAGCGATTCCGCCGACTCATCGGCACACAGGGGCGTGTGCAAATGGCGCTGCAGTTCTGCCGCTTCGTCATAGGCTTCGCGCGCCAAGGGCTGCTCGATCATCATCAAATGGTATGCGTCCAGTCGGCGAAACACCTGCATATCCTCGAGCGTGTAAGAGGCGTTCGCATCCACCATCAGCGGCTTGTCAGGAAAGTGTGCGCGGACGGCCGCGACCGGCTCGACGTCCCATCCGGGTTGAATTTTGATCTTAATGCGCCTGTACCCTTCGCCGGCAAAACGCCGGACGCGCTCCAGCAGCTCATCAATGGTGTCATAGATTCCGATGGCCACGCCGGATGGGACGGGCCGCGCGGCGGCCACCCCGAACAGCTGATGAAGTGGGGCATGCCGGGCCAGGGCGTGCGCACTCCATAGCGCACCCTCAAGCCCAGCTTTGGCGAAGGCTTCACCCTCCACGTGACGCAACCGCTCGAAAAATCCCGGCGCGTGAATCGGCCCGTTATCCAGCGCCAGGGGGACCAGCTTTTCACGGAGCGCGGCCCAGGTACTCTCCGGCGTATGATCCGAATAGAAGGAGCCGGACATGGGTGAGGCTTCTCCCCAGCCGGTAATGCCGTCTCTCGTTTCAACCTCGATGAGAATGGCATTCTGCTCCGCCACCACACCGTTACTAATACGGAAGGGCTCGCGGAGCGGCACGCGGACGTGATGCAGAGCGATGCGCCCGATGGACACGGTGAATTCTTGTTGCGCGGTTCGCATCTTTATCTCAGGCCATATTGCCAGGCGGTTGTACCGCTCCGGCCAAGTGCGGGTCTATGCCTTCCGTAGGCGAGGCGAAGCCTCGTTAAAGATGCGGCACAGCCGCTGAAGACTATTAGCCGACACTAAAGCATCAGGTCATCTTTGATAACATCTCGCGGGTGACAACATTTTCCGGTCGCTCACCGCTAAAGAAGCGCGCGACCTCTTCAACCGCAATGGCCCCCATCGCATGACGCACCTCGATCCCCCCCGCCGCGGCGTGTGGCGTCAAGATGAGGTTCGGTAAACGCCGCAACTCGTGCTCGACCGGCAACGGCTCGAGCGGGTCAGTCACGTCGAGCGCGGCGGAGATGCGTCCCCGCCGCACCTCTGCCAGTAACGCCTCGAGATCAATAAGTCCGCCACGGGCGACATTAATAAGGTAAGCGCCGTCCGGCATCAGTGAGAGCCGCCGCTCGTTTAATAACCCCTTTGTTTCGGGTGTCAGGCCAGCAGCCAGCACCACAACGGAGCTAGAGCGAAGCAGCTCATCCAACCCCACGAGTCTCGCCCCGTGGTGCGCGGCGAGATCAATTGAGCAATATGGATCACTGACGAGGAGATCAACGCCGAACGGCTCAACCAGCCGGGCGAAGGCGCGGCCGATGCGACCGAAGCCGACCAGACCGACGCGCCGTCCGGATAGAGTCTCGCCTTCGCTGACGCGCTCGTTATCGGTATTTCCGCCGGAGCGCATGTCGCGCTCGTACTGTGGCAGATGCCGCACCAATGAGAGAGTCATAGCGAGAGCCATCTCGGCGACGGGCGCGGCCATGGGCCCGGGCGCATTTGTGACCACCACGCGGTCGAAGACCTCCTCTTCCATCCTTGATTTTACCTCACCGCCGCAGTGTGCGATCAGTCGCAGCCGCGGCGCATCACGGAGCATCTCCGCGCGAAGGAACGGCGAATGCCAGGTCGTGATCAAGGCGTCGGCTTGAGCGATGCGCTCACGCAGGAGCGGAGAGTCCGCGCGTTCGGCATGGCACGACCAATGGGCGATCCGGTCCAGGCGCGCAATCACCGCGCCGGAGAAGAAGTGCGGGAAGAGGGCATCACTTGTGAGTATCAACACGCGGGGGCGGTTGCTGCTTTTCAGACTACTCCCGACATCGTTGGCTCCGGTGTTGCTGATGTCTACGGTCATGACGCACCTTCGCCCTTCGCTGTTGCTTCTACCTGATGCTTGTTTTGCGCCTTCGCATGGAGGTCTCGCCCGATCGTTGTGGCGAAATCAGGGAGCGCGACCTCCGGCTCTTCTATCTCCGGGTACCAGTATTTCTCCCACTCGAACGAGACGTAGCCTTCATAGCTGGCCTCGCGCAGGGAATCGATCACCTGCGCGAGCGGCACGAGCCCGCGGCCCGCCAGGACCGGCCTCCAGGACTTCCCATCACTCTGCGGGCGCGCATCACGCAGGTGAACATGCGCGAGAAATGGACCAACGGCGCGGGCCGATTCCGTGATAGATTCGCCGGCCGCAAATGAATTAGCCGCATCCCAAATGATCGCCAGATTTGGATGATCGGCCAAGCGTATAATTTCTGCTGTCGCGCCGGCACGCGCGAAATCACCGTGCGTCTCCAACCCGACGCGCACACCCGAGGGGGCGCGCTTCGCCACCTCTCGTAGAGAGTCGGCGATCCGGTCGCGCGTCTCTTCGCGTGTTGCTCCGGCCGGTATCTCGTTCGGAAAGACGCGGACCAGCGGCGCGCCGAGCGCCGCCGCAAGCAGGCAGTGCCGGACGGCTATTTCCACATTCTCCCGTCGTGTTTTCTCATCAATCGCGTCGAAGGCGCATGAGGTATCCACGCAACAAATGGAGAGTCCTTGGTCCTGCAAGAAGTCGCGAGTCTGTTCGATCGCACCGGTCTGAAGCTCCGGCCGCGCCAGAAGATCGATCTCACCATTGAGGGCACGTAATTCGATAGCGTCGTATCCGAAGCGGCGCGCTCCCTGCGCAATATCTTCTAACCCCCAATCCGGGCATCCTAATGTTGAGAAGGCTAGTTTCATTCTTCGGACGTATGTTACCTAACGGGCATTATTCGCCCCGGCAATTGCCCTGGCGAGCTTGTATCGAGCGCTCTCGTATGCGTCGCCGGTTTCACCGAAACCGACGGTCGTGCCGGCGTCGGAAAACATACGTGGCACCGCCGATTGAAGCGCCTCGTCTACCAGTTTATTGAGCCGGAGCTTGCGCGCCATGGTCAGATACTGATGATCCTGGAGCCCCCGTCGAAAGTTGGCCAGTTGAATAGTCGAGCAGGGCCCGGCAATTCCCCTATCCTCGGCCGGGTGTAGCTTCTCTTCGCCCGGATACATGAGAACCCCGTCGCCGTTAGCGAAGCTTTGACTGGTGACCGGCTTGTTCGGTTGACCGCGGTTATCAAAGGTGACGGGCTCTGCCCAGACGTTCTGGATTTGTTCCTCCTGCTTCTGGCTGTTGTGACGCCAGTGCACGCCGTGCCAGTAGAAGTAGACTTTGATTCCATGTTTGAAGCAGCCCCAGATGGTCGCCCGCGCATCCGTCGCCGGGGCATCGATCACGATCGCACCGGCATAGGGCCGCCCGCCGTTATAAACCCAGTAGTCACGGCCGCGCGCCCGCTCCTCAAGGGCCTTCCGGATATAATAGGACTGCGGGCCTGAGCACCAGATGTCGATGGCGCCATCCAACTCCTTCACGTAGCCTTTGGTGACGAAGACGGGTAGCTGCCGCCCCGGGCCGGGATTAGAGTGGATGTTATCCGCCAGCTTACGGATGCGTCCATACTCTGCCGGGCGAGGCTCATCCGGCATGTAAAGGAAGGTTATCGAGCCGGGCAGATTATTTTTAAGGAACGAGATCCAGGCATCGGATTGACGCCATGCGCCGGACCTCTCATCGTAGCCTTCGCCCGGCCCGTAGAATGAGGCGGGAATGATTTTGTTCCCGACACCTTCGCCCGGCCCTTCGTACCCTTGCGACCTGGTGAAGTCGTTCCCTCGAAACCGGCCGATCGCGGCTTGTACGGAAGATACGTCGTAGGCATTAACTAATTCGATGCGCTGGCGGTGGGCAAAGCGGTGATACCGGTTATCCAGATTCCGTCCCTGGTAGAGCGCCGGCTGCACGCTTTCGTAATAAACCATCGCGTGCATACTATTCTCGTCCGGCAGAGTGAAGTTAAACAACTCAAGCTGAACGGGGACTGTTCTCACCTGACGGTCGGCCCGGATGTTCACGCTTCCCTCATAGATCCCTGCCCGTAGATCGCGCCCCGTATAGACCTCGATCCAGATGGCCTGGTTTTGCAGAGGTCTCACCCGGAGCGGAAACCCTCCTTTGCCGGGTCTCGCATTCTCCGGAACAAGCTGCACCGGCTTCCAGCCGGTCGGATGACGGGGAGCAGACGGGGTGCCCGGCCGGTAGATCCATCTCGCTTGAGTTGGCGCCGAAACATACATGTAATTTTCGGAGAAGAGTTGGATCGGCCGGCCGGCGTACTCGGTGGGATCCTGCCCCGGCGGGGCATAGACGATCTTCGACCACCCTTCCTTAAGCTTAAGTTCGGGTAACGCCACGGAGAGGCGATTGATACCCTCGGACCCTGCTTCGACGATTAGTTGAAAGGCAATGACCTCATTGCGCGCGCCGAATATTTTTATCCTGTGGCCATCCCATACGGAGTTTGACGCCTTGTTCGGGTTGCTAAGATCATCCCTATCCACCTTCTCGCCGTCGTTAACCGCCCAAACGGCGCTGATGTTTGCTCGCGACGTGGCGGCGACGGCCGCACCGTGAATTGTTTGCCGGCTCGAGTTCTTTGCAATAGCAGCACTGCTTAGGCTGCTACCCGCCTGCGCCACCAGACCGGCGGCGCTGAGCAGGGCGAGCGTCAGGGCGGCCCAGCGTGTGATGCGATTCCCTAAGTTTCTCATGATCCCTGGAATTTGAGATCTGAGATCTCAAAAATTCTTTTCAAGTATCAGTCCTCGATACCGACCGCCGGGAGTGATTCGGTCCTGCCTTGCGGTTTCGGCGCACGCCCGGCGGCAATGAAGACGAGACCGACCGCACTGGTCGCTATCGCGTAGACGGTGATGATCACTCGGTCACGACCCTGGGCGGAAGCCGGCAACATCAGGAAGCAGGCGAGACCAATGCCGGTTGTGACCTTCCCGACAATCGCCAGTTGGCCGCGACCTGAGACCCCCGAATCTCCCAGCTCTGTCATGGGATCGATCGGTGTCGCCAGCCTGGCGAAGAAGGCCGCCACGCGCTCGGCGAATTTTCCCTCCGGCTTCAACAAAAACGCCGGGACGAAGAATGCAATCGTCGTCGTCACGGCCGGAATGCCGATCAGGTATGTCTCATTCAGGTTCCAGCTGCGATATTGATTCAGGTAGAAGTTGACGAAAAGCGAGGTTGCCGCGCCCGTCGCGTACGCGCCAATGGCCGACCACCACGGGCCACGCCTGACCAGCATTCCATACAACAGCGGCAGGCCGAGCGGGATGAGAAAGATCGATTCCAGAATGAAGAGGAGCGTAAAGATGCCGCTCGCGCCGCGCGAGAACACGAGGGCCATCACGATCATGAAGACCCCGACCAAGAGGGACGCTAACCGGCTGGCCTTCAACATGTGACGGTCGGAGGCGTCTTTGCGCAGGTAGCCCTGATACAGATCCTTGGCGAGAATACCCGTCACCACATGATTGATCGCCGAGAGAGACGCCATCGATGACGCGAGCATGGCGGCCAACAGCACGCCCACCAGGCCGGGCGGCAACACGTGCATTCCCATCGCGATGTAGGCCGCTTCGGACGGCTGCCTTAATCCGTTCGCCGCCGTCCCGAGTTCGGGCATGACCACGCGCGCGATGAGCGGTGGCAGGTAGAAGATGAAAGAGCCGATGGTGAAGAGGACCATGCATAGGATCGCGATCTTCTGCGCAGACCTCTCGGTGTCCGCGCAGAAGTAGCGCTGGGCGTTTCCAAAGTTGTTATAGCCGACCGTTTGCGAAACGGTGTAGGCGATGAGAAACAACCACCCATAATCTCCCGCAAACGGGTTGAAAAAACCTGCGGGGGCCTTTTCGACAAACGCACTCAACCCCCCGACGTTGGACAACGAGAGGACCATCAGCAGACACGCGATGGGAAACAGGAACATGAACTGGAACATGTCTGTAAAGCAGACCGCCCAGTAACCGCCCAGCACCGTGTAAGCTAAAATGACGGTCCCGTAAATGATGATCAGATATTCGACCCGTACGCCCAGTGCGATGGCCACGAAGCTCGATAACGCAAATAGCCGGACCGAGCCGAACATCAGTTGACTCGGCGCGGTCAGCCACGAAAACAGTTGATGCGTGCCGTCGCCGAAGCGGCTGCGGATGTATTCGACGACGGTGGTGACGCGCGAGCGACGCCACCGCCTGGCAAAGACGAGATAGCCGAAGAGGAAGGCGGGGACGGCCAGGAACAGCAGGAAGACCCCGATCACGCCCTGCCGGTAAGCGAAACCGGCCCCGCCCGTGAAGGTCCAGACGGAAAAGCCGGACATGAACGAGGCCATGCCCGCCACCCACCATTCGACCCGGTTGCCACCCTTTAAAAAGTCGGTGCCCACGCGGATGTACCGCATGAAGTAGGCCCCGACGCCCGCCATGAGAAACAGGTAGGCGACCAGGACCACGTAATCAACCGGTTGAATTGATGAGCGCATGGCGCTTCCCTCTTTTAATGTGGCGGCAGCAGGGCCGCCCCGGAGTCGCGGTCAATAAATCCGCCCCTCAGCCCACCTCCGGGCCGGCGATGGCGAAAATGGACGGGGAAGTTCCCGCCCCGCTCTCCCGCCCGTAACGCATCCGTATTAAATCGCGCTGCTTGATGAAACCTCGCCTGGCAAGTATTTCCGCGCTCACGCGGAAACTCGTGTTGAAATCGACGTAAACATTCCTGCCCGCCAGTTGCGTGAGCATTCCATCAAGGAGTGTGACAGCCGCTTGCTCATCGGTTGCCACCAGCGGCCCGACGTAGCATGCAGTAGTACCCCGCCGGGCCAGGGCATACCCACGCAAGTTCCCATTCGGGGCGCTGACGATGAGCGGCGCGACGCACGAACCGGCCGCCAAAGAATCAAGCAAAGTGGAGCGGTCTGCGCCGAACGCCTGCCGGTCCAGCGCCAGTAGCTCTGACCAAAGCTTCCTACTCAAGACCGCGCACCCGGTTGCGGCAGCGGGCCGAGCAATGCCTTGCCACCGCTCGATCAACGACTCGTGCACGAAACCCAATTCTTCGTAGACCCGCCGGCCGGCCGGCGTCGCATCAAGCTTAACTGTCGCAACCCCTCTCGCCCGCAGGCCGTCCAGCGCGGCGCGCATCAATTGTGTTGCGATGCCGCGGCGGCGATAACCGGGGTCCACGAGCACCATCCCGATCCAGGCTAATTCTGCCTCGTAGGCCGTACTGGTGGTCGTCGCGACGACATGCCCATCGAAACCGGCCGCAAAGCAGCCCTGTGGATCGAGCTTGAGCAAACGTCGCCAATCGCTCTCGGTCTGGTTCCAGTGGGCCAGCTCCTTGAGCCGCATCGCCGCCGGGATGTCCTGCTCGTCGAGGGAGCGAATCGAGACCTGTGCCCTTCCTTTTGCGTCATCAGAAAGCGGGTTCATGATCAATCCACAGGCGATTTGCCGGGTCGGCGCAAAAGTCGGCCATCTGCTTGACGTTCCAGTCCGCGGGCCAACCAAGGGAGTGTCGCAGATGCAGGAGCCACGCGATGAGCCCGCGCTCCGGATGGAAGTATAGCTCGTGCAGAGCGCGCGCCGTCTTTCCCCCTTGCCTCATCCGGTATTCATCGCTCGATAATTGAAAATAGGTGTGGATTTGAAAACTGCACGCCCCACGAAGTAGATACTCGACCGCGGTCCGCCCCGAATCGATATTTCCCGTCGCGCTCAGGGGGATGCGGCAGGCTTGAATTTCCCCCCTCTGCTCGAGAGACCGGAGGGCGGCTAAGACATTAAGATTACGGGCGCTGAGATCCGGTCCGCCGTAGGCGACGCCGCGCACGCCGTCGAACTCACGGTTGGGATCAAAGAGGCGGTTGGCGTAAACGAGAAAGTCTGGACGGTCATCCTCCTCGCACTGCTCGTTGACGGCGCGCAGCATATCTAATTGAAAAGCATCCTCGAGCAACGCGTTGAACAACTTCAGCCCGACCGTAACCTCCCGCGGGCCGCCCGCCCGTTTGATGAGCCCGGTCACGGTCCGCAGCCACCGCAAGACGGTGCTTACCTGTGCGGCACGGTCCGAGCCGGCCAGCGTCGGGCTGAAATCCTTCTCGACCGGCATCGGGCCGCCCGGGCCATGCTCACCCCAGACATTCAGCAGCCGCCCCGTGGTGTAATCATACTCTCCCAATTTCCACTCGCCCTCCTCAGGCCCGGGCAAGTGATACTTGCATGACGGCACGACGATCATCGCGACCTCACGCCCCACCGACAGCGCTTCAGCATAAAGCTTCAGATAGGCGTCAAAGGTTTCGTACCAGCCGCGCCCCTTCCACGTTACCGTCCAGCCCGCGCGGCCATCGCTGCCCTCGATCCGCTCAACCATCATGCGCGTTTCATGAATCGCCCACTCACTCATGGATTGGGCGCCGTCCTCATCCTGGGCGATGATCGTCTTGAGCACGACGAAGCCGAGACCGGCGTGAGCGTCCTGGCGCACCTGATTAATATTGAGCGAGAGTTGTCCTGAGCCCTTGCCGAAAGGATTTTTAACGGGCAGCCCGCCGTATTGGCTGCCGAGGTCAAGGTCATAGCGCTCGCGTACGTAGTCTTCGAGCGCGTGGGGAAGACCCTCCGTCAAGCCCTCGTAGTCTTCGACGAGGGCCGCAGAGGCCTCGGCGTCGATCTTCAATTCCTGCATTAAGCGCGAGACCACACCGGTCACCTTGCGTATTTGAGAGTGGTGAGCGTTTGACCCAGCCTGACAAACTCGCTCGTCGAAAGTCTCGGCCCCCAGGGATCGTTGGCCGCCGAGGCCGGGATAATTCTCAGATGAACAAGGGCCCAGAGCAATCGCGTAATATAACCTTCCATCGGCGCGATAAAAATTGACTCGGCCAGAAGGTCGGCTTCATCAGAGAGCGCGAGAAAGCGATCCGCCTTCCCCTTCAAATGGGAGCTAATCAGCGCAGCCTGAAAAGCGCAGCAGACCGCGCCCATGCCGATCAAGGCGGCGCGGGCGCCGCGCCGCAGGCTGTAGCCGAGGAAGCGGTCCTCGCCCGTGATGAGCATTTTGTCGGGGTGGCTTGCGGCCAGTCGGCGGGCGACGTCCTGGTAGGTCATGATGCTATCGAGGGTGGCCATCTTAATACCGACTACGTGAGGCATCCCGAGCAATTCATCCAGCACGGCCTGGCTATAGCTAATGCCGCCCGCAGCTTCGTAAAGATAAAAGAGCACGAGCGGTAGACCGACCTCCGAGAGGCGCCGGTGATGCTCGATAATCAACTGATCCATGTCTGCGCGGCCTCGCAGCCAGGTAGGGGCATAGGCGAGCAGGCAATCGGCGCCGAACCGTGCTGCCCGCTCGGCCATTTCAACCGAGCGGGCGGTAGCCTCTTCCGGAGACGTCACGCCGGCAGAGCCGGCCCCGGCGATCACCACGCGATCCGGGAGCGCGGCGCGCCAATCTTGAAGCACCTCGCGGGCGGTTTCATCATCCAGCATCAAGCCGCGCCCGGTATGCGCCCAGACGGCAACACCCGCGACGGGCTGGTTGGCTATGTATTGCAGGTACGCCTCGTGCGCGCTTCTATGCAGCCGCCCGTCGCTATCGAAAGGAACCGGGACGGCCGGTATCAGCCCGCCGTCAAGGCGCGCGCGAAGCTTGTTTGAAACGTCAACCATCTGTTCTAAGACATGCGAAATAAATCAATAGGGGCGAATCCAAGCTTTAAATCAGATTCAGGGGACTCAACCAACATGAGGTACTGACAACAATTCATTCAGCACCAGTGTAATCGCCCCTTTAAGGCTGGGGCGCACCTCGAAGGTCGAGCGCCGGATCGGAATCTCTCGGGAGCGGGGGCCGAGCAGATTCCGTTTCGTTTCGGCAGAGATGATCGGCTCGATCAGCCCCCATGCCTTTGTGATCTCACCGCCGATGACTATCACCTCCGGGTCTAAGCCATTGATCAGGCCGGCCAGCCCGAGCCCGAGATAGCGGGCCGTCTCGCGGACAGCTTCGGCCGCCGCCCGGTCGCCGGACTCGATCAATTCGACGAGCCTGCGCATGGTTACGGGGCGCTTGCTATTGACGCCTCGCAAGCTCTGATAACGCGCGATCGTCGCTTTTTCCGAAGCGTACAGGTCCCAGCAGCCCCGCTGCCCGCAGCGGCATTGCGGGCCATCGAGGTTGATGGGGATGTGGCCGAATTGGCCGGCCGTGTTATTGCCGCCGCGATAAAGGCTCCCGTCGATTACGACTCCGCAGGCGAGGCCCGTGCTCACACCAACGTAGAGCAGGTTTCGGATATGAGTGTACTGGGCCTTGCCGTACCAGATCTCTGCCAGCGCAGCGCACCGCGCCGAGTTGTCGACGATGACGGGGAACCCCGTACCTCCTTCTAGTAGTTGGACGACGGGGACGTCGCGCCAGGGAAGGACCACCGACATCAGGAATGTCCCGCGATGATTATCAACCAGTCCGGGCAGGCTCACGCCGACCCCGGCGATTTCAATGAACTCCCGGTGCTCGGCGCGGAGCCTGGCGATCTCTTTGCTCATCCTAGCGAGGAACGGGCGGGCGTTGGCGACGGTCTCGAAGCTCCGCTGTGCGACCAGTTGGCTGTTAAAATCGCTGAGGGCCAGGATCGTCTCGTCGGCGCGGATCTCCAGGCCGAAGATGCCGAAGCGCAGCTCGTTGATGCGCAGCGGCGTCGGCGGCTTACCGCCGATGGGCGTCGTCCTCCCCACCCCGTCTTCGATGACGTAGCGGTCTCGGAGCAATTCTCCTGTGATGGTCGAGACGGTCGCTTTGTTAAGGCCGCTGATCTTAGCCATCTCGGCGCGCGAGGTCAGTTGGCGGTCGGAGATAATGCTCAACAGGATGCGTCGATTGACCAGTCGCAGCATGTCGTGGCCCGCGGCCTTAACGTTCGCCAGATTGGGTTTCCGCGTGTAGGTGTAACGCGACCGACCGCCACTACTGGTCATTGGTAAATCGTCCTCTTCTCGGCCATGCATGGCTTCGTGCGTTAGTTTATCGGACAGAAAAGGGAAGAGTCCAAAAGGTGAATAACGTGCTTCAAGACGCTTTCTCCTTCGGCCTTTTCTCTTCCCTTCCTCTCTTTGGCGCCCGCTTTAGAAAGTCAAACGCAACGTCAAGCGGATCGACCGACGGGAGTCGAACCCCTCCTGGCCGAAACTCCTGTTGAGACGACCAAAGTTGGGATCAGCATCTCCGTTCACCGGGTCGGGGTTGTACAGAATCCCGACCTTCCTTGTATTCGGATCGACTGTAACATGGATGGTCCCGAGATGAGCGAATTGGTCAGTCGGATCCGTCGTTGAGAGGAGCGGGTGATTGAAGATGTTGTCGAAGAGCGCGCCGACGTTAAGCGTTGCCCTCTCGGTCAGCTTGAAGTTCTTACGAATACCAAGATTCGCGGACCACGTGCTTGGCCCCGTCACTATCTGCCGCTTGATTCCGCTGTTGAAAACATCGGCCCCGGGGCTCGGAGGCGCGAAAGCCGCCGGGTTAAAGATCTGATCGCCGGTCACACCCGCATACGGGTTGCCGACCAACCGGGGGCGGAATGTCCCGTCATTGAATCCGCCGGTCGCATCGGGAAAGCTGCTGGCAGTGTTTCCAGGATAAGGTGGGAAACAGTTGTCGCAGTCATAATAGGGCGTAAAGCCAATGCCGCTCTTGGCAAACATGGCCGTCGAGAGCTGCCATCCGCCGAGCGTCCAATCTACCAATTTGGCCGCATGCGCGCCAAACTTCCGGCCGCGCCCGAACGGAAGATCATAAATAGCGTGAGCCACGAAGCGGTGGCGCGAGACGAATGAGTCGCGTGAAAGCTCGAGCTGGGACGCGAACTGATTGTACGTTGGCTCGCCCAGGCTGGAGTCCCCCTGGTCGCCGACGGTCGATTTCTGATCCAGCAGCGTATAGCTGGCATCGAAAAGGAGACCGCGGCTGAAACGGCGGGTGACTTCAATCTGCAGAGCATTCGACCTTCCCTTTCCGTTATTGCCATAACTGGCCAGGAAATCGCTCAGCTCAGGGAACGGGAGGCGCGCAATGTCCGCATCCGAAAGCGCACAATCTCCGTTGTTGATGGGGTCACATGGAGTCACTCCATCACCGGTTGTAGTGGCGAACGGGATATCGTTGGGTGGAATCTCGTTCAGATCGATACCGCCGATCAAACGCCTCATACGGGTACCGAGATACGACACGCGCAGTCCCGTATTAAAGCCCAGTTCGCGCTCAAGTGTAATGTTGTATTGTTCGATGCGCGGCTGGTGTAGATTAAACGGAATCGCATTGGCCGCGATGCTGGTAAAATCTGTTAAGCCCAGTGTCCTCACCCTACCACCGCTCACCGGACTGATGCCGTGACCATTGAGCCCACCGGGCCATCCCTGAAGAGGCGTCCCCCTGGCGTCTTTCGTTAAGCCCTGGTTAAACGGACTTGATTCGAGAGCGTCGCGGATGCCCTGCGCAGCAGCGGTCGGGTAGAACAACCCGTACCCGCCACGAAGTACGGTCTTTTCAGTGATTCTCCAGGCAAATCCGACGCGAGGCGCAAAGTTCGTCTTATCCGCCTTGACCAGGCCACGACCGAGCCCCACTTGGTCTGCCGTAACAACGCCATAGGTAACCATCCTTGGATCGATCGCTGGAATAACACTCGAAGTCGGCACGATGAAGCGCCCGCGCCTCTTGGTCGTCGGATCGACAAAGTTGGGGTCGAAGTTGACCATCAGATCGTTCTTGTCGATGAACGGCGAGATGTACTCGTAGCGGAGACCGAGATTGAGGGTGAGTCGCGGACGGATTTTGAAATCGTCCTGAACGTAGTAGCCCTGTTCCCAGTTGGTCACGTCGAGGATCGGGCGGCGGTTCAGGACGAAGCCGACGGTGGTCGCCGGCTGCCCGAGAAGGAAGCGGGCGAGGGCGTTAGGACCGGTACCGCCGTAATTGATCAGACCCCGGACCTGTCCCCTGTTCTGAACGAATCCATCCTTACCGTGGTTATGAACGATATCGAAGCCCATCTTGAGGGCGTGCCGGCCGACGGTCCAGGAGATCGTGTCTCCAAAAGTGAGGTTGTTCTGGTCGCGGGGCCGGTCGGCACTCCTTCCGCCGTTTGAGACAAGAGTCCCGAAGCTGCCAAGGGTTATCGCGGGCTCGCCAAACAGGTTGAGCACAGGGCTCCCGACAACCGATCCGTAGGCGGCAAGATCGCTCTGGTCGAAGCCGATGCTTGAAAGAAATTGGCTGACGGTCTGATTGTTTCTGATGTACTCGCGCTGGAGGTTGAAGCCGCCGCGCGCCTCATTAACCAATTTGCTGGAGAATAGGTGAGTGAAAGAGAGCGCGAGCGTGTGGTTGGTGCGGTCGGTCCGCCGCAAACCAAAGCCCGGCAGCGGACTGGCGGCGGCGCCAGAGTGGTGAGGATTATTCTGGTAATTGTAGACGGCGTAAACGGAGTTCTTGCTCGAAAATGTTCGGTCCACCCTGAACGTCGCCAGGTCACGCGTGGTGAGGCTGTTCACGTTCTGGAAAAATTGGATGACCCTCCCGTTGGTTAAATTTATCGGAGTAAGAGGGTTCAATTGCGGGAAGTAGGTCTGAATAATCGCGTTCGTTGTTGGATTGATCAACCTTTGGGGGATGCTGAGAAACCGTCGGTCCGGCGGATTGCCTGTACCTTCATTCAGATCGATGGTGTTTGCCGCGATCTCGGCAGGCGTAAGCAGACTTAAGATGTTCGCGGGCACTACGGGTCGAGCAGATTTTCTCAACTGGGTGAAATCACCCATGAGAAGGCGTGGCCCGGGAATTCTAGTAGAGGTGAAATTCGTCTGCCCGACTTCCCACCGTCTTTCGTACGAAGTGAAGAAGAAGGTCTTGTTCTTGTCAAAGAAAGGGACCGGCCCGCCGAACGATCCGCCCGTCTCGTTCAAATTAAAGTATGGTGTGGGAAATACGGGGGTGTTGGGAGTCGGAATAAAGGATTCGGCCTCGGCGATCTTATCATCGAGCTTGCGAGCGGCGAGAGCCGAATTCTTGTTGTTGTAGAACAAAGAGCCATGGTAGTCCTTCGTGCCCCGCTTCGTCTCGACGCGGATGTTCTGGATGCCGGCATACTCCGCCGTGAAGTTGTTAGACATCACCGTTAATTCACCGATCGATTCGAGAGACGGTTGGCTGGTACTCGGCTCACCAAAGACGACGCTGTTGGATCGTTGACCGTCGAGTGAGAAGCTGGCGCCGTAACTCTGCGCGCCGATGAACTTGAATGTCCCGTCCCCGCCGGCTGACTGGGTTATGTTTGGATTCAAATAGAGGAACTCATAGATGTCGCGGCTGTCGCGCGGCACCTCGATAAGCTGCCGGTTACTGAGTGTTCCACTGATTGTTGGGACCTCAGTTTCGATGGTCGGGGCCGAGGTAACTTGAACTGTCTCCGAGACGCCAATCTGAAGTCTTGCGTCGGCACGCACAGTATCGCCTGTACGCAAAACAACGTCCCGGATCTCTTCGGTCTTGAAGCCTTGAGCGTTGACCGTCACCGTGTAAGTACCGGTTTTCAGGTTCGCCGCTTCGTAATTGCCTTGACCGTCCGTGGTCAGATCGCGCGAGATGTTCGTCCCCACGTCTATGACATGCACTGTCGCGCCGACGACGGCGGCCTTGTTGGGGTCGGTCACCGTGCCACGAATCGTGCCCAGGTCGGTGCCCTGCGAGAAGACTGTTACTCCTCCGCAGAGGAAGCAAGCCGTTAAAAGGATACCGGACAAGGTCAGATAAATTCCCTGCATAACTGACTCCTTCATTAAAGATTTGTTAATGCTTGAGCGGGTGTCTTCCAGAAGGCTTAACCGCTCACCGAACAAGAGCGCGTCACTTTCCCACGCGCTGTGACTCTTACCCTTAGCCTGCGAGTTAGTTTACGTTTGCAACGAACCTGTATGAAAATGCGTGGGGGAGCAAGCTGCCGGCGGTCCCAAGCCCCCGCTGCATCACTCCCTGCCATTCTCTTGCTGCTGCCCGAGGCGCCTGAACATGTCGCGCAGGTCCTTAAAGCCTTTCACCGTCACCACCAGAGTGATGATGGCGAAGGACGATCCCGAGACCAACGTGCTGATCATCCAGAACATTTCCCAGTAGCGCATGAGGCCTCCTTCTTAAGGCTCAGTGACCGCCACCTGCCGGGCGTCGGCCGGTTGCCTGCGGGTCAATAAAGAAACCAGCAGAAGACCCGCCGCGGCAAGGCCGAAAGCAGCAAAGCCTGTGATGTTCTCATTCCAGTGCAGGAAGAAGTAGGGGATAATCGCCCCCACCGCGCCGAGCAGCATGGCGGCGTACCCCCCGGCAGTAGTAGCCCGCCGCCAGTACAAGCCGCCGACCACGCAGACGAAGGCGCCGGCCAGGAAGATTGTGCCCGTAATGTTAAGGTACAGGTAGACGGCGCCGGGAGGCGTGTAATAAAGGCCCCAGAACATCAGGAAGAGGCTGACGAACAGATTCGCTGCCCGGTTGACGAAGATCTGCCGGCGAGAGCTGAGCGGCCCCTTGCCGAGAGCGCGCCGGATGGGGAGGATCACGTCCTGCGAAATCACCGAGCTCCAGCCTAATAAATATGAGCTGTTGACCGACATCGTCGCCGCCAGCATGCCGGCGACAACGATGCCACGGACTCCCGGCCCTAAAATCTGTGCGAGCATGGCGGGCATGGCGTCGATGGGGGCGAGCGTTTGCCCGTTGACCACCGGCTGAGGGATGCCGTCCTTAAGCACGCCCGTGCCCAAGAGGGTCAAAGCGGCGATCCCCCATAGCATCGGGAGCACGCCGCGGCCCAGAAAGATAAAGCCGGTCCAGGTCATCACCTTCTTTGAGGTCTCCGGACTCTTGGTCGAGAACATCCTCATAGCGGTGGTCTGCCAGCAGGTGTGAACCGAGAACCAGAGCAGGGCCTGCCAGACGAGGAAGGTGGCGCCGAATTTAGGGTTAATGAGCGGATTGAAACCCGCTTCGCCCATCGTCGTCGTAACCTTATTGACTATTTGACCCCAGCCCGTGTGGTAAACCGCATAGATCGTCACCAGGATCGTGGCGACCGACAGCAAGACATACTGAATAAAGTCTGTGATGACGACGGAAACCATCCCGCCGAGGACGGTGTAGATCAGCTCCAGCAGCAGGATGACGGTCATCACCGCGACCAGGTAGCGGACGTTGATGCCGCTGACGATCGTGAGGAACTCCCCCTCAATCTTCAGAAAAACCCCCATGTTGAGGATACCGCCGACGGCGACGAGCACGCCCGTCAGGATCCGCAGGCCGCGGCTGTACTTCACCTCGAAGTATTCCGGCACGGTCATCAGCTTCAACTGGCGGAACCGCCCGATGACGAAGCCCGTCCGGCCGACAATGATCATTACCAGGCCGGAGATCAGGGCGGCCGCGAAGGCGGCGAACCCGTACTTGTAGCCGAACTCGCCGTTGTACATATATGTGATCGTCCCGATCTCGGTGGCCGCCAGCGTGGCGATGCCGACGTAGAGGCCGAGCTCACGACCGGCGACGAGAAAATGGGAGATGTTGCCCACGTAGCGCTTGCCGATGATGCCGACCGCCAGCGACAGCGCGAGATAGCCGGCGACGATGATCCAATCGACAGGGGCGAAATTCACGCGATACGCTCCTTACAGGCGGGGTTCTCTTATTTTGTATAATTGCAGGTTAGTTTGGATTAGCGACTAACTCTTGATGTCACAGCCTTTTCTAACGGTTGCGAATATTTTTGCTCGGTTATTAATCAGGCGGTACTTTTCGGACCTCAGCCTTATAGCACTACTTTTGAGAGATTACAAGCGGTTTCTTGCAGGGCCTACGGGCTCACCTTACGGGGTGAGCCTGATCTATTCCACAGTGATCGTGCCCAGGTCGTACCAGCCGTCAGTCGCCCGGCCCTGGATGGCAAGGCGTATGGCCGGCTGTCTTGTCCGCGGGTCAAGCAGGGCGACGCGCAAGCGATACACTCCGGTCCTTAATGTCTCCGGGACGTATACTGAGCCATCAAAGGCTGTATCCCCCGGCAGCCACTTCCCGATGTCCGCCGGCAGTTGGAGCACTTCGCTGCCGCCCGGCGAGTGAAATTCTAAAGCGAGCAAATATTCGCGATAAACGGGAGCCACGCCCGCATTCAGCCACCACATGTGAACCGGCATCATCTGACCGGCCCTGACCACGCGCGGATACTCTAAGCGGCGGAGCACAAAGCGGTAACCCATTTTCTTCTGGAATTCATCGAACTTTCCCTTCCATTCTGGTGGAATGGCCGACGATTTTACGTTCACGGAACTGACGTGCCATCTGAGCGCCTGATTCAGTATATAGTCCATGTCCCACCCTTTCTCCTTCCAGTAAGCCGGCACCCAGCACGTTTCCAGCGAAACGGGGCTGCGCTGCCAGACGTCCTGGATTCCCGTCCGGGCAACCTGCTGGGGGTAAAAATCCAGCATGTGTGACCATGCGCCGGCGTTGTTAGCGCTACGCATGTCGCCCAGGCAGTCGAGCCGCCAGCCGGCCCCCCGCCGGGTTCCGTAGGAGAGGGCCTGCGGCTCATCGAAATTCATCAAGAGTAAGGTGTGCTTAAAGGCCTCGAAGTAGATGTCAATGAGCGCCTGCTGGTAGGCGAAGGCGGGCATGTAATCGCTCCACCCCTCTCCCCAGTAACCCACCGATGAGATATCCACGCTCTCCAGGTAAGGGTGGCCGTCATAGCGCGCGCCTGCCGCGGCAACCAGTTCCCCCCAGTATTTCAGGTAGAGCGGGTCGCTGAAATCCGGTTGCCAGATTTGGCCGTCCTGATCAGTAGCTTGGTTGGCCCGGCGCGCGCCGGAATCGCGATACCACTCCGGGAGCGGATGCCTCTGGTCGTAAGGCATCAACCGGATGGCGAGCGTCTGGTGGTGCTGGCGCGCCTGCTCCAACGCACTATCGAGGACCTCCCAATGAAATTTCCCGTGCTCCGGCTCGACGGCCGACCAGAACCACCGGCAGTAAGCGATCGAGGTGTCAGGGAAGTCCGGCTTAATAGATTCATCCGGCAGCTTGGTGGTGGGGCCTTCTTCGGACCAGGTGAGCCCAGGATTGAGCGCCTGACCATTAAATCGCTGGAACGTAGTAATACCCATGCCGGGGTTCACCAGCACTTCGTTGATCTCAACGGGACGGATCACGACCGTCTCTTTTTGCCCGAATGCGCTGAAACATCCCACGCTAATGAGCGTCAAGAGGAGGGCGGCTCGATAAAGCATTGGCCTGTCTCCACAGGATCGACCAAAGCCTTTTAGATATCTTCGCCTTTTCATCACAGTTCGCCGGTGAGTCAGGGTCTCGTCGTACCGCCGGCTTGCTCCAGCTCGGTAAGCTGGGCGCGGGCCAGTTCGTTGTTCGGCTCCAGCCGCAACGCCCTCTCTAACTGTACGC
>CAYLJO010000104.1:0-21644 GCA_964383905.1 uncultured Blastocatellaceae bacterium
GGTGCAGGATTCCATCTCGAAACAGATAGCGCAGGAGCTCACGCTGAAATTGAGCAGCGGGGAGCGGGAGCAATTGGTCAAGCGCTATACACAGAATGCCGAGGCATACCAATTATATCTGCGAGGGCGTTACTTCTGGAATAAACGGACCGAAGAGGGACTGAAGAAGGCCACCGAGTACTTCGAACGGGCGATCCAGACAGACCCGCGCTTCGCTCTGGCTTATGCAGGCTTGGCGGATTCTTACGCCCTGCTTAACTTCTACCGTGCGCTCCAACAGGAAGGGGTCTTCCCAAGAGCTCGTGCCGCAGCCGAGAAGGCGCTGGAGATCGATAATACGCTGGTCGAAGCTCACACCACCCTGGCTTATGTTAAATACAGTTATGACTGGGACTGGGCCAGCGCCGAGAGAGAATTTAAGCGAGCCATCGAGTTGAATCCGAACTATCCGACCGCCCATCAATGGTATGCCGAGTACCTGATGTATATGGCGCGGTTTGACGAAAGCCTGGCTGAGTTCAAACGAGCCCAGGAGCTTGATCCGCTCTCGCTCGTCATCAACACCGAACTGGGATCTCCTTACCTCTACATGCGCCAGTGTGACCGGGCGATGGAAATATATCGAAAAGCGCTGGAGATGGACCCGAACTTCCCATTGGTAATCTTCTGCATGGAGCTCTGTTATGAGCAGAAGGGGATGTACGAGGAAGCCATTGCGGAATATCAAAAGGCGAACACGCTGTTCGGAAATAAATGGGCAGTAGCAGCACTGGGGCGCGCTTATGCGGAGGCGGGAAGAAGGCGCGAGGCGCAAGAGGTCCTCAAAGAATTGATCCAGGCTTCCAGGCAACACCACTTCTCACCCTATCTTATAGCAACACTCCACACAGCGTTAGGTGAGAAGGACGAGGCGTTCGCCTGGCTGGAAAAGGCCTACAGAGATCGAGATGAGCGAATTACCCTTCTGAAAGTCGATTGGAACATCGACGGCCTGCGCTCGGACCCTCGATTCAAGGAGCTGCTGCAACGGATTAACCTCCCGCAGTGAACTCGCTCACCCTTCGATTCCAGCACTTGGCTCCCGGCCGCGTATGAGAATGCCTACCGACTGGGGGAAGAGACGAATAGACACCGCTCTCGAATGAGAGCTCCAGCTTCCTCACAGCGCTCTACCTGCCGGAGTAGTCTGATGAGGGAAAGGCATGTTGACCAAAGCCATCACGCGAGCCTCAAAAGGCGGTAGAACTCTCGGGAAATGGCCGGTAAGTCGGGACGTACTGAGGCGTCTCTGCAAACAGCTCCGGTGTTAAGCCTCTCACACTCCCTTTTGATGTGCGCTCTTCGAGTATTTGCGTTGACAACGCTGCGAGCACGCTCCTAAAATTAGCCTTGTTGACAAAACTTCGTGCGACGCGAATTTCAACCAGTCACTATTGAAAACATACGTGCGACACACAAGGCGCGGCGCCGGGAGATTCGTGCCCGGCTCGCCGAGTTTCGCCGAGTGTGGCGGAGCGGATCGGATGAGCGGCTCTGGGAAGAATTGGTCTTCTGCATTTTTACCGCCGGAGCGTCCGCGCGGATGGGCCTGCGCTCAATCGACGCCGTGAGGCCGTTGCTCAACGATGGAACGCACGAAGCCATGACACGGGCCCTCACCGGAGTCCATCGCTATCCGGCGGCGCGTCCGGGTTACATCGTCGTTACGCGCGACTACTTGCGCGAAGACTGCCGGATGCGGCTGCGCGAGCGGCTCGAAAGTTTCCATGACCCGCTTGGGCGTCGCGACTGGCTCGCCAGGGAACGGCGCATCAAGGGGCTCGGCTACAAAGAGTCGAGCCATTTTCTGCGGAACATAGGCCTGACGGGGTACGGGATTCTGGATAAGCACATTCTGCGCAGCCTCGCGGAACTCGGCGTCACCGAATCCCCTCGGCCGCCGGCGACTCGCGCCCGTTACTTAGAGACGGAAGACCGCCTGCGGCGTTTCGCGCGCGACGTGCGGATCGATTTCGACGAGCTGGATCTGGTGCTGTGGTCGATGAAGACCGGAGAGATCTTGAAGTGAAAGCCGAAGGAAAGTGGGAGGATGAAAAATGAAAGCTCGACCAATATCTTTCTCGCCCTTCGGCCTGCTCCCTTTATCCTCGAGACTGGCGGTTGAATGTGCGCTCGTCCTGGCGGTCTGCCTCACGCCGGGCACGAGTGTTTTCGCGACCACGTATGCGGGTGACAAGGTGCGCAGCCGTGCGGAGCGTGCGCTGCGCGAAGGCGAATTCGAATTGGCGGAAAAATTATTTCGCGAGTTGATTACCAAGAACGCGCACGACACGGACGCGCGCCTCGGCCTGAGCTTCACGCTACTCAAGCAGAGGAATCTGCTGGATGCTTACGACCAGGCGGCACGCGTGCTGGCCGCCGACCCGCTGTCGGCTCGTGGTCACGCTTTGCTGGGCTCGGTGGTGCTGGCCTCCGGCGATTTTCGTCTCTCGGTCGAAGAGTTTCGCACGGCGCTCAGCCTGAATGAGCGGGAGGCGCTGGCCGTCGCGGGCCTGGCGATGGTTGATTTCTACGAGGGCCGCACTAACTCAAGCTTGAGTGGATTGCGGCGTGCCGCCAGCATCGACCCGGGCGAGCCGGATTACGCCTTCAGTCTGGCCCAGGCGGCCGCGCGGACAGAGCATTTCAAGGAAGCCGCCGACGCTTACGAGCGTTTCCTGGTGATTGCGCCGCGGACAGACTCCGACCGCCGCGCGCGCATCCGCGGCCTGATCGATTTTCTGCGTTATCTCGGCACGCAGAGTACGCTCTACGTTCACAGCGGCGAACCTCGCGCGACGGTGCCGGTCGACGCGGCCGACAACCGTCCCGTTCTCGAGGTGCGCATTAACGGCGGGAGAGAGCCGTTGCGGTTTGTTCTTGACACCGGCTCTGGCATGTCTGTGATCTCTGAGGAGACGGCGCGGCGTCTGGCTGTACGGACGGTAGCGCGCGGCGGACTTGCGCGTGCCGTCGGCGGCGGCGGGCGCTTTGATATCGCATACGGCTTCCTCGCGTCAATTGATATCGGCGAAGCGCGTGTGCAGAACGTGCCCGTTTACATCCGCCGCTTTTTTGACGAAAAGAATAAGGTTGATGGATATTTAGGCACATCCGCGATCGCCAAATTCCGGGCCACGGTTGATTACGGTGATCGCTCCTTTACGCTTGTGCGGCAACGCGGGACGAACAACGCGCCGGAAACGCCGGGCGCAAACAGTATCGAGATTCCCGTCCGCACTACTTCGAGCGGCTTTCTCAGCGGTGAGGTTTACCTCGACGGCATTAGCAAGCCGCTCAATTTCATTATCGACACAGGCGCAACCATCTCTGTCGTGTCCGAGAAACTCGCGACACGCGAGGAGATGAGCAACCTCGCGGAAGCCGGGCGGATGCGCGTCTACGGGGCCGCCGGGGTTGCCGAGGACGTCAAAATGCTGCTGCTGCCGCACCTCAGGTTCGGCGCTTGCGAGCGCGAGCGGATCCACGCGGCGGTGCTCGACCTTGAGCCGATCAACGAGACCGCCGGGTTTGTGCAGGCCGGCATTATCGGCGGAAATTTTCTGCGCCACTTCCGAGTCACCTTCGATTTCCAAAGAGGGATCGTCCGCCTTGAGCCTCTGACGACTATTCAGCAGAAGGCCGTGCTCGCTGCCCCTGCGGCCAGCGCCATGGTCAAGCACCAATGAAACAGAGCCTCTACCTGGAAACATCCGTGATCGGCGCGTACCTCGACAACGGCGAGCCGTTCCGCCGCGACCTGACGATCCGCTGGTGGGAGCACGAAATGCCGGAGTATCGAGCCGTGGCGTCCGTCCTGGTGGAGCGTGAGTTGGAGCGTGTGCCGGAACCGCACCGGACCAGTTATTTGAAACTGGCCCGCCCGCTCGAACAGGTCGAGCTGACGGATGAGGCGGCGATCCTCGCCGAAGGCTACATCGCGCGCGGCATCTTCCACCGAAAGTATATTGCCGACGCTTTACACGTCGCCATCGCCTCGTTCCATAAGATAGATTATTTAGTGACGTGGAACTTCGGGCACCTGGCAAACGTGCGCCGCCAGGCACGGATCCGACTTTTCAACACGGCCGCCGGTTTCTTCGTGCCGATGATCGTGACGCCGGAGTTTTTAGTCTCCGAAGCGACAGAATACCGCGAAGCGTAGATGGTGAACAGATCAACTGCCGGTCTTGTCGCTGTTTACGATTCGCGATTGACGACGTATGTATCGTAAGCCAAGATTTCTCGAAATACTTCACGCGATTCGTGAGGAGATGTCGCGCGAAGCAGATTATGATGTCGATCTGTTCGCGGAGATGGTGCGCTCGGGCGCGCGGCCCGGCCACGGCGCCGAGCGGAACATTCGTGGCTACAAACAGCGTGCGCCGCGCGCCGGAGATGCTGTCGAGGTCGAATCGCCCAAGCATGGGCGCAGGAAGCGTGCTGCGCGATGATAGGTTTCTCACGTAATTATAACTCGGAACTCGAGGCACAGGCTTTTTAACGATATGGATGTGACGTTCGAAACAATCGGGCTCGAAGTGCCAAGCGAAAAAGCTTTCAACTACCTGGCGGAGCGCGCCGGCGATCAGGGCGAGCCGACACAGCTTTTGCGGCGTGGGGCGGTGCTGCACGGCCGCTGCTGGAAGCTCGGCGACGGTTTAGAAGTCTGGACGGTGCTGTATGAGTCCGGCACCGGCGACATCTTTTACGCCGACTGCCGGCCCGGCTTCCGCGCGCGCTATACACAGCGGATCAGTCCCTGGGCGCTCACGGAATATGACGAAGAGGGCGAAGCGGTCATCCACGGGTACTGCGACGGCACGGATACGGAAGTCCTCTTCGAATTACAGAATTTGACGGAGGTGGGCGCCGCCGGTTTCCGCGTCCACGAATTGCATGTCGGTTTGTGCGGGCTGGCGTATCGCGCTCGCGTCGGCGAGCGAAAGACTGCGGCGCGCTGGCAGCCGCTCGAGAAATCGGCCCCGGCGCGCGCCGCGCACGAAAACGATTGGAGCGTGTGCGGGCGCGTCATCGCCTTTAAGCCGCTCCGCAACCCTTTGTCCGGGAGCGAACTCTACTGGATATACCTTGACCTTGAGCGCCTGAAACTCGAAGTGCTCGTCAACCGGCGCGCGCTCCGCGGGAGACCCCTCGTGGTGGGGGCCAACCTGACGGCCGAAGTCTGGCTGCAGGGCCATGTGCTGGACGAACAGGCCCTCCGCTCGCGCTACGAAGGCGTTGACCGTGCCTACACGCCGGCCCACTTTTGGTCCGGTTTGAGGAGGAGTAACTGATAGTAATCAGTAAACAGTAATCAGTGATCAGCTTTTGGGTTTGAGCTGACTACTGACTACTGTTTACTGACTACTGGTTTTAATGAAACGTCTTATTGCCATCATCTTACTCCTCAGCTTCAGCGCCGCCGGAATCTACCTCTTCAACCAGTACTGGATTCATCGCTTCGATGCTTTGATTGCGCGAGAGGCCACGGCCTACCACCTCGACCCTGATCTCGTGTGGAGTATCATTTATGAGGAGACCTATTTCCGCCCGTGGAAAATCGGCGGCAAGAATGAGGTCGGATTGATGCAGGTGACGCCGGTGGTAGGGCACGAGTGGGCCGCTGAAACGGGCATGCGTGATATTGAGCGCCGGATGGCCCAGGACGCGCGAGGCTTTCTACGCGATCCGGAACATAATATACAGGTCGGGTGCTGGTATCTGGAGAAACTCCGCAACGAGTTCCGTGATACGCCGGGCGCGGAAGCGCGCATGCTCGCCGGATACAACGCCGGTCTGAGTCGCGCGGCGGAGTGGAATCAAACCGCCGAAGGCCGCCGCCCGCTCACTACAGAAGAGTTCATTGCGCGCATCGACTTTCCTTCCACGCGCGCTTACGTCACATCAATCCTCGAGCGCTACCGCAAGCTTAAAGCGGCGCGCCCGCGCAACCCCACGTCCCAGATCAGCAGTGTGGCGGAGGCGGGCCGGTGACCTACCGGCAACTGCTCATCGAGAATGCCGATTTTCGTCGTTTGTGGATCGGGCAGGTCGTCTCCGAAATCGGCGACTGGCTCAATAACATCGCCGTGCTGGCGTTGGCCATAGAGCTGGCGGGCGCGGGCCGCGAAGGGCGCGCCATCTCGATTTACGCCATCGCACGCCACCTGCCTTTGTTCCTCTTCGGACCCGTCGCCGGTGTCGTCGGGGACCGGAGGGACAGGCGCCGCGTGATGATCGAGGCGGACATCGCACGCGCATTCCTTGCGCTCGGGTTTCTGGTGGCCAACATCTTTGCGGCGCTGCCGGTCATCTACTTTGTTGGCGCTTCGCTCTTTGCCGTCTCAGCCTTCTTCAACGCCGCTAAGCGCGCTTCAATCCCTAACATCGTGCGGAGCGCGGACCAACTCCTGACCGCAAATTCGCTCTCGGCCTCGACAACCGCCGCGACCATCGCCGTCGGCTCTGCGCTCGGAGGCGTCGTCGCGACCTTCGTCGGGCGCAACACCGTTTTTATACTCAACGCGGCGACCTTTCTCATCTCAGCCGGAATGATCCGTCGCATACGCGGTCGCACAAGCGCCATGTCACGGCGCGGAGAGGCGGAGATGCCGCACGTGATAGAGGAGCTGGATTTCGCCGCGTCCCCGCGTCCCCGTGTCTCCGCGTCTCCCTTGCGCGGCGCTCTGGTTGACTTTCGCGAAGGCTTGCGCTACGTACGTCGCGTCCGCGTCCTTTCAGCGATCTTTATCGTGGCAGCCGGATGGGGACTGGGGAACGGCGTGGCGCGCGCTTTATACAGTATCTTCGGCGCGCGTCTAGGCATGGCGGCGGCAGCCGGATTCATCGCCCGCCCAACGGACTTCGGCATCTCCGTGCTCTTTGTCGCCATGGGTCTGGGCGGCGTCATGGGGGCGCCCGTCGCGCGCCGCTTCAATTCGGCTGCCGGCGCGAGGCTCGGCTCGCGTATGGGGCGGTCCATGATCCTTGACGGCTGTGGACTGACGCTGTTCAGTTTGATGCCGGCGCTGTGGAGCGCGTCACTGGTACTGATCGCGCGTGAAGTCAATTTCGCGATCTGGTGGACGGCGCAGCAGACCATCATCATGACCCGGACGGAGGATCGCTACAGCGGGCGCGTTTTCGCCTCTTATGAGACCTTAACGACGCTGATGATGGTCGGCTCAATGCTGGCGGCGGGCGCTGCCGCCGACACGTACGGCATCAGGCCGGTGGCCGCCACGGGTGGCGCAATCATCGCCCTCTCCGGTCTCTTATGGTTCGTGCTGCGGCGACAGAAAGGTGCGCGGGACGAGCGCGCGTCAAGTAGCGCAAGGGAGCTTTCATCTTGAATTACTACTCGCCGGATGTTCTGATCGGCATCAAGCTTCTCATCGCCATGCTGTGCGGCGGCGCGATAGGCCTGGAGCGCGAGTTGAGCCGCAAGCCCGCCGGGCTGCGCACAAACGTGCTGATTTGCATGGGCGCGGCGCTCCTGATGATTACGTCGCGTCACATCAGCGGCGGGGCGCCCTACACCGACCCGGCCCGGCTGGTCGCACAGGTCATCACCGGCATCGATTTTATCGGCGCCGGCGTCATCCTCCAATCACGCGGCTCAATCACGGGGCTGACAACCGCCGCCACAATCTTTATCGTCGCCGCCGTCGGCATTGCTATGGGTGAAGGCATGTACGGGGCCGCCGGGCTGGCGACCGTTCTAATCATCTTCGTGCTCGTACTGCTGCGCCGCGTGGAACGCTCCACCTTACGCCGGCGCAGGCTATTTCACTACAGGTTTAAGACGCCTGATCCGACCGCATCTTTCACCAGGCTGCTCGAACTGCTGGAGAGGGAAGGGGTGCGCCTGGACAATTTCAGCGTCACGGAGGCGGGCGACGGCGTACACGAAGTCGCGCTGAGCATTGTCACTTCCCTGACCGGAAATAGCCGGCTCATTAAGAGCTTGCCGCAGCTCGGCACAGACTTTCATAGCTCAACTCATGAAGAGGCTGATTGATGTTTGGCCGCCGATCGAAACATCTCTCATGTGGATTGATGTTTGTAGAGGTAGTGCTCGCCCCCGCCCGCCCGCGCTGCATAAATGCGGGGTGAACACAGAGAAGAAAAAGACAGATGATTACGCTTTATTGCGCGCGGTGGATTCTACCCATCTCTTCCACTCCGGTTGAAGACGGTGCGGTGGCGGTCGAGGGGGAGCGCATTGTCGGCGTCGGCGCGCGGGAAACAGTCGCCGGTAAATTCCCCGAAGCACGATTACGCGATTTTGGTGAAGCGGTAGTCCTGCCCGGTCTTGTCAACTCGCATTCGCATCTGGAACTAACGGCGATGCGCGGTTTTCTTGAGCGCGAGGAAGGGGATTTTCTCGCCTGGCTCAGAAAACTGACCATCGCGCGTCTCGAAAAGATGACGCCCGATGACATTCTCGTTTCCGCCACGTACGGAGCGGTCGAAGCCGTCCGCGCAGGCGTCACGTGCCTTGGTGACGCGAGCGATGCGGCGCACGCAAGCATGAGAGCGCTTCGCGATGTCGGCTTACGCGGAACAGTTTTTCAAGAGAGTTTTGGCCCGGACCCACGGCAGGCGCGCGAGAATTTTGAAAAACTGCGGGAAAAGGTCGCCCGGCTGCGCGCCACCGAGAGCGAGCTCGTGCGCGCCGGCATCTCGCCGCATGCGCCCTATACCATCAGCGCCCCGCAGCTTGAGCTGCTCACGGATTTCGCCCTCGCAGAAAAATTGCCGGTGATGATGCACGCCGCCGAATCGGCCGCCGAAGCTATCTTGATGCGCGAGGGAGGTGGGCCGTTTGCCGAAGGTCTGGCCCGACGCGGTATCGCGTGGCGCGCCCCCGGCACCTCCACTGTTCAGTACCTCAACCGCCTGGGTGTGCTGCGCGCGCGCCCCCTGCTCGCGCACTGCATCAGGGTGGATGAGGCGGACATCGAAGCTCTCAAAGTGACAGGCACGCCCGTCGCCCATTGTCCGAAATCGAATGCCAAGCTCGGTCACGGCCATGCGCCGTATTCGGCTTTCATCAGGAACAATCTCACCGTCGGCTTGGGCACCGATTCCGTGGCCAGCAATAATACGTGCGACATGCTGGAAGAAGCCCGCTTCGCGGCGTTGCTTTCACGCGCGACTGGTGCCCACAATAGCGCCGGCCGAATGACGACCGCCGAAGATCTGTTATTCACCGCCACACTCGGGGGCGCACGCGCGCTCGGTCTCGACGGCCGGATAGGCGCGCTCGCCGAGGGCCTGCAGGCTGACCTCGCCATCGTCGCTCTCGGCGGCGCGCATCAACAACCGGTGTATGATCCCGCCACCGCGCTCGTCTTCTCATCTTCGGCGCGCGAAGTCGTGCTGACCGTGGTGGCAGGAAGAGAAGTCTATCGTGACGGGCAGGTTGTGACGGTTGACGAAGATCGCCTGCGCGCGCGCGTGAAAGAGATGGCAAATAATTTGCGACCTGAGATTTGAGGTCGCAAATTGGCAGCGCCGGAAACCAGGGAATACAAATTCCATATTCCGGACCGGCAGACCGAAAGCGATTTCATATGAACGTTCTTGTACTCAATTGCGGAAGCTCTTCCGTCAAATTCCAGCTGATCGCCACTGATTTAGACCACATCGCGCAAAACACAGACCGGCGGTTGGCGCGCGGCTTAATCGAACGAATCGGCGGCGAAGCGATCGTTACGCTCGGCGCTGAAGGACACCAGCCGCAGCGAATGACCCAGCCGCTCCGCGACGCCCGCGCGGCGGTTGAGCTTATTCTCCGCTGGGCCTGCGCGGGTGATTCCGGGGTCGACGACATGAAGAGCATCGCCGATGTCCACGCGGTGGGCCACCGCGTCGTGCACGGGGGCGAGCGCTTTACGCATTCCGTGCCCATTACGGACGAGGTTTTGCGAGACATCGAGGACTGCATAGACCTCGCGCCGCTCCATAATCCGGCAAACATCAAAGGCATTGTGGCGGCACGGGAAGTGTTCGGCGCCGGCCTGCCGCAGGTGGCTGTATTCGACACGGCATTTCACCAAACGCTACCGGAACCGGCCTTTCTGTACGCGTTGCCTTACCAGCTTTATCGCCGCCACCGGATCCGCCGCTACGGTTTTCATGGCACCTCGCACCGCTACGTCGCCTACCGCTACCGCCAGTTGCTCGGCCTCCCGCGCGAGAAGACGAACGTCATTACGCTGCACCTGGGCAACGGCTGTTCGGCGGCGGCGATTCGCGAGGGCAATTCGGTTGACACTTCAATGGGCCTGACCCCGCTCGAGGGCCTGGTCATGGGCACACGTTCCGGCGATCTTGATCCCGCGATCATCGATTTTGTCGCGGCGAAAGAAGGGTTGTCGGCCGGGGAGGTCGAGACCCTCCTGAACAAACAATCGGGTTTAATCGGCATCTCAGGATTGACGAACGACATGCGCGAGCTACTCGATGAGGCGCATGAGAATAACGACAGGCGCGCGCGGCTTGCCATCGAGATCTTTTGCTACCGCGCGCGCAAATACATCGGCGCCTATCTCGCCGCGATGGGCGGAGCGGATGCGGTCGTGTTTACGGGCGGCATCGGCGAAAACTCTGCCGAGATACGCGCCATGATCTGTGACCGTCTGGAATGGATGGGCCTTGTCATAGATACGGAGCGCAACGCGGCGCGCACGGGCGGCCAGGAGGGTTTGATCAGCCGTGACGGATCGAGGCTCGCCGCCTATGTCATTCCGACCGACGAGGAGTTGCTGATCGCGCGCGACACCGTCCGCTGCGTGCTCAACGCACCGCAGAGGTATTGAAAACCGTAATCAGTAATCAGCCGGCAGCCTGAGGTAATAACTTGATTGCTGACGACTCACATGGAAGCCTTATTATGCAACTTCGCACGATGTCGCGCGTTCATTCCATAAGGCTTTAGTATAAAGAACGTGAGGTTAAATGTTGGAAATGAGAATGGGCTTGTTTGTCGCACTGCTGTCGCTGGTCATCAACGGCGCCGCGGCGAGTGGCTGTGGGGCGAAGCGGGTCGGCGAGACGCAGAGCATTAATCGGCCGAAAAATAGATCGGAAAGCAGAGATCTAGCCCCGGCGCCGACACCGGTACGGAGCGTGGAGGGAGACGTGAGCGGAAATATCAAAGTTCTGGCGGAGGGCGGGTATTCATCCGTGGCTGATCCCTTCCTCGCCGTCGCGCGCGACGGCGTGACATATGCGACGTTGCGCGAAATGGTGCGGGGGCTACCGGAGATGAACAATGACTCCTTTAAAACCGCCGCGGTTGTCGCAGCGTTCCTGGGCCAGCGTCGCACCGGAGGTTACAGTGTGGCCATTACACAGGGGACTGACGGGGTCGTGCACGTCACCCAAAACTCGCCACCAAGTGGCGCTCTGACGGCCCAGGTGCTGACCGCACCGTTTAAAATCGTCTGGGTGCCGGTCGGCGCAGATGCTCCTCTGACCGTCGATCTTGATGGGCCGTGGCGGTCCAGCACGCGCCCCTACCGTGTGACGACGGGCGAATTCACGATGAGCGGTGGGATCGCCGGAGGCGCCGAGAAGTTTCAGCTTCGTGGTGACATACTTATCATGCGACAGGGAAAGCTCGCGACTTTTATCTTCGACTTAAAGAGTGAAGGCGAGGCCAAGTCTCGCGCCCTGAAAGGCCTGGCAACAGGGGTCGTGCAAACGGACGGACACATCACGATTGCCAATCTTGACGCCGGCACGCTGGTCGATCATCCGCACAGTGCGCTTCGCGCGAGCGGGACTGTTACGGCTGGTGAAGATAAGATCTCACTCGCCTTCGAGCCGCTGCCGTCCCACTTATCCGACGGCTACGAAGGCCGCGGTCACCTAGATGCTGCCGCCACCGCCCCTCCGCCCCCGAAACATAAACCGTTAGAAGGTGAACCTGTGTACTAAGCGCCGCGGAGGCGAAGGTTAGAAAGAGCGGAGCGCCTTTTCAAAACCTGGTCATTCAACATACCTGACGGCCGGCCTCTCCTTCTCTCCTTGACAGCTTAGGAGAGTTCACGCTACACTCCTCAACATCTTAGGAGTGCCTATGCCTAACCAAGCCCATCTGCTCCCCGGTACCCTCGACCTCCTGATCCTTAAAGCCGTCTCCCTCGGCCCTCTCCACGGCTACGGCATCCTGCTCCGCATCGGCCAGATCTCCGACCAAGCCTTGCTCATCGAGCAGGGTGCGCTCTACCCAGCCTTGTTCCGCCTCGTCCGTCAGGGCCTGCTGAAAGCCAGTTGGGGCACTTCGGAGAACAACCGCCGCGCCAAGTTCTACGAGCTGACCTCTCTGGGGCGCAAGCGCCTGCGGGAGGAGACTGACGGGTGGAACCGCCTGGCCGAAGCCATGGCTTCTGCTCTTGCCGCCCGACCGGAGGGGATATGAGATTACTGAGCTACATGCGTTCGCTTAGTGCGAGGATATTCCATCGCTCAGAGATTGATGGGGCAGTCAGCAGCGGCTTAATCAATTCGCCAGCAATATCTATTTTGGTGTGTATCAGATGCAAACTCGCTTCACCAAAATAGCGTCAGAATCAGGAAATCAGTCAAATAGCGGAACGATGTGTCCGCCCGTCGCGGGGTTCTGATAGCGGTTTACGCATGGCAGCAGCCGTCTTGCTCTGTGCCCCCTCTCTGTCCAGCAAAGGTACGGCCTTCTTCTTTTTCTCGCCAGATTTGGCTTCTGCCGGACCTCTGTTGTTTGTCCTTAGTTTCCCCTGTTTTTCCTCTGTGTCCTCTCGGATCCTCTGCGGTTCAATTTTTTGTTTGCGGCTCGGTCCCACTCATCTGAGACCCGCCATAGTATTCCTTACCGACACGATGCGGAAATCGCCTCGTCGAAAATCTCCAGCGCGACATCGGCATTCTCGCGCGTCAGGATTAACGGCGGCGACCAGCGGATCGTATTCACCCCGGCGCCGAGAAGAATTAGTCCTCGCTCATACGCCGCCCGTTCGACGCGGTCGCGCAGTTCGGGGGCCGGCTTCATCGAGGCGCGGTCTTCGACGAACTCGACGCCGATCATCATGCCGAGCCCGCGCACGTCGCCGACGCAGTCATGCTTCCGCATCAATTTGCGCAGGCCCTCTTGCAGGTACGCGCCGACTTCGGCGCTGTTGGCAACTAGCTCACGCTCAAGCAGCTCAATCGTTTTCAGCGCGGCGGCGATCGCGACGGGATTGCCGCCGAATGTTGAAGCGTGCGCGCCCGGCTTCCAGTCCATCAAATCGGCGCGCGCCACACACACGCCGAGCGGCAGGCCGGAAGCGATGCCTTTGGCAATGCACACGATGTCGGGTTTCAGATCATAGTGGTCGCTCGCGAACATCTTGCCCGTGCGGCCCACCCCCGATTGCACCTCGTCGACGATCAGCAGGATGCCATGCTCATCACAGATGCGGCGCAGCCCCTGTAAGAATTCGCGGGGGGCGGGGATGTATCCGCCTTCACCCTGTACGCATTCGACGACAATCGCCGCGCACTCTTCGGGCGGCACGGTTGTTTTGAACAGCCGGTTCTCGATCCAGTCAATCCCTCCCAGGCAACAGGAGCCATCATCACAACGGCCCAAGTTAAAAGGGCAGCGCAGGCAATAGGCGTATGGCACGTGGGTTACGTCGAGCGCCTGACGGCGAAAACCTTTGCGCTGGGCGACCTTTGAGGAGGTCAGTGAGAGCGAGCCGAGCGTGCGCCCGTGGAAGCTGTTAAAAAATGCGATGAACTTTTCGCGCCCCGTCGCGTGCATCGCCAGCTTGAGCGCAGTTTCAACCGCCTCGGTGCCGCTGTTGGCGAAGTGCGTGCGCGTGGGCGAGGGGACGGGCGTGATCTCGTCCAGTTTGCGTGCCAGCTGTGGCATATGCCCGTAGTAAAAATCGGTGCCGCACATGTGTATTAGTTCCGCCGCCTGCTCCTGTATGGCGCGGACAATTTCCGGGTGGCAATGGCCCGTCGAGCAAACGGCGACCCCGGCGTTGCAATCCAGGAAAATATTTCCATCAACATCTTCGACCCACACGCCCTGCGCGCGTTTGACGACAAGCTGCCATGGGGGGCGCGGGTACGAAGGGGTGACGAATTGCGCATCGATTTGAACAATCTCTTTGCCTTTCGGGCCGGGCAGGGCGGTCCTGATTTCCGGCCTCTTCGGCGGTGCAATGGTAGACATGATCTCTCCTTAAACTTAAAAGCGAGGGAATCCTTGTTTCGTAATGAAAGCTAATAAAAGAGGCTGAAGGAAGGTGACCGGACCTGGACTAATCCGCGAAGATGTTCGCGCGCAGATCAAGCGGAAGAAGGTGTGCGTTCTGATAACCGATCATAATAGTAGACGATGATTCTAAGCTGCATACGATATGCGACCCCTATCATACAAAGTTTTAGGGCCGGAACGCAATGTTGACGAATGCGGCAACCAGAAGGTGCTGGAGGGCCAACGTTTTAGCGAAAGTTGAGAGGCTTACCGGCGTTTCCAACGCACGCCCTCTTTCGTATCTTCGAGCGTGATGCCGCGCCGCGAAAGCTCATCGCGGATCTCGTCGGCGCGCGTGAAATCGCGGCGGCGGCGCGCCTCCTGCCGCTCGTCTATTAATCGTTGAATTTCGGCATCCAGTATGGTCTGGTCCTCGTCGAAAATGTTAAGCACGGTGTTGAAGCGTTCGAGCAGGGCGAGCAACTCGCGCTTGTTGTCTTCCAGAAGCGCGTGATCCGCCAGCGCTGTGTTCACCTCACGCGCGAGATTATGGACGGCGGCGAGCGCCACCGACGTGTTGAGGTCGTCGTCAAGCCCCGACTCAAAATCTTCGAGCGCCTGTTCCGCCGTTTCATGAAGGCGCGGGTTGATGCCCGGCTCGACCCGCGCCTCTCTCAGGCGCGCGCGAAAATCACGCAGGCCCGCGACCGTCTTCTCCGCACCGCGCAAGGCTTCAAAGGTGAAGTTGAGCTGCTTGCGATAGGGTACGCTTAAAAGAAAGTAGCGGATGGCGACGGGCGAATAACCGCGCGCGGTGAGGTCGCGGAAGGTGTAATAATTGCCCTTCGACTTCGACATCGTTTCGCCGTCGACCTTCAAGTGCTCGGAGTGAAGCCAGTATTTGGCAAAAGGCTTCTTGCCGGTCGCACCCTCGCTCTGCGCGATCTCGTTCTCATGGTGCGGAAAGACCAGGTCAATGCCCCCCGCGTGAATGTCGAACGTCTCGCCGAGGTATTTCATCGACATCGCGGAGCATTCGATGTGCCAGCCGGGACGGCCCCGCCCGATGCTTGTCTCCCAGGCGGGCTCATCCGGTGATTGGGCCGCTTTCCAGAGGGCGAAGTCGCGCGCGTCCTCTTTCTCATACCTGTCCGTATCGACCCGCTCGCTCGCGCCCGCGATGTTGCCCGCGAAATTTATCTTGGAGAGCTTGCCGTATTCGGGAAAAGAGCTGATCCGGTAATAGATCGAGCCGTCGGACCGGTAAGCGTGGCCACGCTCTTCGAGGCGCTCCACGAGCGCCACCATCTCGGGAATATGGCGCGTCGCGCGCGGCACGATGTCGGGACGCTCGCAACCGAGCGCGTCGAAATCCTGCCAGAGGGCTTCGATGTAACCGGCCGTGTACTCGTCGATCGTCACGCCGGCTTTCTGCGAAAGCGCGATAATCCGGTCTTCCACATCAGTGATGTTCATCACGTGCGTGACGCGATAACCCTTAAACTTGAGATGGCGGCGCAAAATGTCCGCAAAGATCATCGAGCGGAAATTGCCGATCTGCGCGAAGCTCCAGACCGTCGGGCCGCAGAAATAGAAACGTGCTTCACCCTCGTGCAGTGGCCGAAACTCTTCGAGCCGGCCGGAAAGTGTGTTGTGAAATCTCAGCATTTAGCTCTCACCGGGGGACGGCGATGGCGTCCGAACGATTCGTATGTCGAAGAGTCTAGGCAAGGATGGCCGGTGAGTCAAACTCTACCAGCGAGAGAAGAGGATTAATCGCGGCGGAATTAACTTCCCGTTCTGAAGTGTTCGAAGCCCCCCGGCTCAAGTTTCGATACCCGTGAGCCTTCCGCGAGAAGCACGCGCCCCCGCCGGTCCGTCACATCGCCGATATACGTCACAGGTATTCCCCCGACTCTTTTCGGCAGCCGGCGTAAATCGCGCGGGCGCGCCGTAAACAGCAACTCGAAGTCCTCGCCGCCGTGCAAAGCCAGCAGCAGCGGGTCGAGCGCGCGCCGGCCAAAAATTTGCGCGACGAGTGGGTCAACGGGGAGGCGCGCGGCTTCAACAAGCGCGCCGACGCCGCTCTCGCTGCAGAGGTGAGCCAGATCTGACGAGAGCCCGTCGCTGAGGTCAATCATCGCCGTCGCCAGACGCTCTTTGCCGAGCGTTGCGCCCCATCGGACACGCGGTACGGGACGGAGGTGACGGAGCAGCAGTTGTTCAATCACGGGAGATTGGCGCCTCTTCACGTGCGTTTGCGGCAGACGCGCCCCGTCGAGCATTAAGCGCAGTCCCGCCGCGGCGCCCCCGAGCCACCCCGTGACAAAGATGTGATCGCCGGGCCGTGCGCCTGATCGCAGAACAGCGCGCCCGCGCCGACATTCGCCGATGATCGTGGAATCGATGACGATGTGCTGCGGTGTGCGTGAGACGTCGCCGCCAATGAGCTTGATGCGATAACTCTCGGCGAGCGCGAAGATGCCTTCATATAGCTCGTCAACAAAAGGTGAATTCCAGACCTCGCGCGGGACACCGATGGAGATCATGGCGTAGCGTGGGCGTGCCCCCATCGCAGCGATGTCGGAAAGGGAGACGGCCAGCGCCCTGTGACCGAGGAGCCGGGGCGTGATCTCGTCGCGGAGAAAGTCTATACCTTCGACGAGGAGGTCGGCGGTGATGACCGTATCGCACCCGGCAAACTGCCTGATGACGGCAGCGTCGTCGCCGATACCCGTGCCGAGCCCGGCCGCCGAGCCGCCTTTCTCTGCCCGCCGCCGGATGCGGTTGATAAAATCAAACTCGCCCGCCATGCGCACCCCTATAGGCTGCGGCGCATAGAATTGAGTCCCGCTTCGATAGTTTCCAGAGAGGTGGAAAAGGAGAAGCGCAAATGGCCCTCGCCGTGCTCACCGAAGACAAGGCCGGGAACGGTCGCCACCTGTGCGCGTTCGAGAAGAGTATCGGCGGCTTCGTAGCTGTCCGGGCTAATGCGCGTGCAGTCCGGGAAAGCATAGAAGGCCCCGGCCGGACTGCCGCAGGTGAGGCCAAGTTCGTTCAGACCGGCCAAAAGAAGGTCACGCCGCTGGCGATAGGCAGAGCGCGATCTTTCAAGAAAATCCGACGGCGTAGTCAAAGCGGCAAGCGCGGCCCACTGTGTCGGCGTCGAGACGCCGTTGGTGGAATAAAGTGTGGTCTTGCGCAAACCCGTCATCCAGGGTTCGGTCGCCACGGCGTAGCCGATCCGCCACCCCGTCATCGCGTAGGATTTCGAGAGGGTAAAGCACGTGATCGTCCGCCCCAACATCCCGTCGAGTGACGCGATGGAAATATGCTCGCCCTCATAGACAATATCCTCGTAAGCTTCGTCGGCGATCACAACCATCTCGCGCTCCTGCGCGAAAGCAGCCACCGCCACCGCTTCTTCCCGTGTGAACACCACCCCGGTCGGGTTCTGTGGTGTGTTGTAATAGATAGCCCGCGTCAACGACGCCGCGTAGCGAGCGAGCGTCGCGGTAAATCCCTCGCGGCGCGCTTCCTCGATCGGCACGGGGATAATTATGCCCTGGCAGTGCGCGATCAGGTCTTTGATCGGGGTCCAGAAGGGAGAAAATACCAACACTTCATCACCGGGATTGACGACCGATTGGAACGCGCCGAAGAGGCCCTGCATGCCTCCGTTCAGTACGATCACATCCGCCTCGCGGGCCGGGATGGAGTTGCGTTCGCGCAATTTGCCGGCGATCGACGAGCGCAGCTCGGGGATGCCCGAGGAAGGAGCGTAGCGCGTCCGGTTTTCCCCGAGGGCGCGCATCATTGCCTCCTTGATGTGGTCGGGTGTGTTGTTGAAAGGCTCACCCCCTTCAAACTGGTAGACGGTCGCCCCCTGCGCTCGCAAATCCATGATTCGGTTGCGGATTTTGACAATGTCCGAGAAGCCGATCGCATCCAGGCGCGCAGCGAGATGAAAAGGGGTCGACGACGTGGCCACGTTCCGGGCTCACCTCCAATAAGTTGGCTCGATTAGTACCTCAATTATAGCTTGCCCTTTCGCACGGCGTCTACTTCACCAGTGTTTACATAGATTTACAGTAGAGTGGCGGTGCATCTGTACCGCTCAGACCTAATCTCCGCTACCATAACTTAAACCTTAGCTTGAATAACCGCCAATTTTCGCCCCCCGAATCATCCTCTCAAATTAGCTATTGACAACAATGTTAATCAAATTTAATCTCTTTCTGGTTGTGCCTATTTTGAGGTAGAACCCGACAATTAGCCTGCCCCAGAGGCCCTCAGGACTCTCTTATCGCGCCTTTTTAATTCACAAATAAGGAATCGAACCAATGAGACGCCCACTCATATTTGCTTTCTTGGTACTACTACTGAGCTGGCCCGCGCTGACAGTGAAGGCGGGCGTTTTACAAGCGCTGGTCGTCGAGGTGCATGACGGCAACACCATCACCGTCGTTAACGTCGGCCGCCGAATAAAAGTTGTACTCAAGGGGGCGAATGCCCCGGTCGAGGAACAGCCCTATAGCGACGTCGCCCGACAGCACCTCGCTGACCTGATCCTCGGCAAACAGGTCGCGGTCGAATACACGGAGCTGGGTAAGGGCGGCTATCTCGTCGGCAAGGTCTTCTATGACAAGATGGATGTTGGCCAGCAGATGATTCGTGACGGCGTCGCATGGTATGACAAGACTTATGAGAATGACCTGACCGAAGGGGAGCGGAGTCTCTACGCCGGGTCTGAAGAAGCGGCACGCAACGAGCGGCGTGGTCTCTGGCAAGAACCGTCGCCCACCCCGCCGTGGGAGTGGAAAGAGGCGCAGTCGGCAAAGCAGAAGGCAGCATCTATTGCGGCCCTGACGGCCCGGCAGGCGTCGGCGGGTAGCGCGGAAGTAAAAGAGGATCACAAACTGACGAGCGACAACCTGCGCACGTCGAAACTCTCGGCGGCCTCCCTGGCGGACCCCTCCAAGTGGCAAAAAATCGCCCCCGAAGGCGAATACTTCTCCGTTACGATGCCGAACGTGGGTTTCCAGAACGCAGGGAAATTTCCATTCCCGGAGAGCTTGCCTGTCGCGGGGCATTATCACGTCGTCCGCAACAACAATATCGAGTACACGATGGTATGGGTCACCGGCCCGTCCAACGGGCGCTCCGTTGACGAAGTGTTGGATGACGCGATGTCGGGATTCAAATACGCTTTCCAGCACATGGCTCACGCCAGGGGGCAGAAAGCGACCTGCGACTTAACTCAGATAGATAGCGCGCCGCTGAACGGTTACGCCGGGCGGCAATTCACGGTGACCGGCTGCGATATGACAGGAATCTTTCGCACTTACACCAGGGTTGGCAACGACCGGATGAGGATGTACATATTGTCCGTGGCGAATGGGATCGAGGAAGATCCCGCGGTGGACAAGTTCCTGAAGTCTTTCACGATCAGCAAAGTGCGCAACGGCCACAATTAAGTCCGCCGCACATGAGCTCGATTGACCCCGGTCAGCCATCATTCAAAATTCGGCGGTACGCGTCTGATTTAACGCCGGGATGATCGAAACTGCCAGATTGCCCTTTAATCCGGCCGGAAAGAGTTGGAATGAGTAACATCAAGTGCCCCCGGTGTGGCCTCTTGAATTGGACGGCCGCCGAAGCATGTAAGCGTTGTCGCGGCCCGCTTGATCATTCAACGCCACTTTCAGAAAGTGTGGAAGATGAGGAGTTAACTGACCCCGGCGGAAGTATTCTGAAGAGGTCTCTCATCGTTCTGGGCGTCGTCTCCCTCCTGTTAACCATTACTTATCTTTCTCTCAAAAGCAGTTCTGACCCGATTACGGCCGACCAGCAGCTCCTGGTTGACCGGGCGGTTGACCTGATAGATCAAAAGGGATTCGGCAAGGAGGCCTTTATCCTACGCCGTCTCACGGTCTACCGCTCGACGGACAATTGGTTGAACGAGTATGCCGGGCACGCCGAGGCGTATGCCGCCACCAATTTCCCCTTCGAGATCGTCACCTTGTATCCCGATTTCTTTGGAGTCCCGGTCGATGACGTGGAAAGGGCTGTGGTCCTGCTGCATGAATCACGCCACCTGATGGGATCAGGCGAAAACGTGGCATTCTCCAGCGTCTGGCTGGATAAGCGAAAGCTCGGCTGGACGAAAGATAAGTATGGCCGCACGGCGATGTGGAAAGTCGTCAGGGAGTTTACCGCCAAGAATGCGCCGGAGCTCTTCCGCTGTGGCCCCGACGGGCATACAGATTGTCTCGAACAAGACTGAGCGCACGATACTGAATTGCGCAGAATGGACCTCTTGATACGGGGCTCCGCCGCCGCGCCCATGAGGAAGGGCTCCCGGCTTATCTTCAGCAGGAGCAGCCACCCGGTTCGCTCCTCATAAGCTTTTTGTAGCCAGGCGAGTGCCTGCTCTTTATCCCCGAGCCCCGTGTAGATCATGGCAATGAGATACGGGGAGTAGCTTTGCTTTGATCGTTCCTTTAGCTCATTGACCAATTTCCGCGCCTCGCCTCTTTTGCCCGACACCGCATAGATATAGGCGAGTGAAGCGTCAATGTCGTCCACTTTGCCCGCCGAGAGGTCTCTTGTTTTTTTCAGCTCCGCGACCGCTTCTTCAAACATCCCTTTCATCCCGTATGCCTCGCCGAGGCGGAAATGCGTCTGCCCGAAGTTTGGGTCGATCTCCAGCGCCTTTCGATATTGCTCTATCGCGCGGTCGTATTGGCGCGCGAAGTGGTAAGTCCGTCCTAAATTGGTGTTGATAATCGCCGAAAGAGGATCAAGCTCCTGCGCCCGTTTCATCTCGGCGATGGCTTCCTGGTGCCGCCCCGTCGGGCTCAAATAATCATAGCTATAATAATAGTGCCTGTTCGCGTAGTGCGGGTTGAGCTCGATGGCCCGCTTGAATTCTCGCTCGGCGCCCGGCCAGTCCCAAGCGTATAAGACCTTGACCACCGCCAGCGAGGTGTAAGCTTCGGCGAGCGTGTTATCGATCTCGAGTGCCTTCATCGCCGCCGCCTTTGCCATCGGGTAAGAATCTTCCGGCGGCAGTACATCATAGTTACTAAGCAGGGCGTAGGAGTCAGCCAATCCGGCGTAAGACAGAGCATAGTTTGGGTCGAGGTCTATCGCCTGTTGGAAATACGTAATGCTTTTGCGCAGCCCTTCGGCGCTCCTCTTATTCCACACCGCGCTCCCTGGAGACAACTAATGCTTCGTCCAGTGTTACCTGTCGCGTCCCACCGGTGCCGGCGGCCGGGCGCCGCTTGCGCGCGAAATCGACCAGGATGTGGCGCATCATCTGTACCGCAACCCCGAAGAAATGCGCCCGATTCTGCCA
>CAYLJO010000105.1:0-21594 GCA_964383905.1 uncultured Blastocatellaceae bacterium
AGGCGAGTAGTCCGCCGAGAATCACTCCCGCCAAAAGAACAAGAACGTATCTCATTTCTGCTCCCCCTGCTCACGCATCACCGGCTAGGGCGTCGCAGATGCGGTCGGCGATGGCGACGCCGCCCCCGGCGAGGATGATGTCGTCGTGGTGGTCGTCGTCGTAGTCGTGGTGCCGCCCTGCGTATTGATGTTCTTCAACAACGCCCCGACGACGGCCGTGACCGCGGCCGTCACCGCCTGAACCTGCTGCCGCACCTGTTCCTCTGAGACTTTGTTGTATCCCGGCGGCACGTCAAAGAGCGAGGGATCGACCTCCGTCTTGATGTCTCGCATCTCTTCGACGACCCTTAGCCCCTTGACGCCCTGAACGCTGCCGGTCACCTCCGAATTCAGCTCCGAGCGCAGGGGAAGGCCCGTGTCTTTGTCAACGTAGACGTACGTCTCGGTCTTGACGTCGCCCGCCTGCGTCCCCGTCTGCGCCACGCCGACATAGCGATACTTGTCCGCCGCGCGACCATTCACCTGTTCGTCGCCGACCCGCTCGTAGCCGCGCTGCTGGCTCAGGTAGGCCACGATCTGCCCCGGCGTCATCAGCTTGCCCATTTGGAAACCGATATCCTCCGGCTTCAACTCGGCGTACTGCTTACGGTCGGGCGCGATAATATAATGCTTGTCCGCGTGGTCGAGATAAATGATCTGCTCGCCGCTTGGAAGTTTGAACGCGAGGCGACGGTCCGCGCCGTTGCGCGCCACATCGACGGAGACTTGCGGGATGGCGACGGCCCTTTCGCCCCCGGTCGTTTGGGCGGTCAGCACGAGCGTCGCGCCGTACTTTTCAGGCTCACGCGTATTGATGATCGGCCCGGCACCCGTCGTGGGACTGGCATTTACGTTCGCCACCCCCGCGTTTGCATTCGCGTTCGCGGCGTTGGTGTTCGCGGCCGGCTGTGGCTGGCACGCGACGCCGGCCGTCCCGAAGGCCAGGATCACTGCCAGATAAAAGTTTTTTTGCTTCGAGGCAAAGGTATACATAGTGGCTCTCCCCGGTCAAACGGCAACAGTACGCCGATCTTGATAGAACTTTTATGGGTGAACAAAGCCCAAGCATAACACGCGCCGCGCAATGTGCGAAACAGTTTTCGAAAATCGGTTTTAGCCCCGGGTGGGGCGCAAGATCCTACCTTATGGATAAAGCAAAAGGGAAAGGATTTACCCTTTCCCTTTTGGCCTGCCTCTTTCTCAACTCGCAGCTATTTCTTAATGTAGTTTCGGTGAAGCCACGCCTCTTTCCCGGCCCGGTCGCGGGTCTCGAAGAGGATGTTTTTGGGTGTCTCGCGCGTCACCATTTTGACGCGCGCCGTGACATCCTTCTCCGACGCCTCGCCTTTTTCGGAATCGGCAATAAAAGCATTGACGGCGCTGACAGGGGCCGGCTCGAATTTGTTGTCGTCGTGGAGATCCGCGATCGCCTCAACCGCGCTTGCCTTCAGAAGTTTGGGCCAGAGTTTCTTGAAAAGCGCGCTCGAAGCATAAACATCCGCGCTGTTTACCTTGCCGTTAATCGCAAAGGCATAACCGATCACGTCATTTTTACCTTCAACTATTCGGGACAGGGCTTTGACGTAAGCGTCTGCCGTCTCCTGTACCTTACTGTTTTCGAGGGTTAGCTGAAAGCTGGAAGCTGATTGCGCCGAAGCTACGCTTCCCCCGAGATTGCTGCTCAACTTAACCTGCGCTTCGGCCACCTTGCTCCAAACTTCGCTTTGAGAATTTGCCCGTTTTGCCGCGAGCTTCAGGTCTTTTGTCGCCACAGTGGCAGTGGAGGCGTTGAATTGACTCGCCGCCTCGTTCCCCCGCTGGCTCCAGCGGCCGTGCTCCACACAGAACGCGGCGATCGGAATCCTGCCCGATCTGGGTGGCACGATGAGGTCGACACCAAGCATCCTATCCTGCTGGCCGCCCTTCACGATGTCGCCCGACTGAACATAAACTTCTTCGTCCCGCGACACATTCTCGATGGCGAGTTCGTTAACGTCCCTCGTCTCATAAACAATGACCTTCTTACGCTCCATGGCCTCCTGCAGCGTCATGAATGTCTTGCCGCTAAGCTTGTCTTTCCCGTGAATCAGAAAAATCGCGAGGTTATTGTATGCGTAAGGCCCGGTGATTTTGTACTCCCCGGCCCCCGCGCCCTGCCCCTTCCCTGCAGAGGCTGCCTGCCGAACCTGTACCGCCGTACACATTGCCAGCGGAATTCCTAGAGCCAGCAAGACGACTCCAACAGACATTACCAGCATTTGCGTCTTCATGATTTACTCCTCCGAAAACAGCTCAAGAGCTGAGATTACCCTTCTGCTCTTTCCGTAGAACGAAGAGGCCGGAATTTTCTTGCAGGAAAGAGTCTAGAGAGTCTAGTATTACTCCGTTAGGTTCTACGGACCGCGCGGGCAGCCTGTCATGATTTGTGAGCCGCAATGGCAACATATACCTGCCCACGTACACAACAACCATTGTATCTCTCGGCGCATTTGCGGCAGTGTCCAGTATGATCGCTTCCCACGTCGCACCTGTTCTAGCCGCAGGAAAGCATGGGCTAACATGACCATTGTTATGTGGTGATGCCACCCTCGCCAGCTCCGCCCTTCGAAGTGATCAAGCCCCAACTCCTCTTTCAGCTGTTGGTAATCTTGCTCAATGCGCCACCGCCCATGAGCTATATCAACCAATCGCTTGAGGCTCAGATTCCGGGGCAGGTCGCAGAGAAAGTACTTCGTCGGCTGCGGCTCTCCCTCCGGCCATTGGATCAGTAACCAGACCTCTTTGCCCGGTGCCTCCCCTTCCACATACCCGTGCGCCGCTTGTACTCGACGAGCCAGGAATCTACTTCGCATCGGCCCACGACTGCCTTGCCGCCAGGTCACGCTGCGAAACTTCTCCCGCTGCTCTTCGGCTACGGCACGCACGGTCACCGGCTTCTGCTCGCCATAGTCGTACTTACGAAATGGCCGCACGCCCCGTTGAGCAGTGCTCATGGCGGACGATCAAGGGTGGTTCTACCCATATCCTGACCTGGTTTGTTATACCCACCGCATATTGTAGGCCGCGCCTCTCCAATCCACGGCGGAAATCAGTTACGTCGCCATAGCCCGCATCAGCTAGGAGCACCCGCGGCGGCAAGCCCCAACTCAGTGCCAAGTCAATGAGATCAAGTGCTAACTCCCACTTCTTTCGGAAAGAGATCTTATCCGGGACACCTACTTTGCGCCGCCGCTCCTGATCCTGAGCCCAGGCTGCTGGCAGGTAGAGCCGCCAAGCGATGGCAGAACTGCCCTGCACTCCTGCGGCATGTAAGCTGACCGCTACCTGGCAGTTAGCCCTCTTCCCCAGCGTTCCTGAGTACTGCCTATGGACAGCCACTGAGTGAGTGCCCTGCTTGGGGAATCCTGTATCATCAATGACCCAGGTTGTGGGCGTGAAAGCTCGATTCAGCTTGAGCGCGAGCCTTCGCCAGAGTGGCTCCCACGGCCAAGGACTCTGGCTGATGAACTGCTGGAGGTTCTGCTCATTGCCATCGGGCAAGTGTGGAACCATCGCCCCGACGCTCTTTCGCTCTCCGTCAAGTAACAATCCTCGGATGTATATCCCGCCCCAGTGACAACGCTCGCGACGACCGAGTGGGCTCAGCATCTTGAGGATAAAGCACTGTAGGCGCTCTCGACATTTCTTGATCTGTTTTTCGGTCACGCCCAAAATATGAGACGTACCGATTTCATGTGTAACTAACCTAACGGAGTAATACTAGAGAGTCTGGAGTCTGGGGAGTCAAAAGGACTTCAGACTGCAGACTCTCTAGACTCCAGACTCTTAAGGTTAGTCTGCTGCTTCCGTTATATAGGATGTAGGTTTATCGGCGTGTGGGACGAAGCAGCGACGGCAGCGCGCTTCATACATATCGGCAGCGCCGACCGCGACGCGCTCTTCGGATTCAAAGATGCGTTGTGAATAGTTGGCGGGTTGACCGCAGCACACGCAGATGGCGTGTGTCTTAGTAATGTACTCGGCGATGGCGAGCAGTTGCGGCATCGGCTCGAATGGTTTGCCCGTGTAATCCTGATCCAGTCCGGCGATGATGACGCGCAAGCCGCGCTGCGCTAGTTGGTTCGCCACCTCGACGAGCCCGCTGTCGAAAAACTGGCCCTCATCAATACCGACGACTTCCGTCCCCGGTTCTACTTCCGAGAGCAATTCGGCAGCCGTTCGGACGGTTGATGATTCATGACGCATCTCGGAGTGCGAGACGATATGGTCCTGTGAGTAGCGCAGGTCGATGGCCGGTTTGAAGACCTGGATCTTCTGGCGCGCGATCTTGGCGCGGCGCAGGCGGCGTATCAGTTCTTCGGATTTGCCGGAAAACATCGAGCCCGCGATCACTTCGATCCAGCCCATCGAGGCACGCAGGCTCAAGTGTTCGTCCGTGCCTTGTGCGGTGAGTTCTTCGTGCTCAACGGATTTCAACATCATAGGAGCTACCAACAAATGGGATTAGGAGTATAGCCCCTTGTTATAGAACGGCGCAAAGGCGGCGATGAGCGCCGCTTCAAAACTCATCGATCGTGTCAATAAATTGCGCGACAAAACGCCCCACGCCCCCTGGCGGCTTCGTACATCATACCCGCCCGCGACTTCGTCAATGACCACGCCCAGCTCCCGCTTGCCGCCAACCACGCGCTCCAGGATTTGCGGGGGGACGGTGACGGATGGGCTCGCACCGAAATACCCACGTTCGCCGTCCGTCGCGTAGGCCCAGCCGCGCAAGAACGTGTGCCACTCGTCATCCACGTAGATGGAATGGAACCCTCCTTCAAGGCCAACATAAAGATCCGCATTCGCCTTTTCGTTCGCCAGCAGGTCGCGCACCGCGAGGGCTCTTTCGCGCGCGCCATGCATCAGCTCACAGTCGGTCAATGGCATGGCAGGCGCGTTCATGGCGACGGGCCGCGCGAGTATATCCGCTTCACTCCACGACCTATCAATCGTAGCGACGCGCACGAGACTGGCACGAACGGCCATGATCTTCGCCGCGCGGTCGGAACCGAGTGCAATCTTCATATGTGGCACAGGTGGTTCGACTGGCTCGAATGCCTTTGAGATTTGCCGAAGCTCAGCAGTTAGTGGAACACCTCTGAGGATAACAGAGTGTGATCACGCGTCAAAGAGCGGGTGAGGTAGGTTTGCTCCGGCGAGACCTGATTTTGCGCAAGGAGTCCCGCTTGACATTCCCGGTGCCAGTTGCTGTAATCCACTTTCTTCCCGTAACTGTTTATTTGCGCAGATTTTTGAAGCCACGAGAGGTGTCAGAGTGCCTGCCGAAGAGCTCATCTACGATTGGAACAGAGCCAAGTCACGCGCCCCTGCGCCCAATCGCCATATCGGTTTCGACGATGAAACTTTGCGCGACGGCCTGCAGTCGCCATCGGTTCGCGACCCGCCGATCGAGAAAAAGCTGGAACTGCTGCACCTGATGGATGCGCTCGGCATCGACACCGTCGACATAGGCCTGCCCGGCGCTGGCGGCACACACGCGGCGGGAGTAGAGCGCCTGGCGCGCGAGATCGCCGACAAAAAACTGAAGATCCGCCCCAACTGCGCCGCGCGCACGCACATCGCCGATATCAAGCCGATTGTCGAAATCTCGCAACGCGTCGGGATACCCATTGAAGCCTGTACCTTTATCGGCTCATCCCCGGTGCGCTTTTACGCAGAAGACTGGACGCTCGACAAGCTCTTGAAACTCACGGAAGACGCCGTCACTTTCGCCGTCAAAGAGGGCGTTCCCGTGATGTATGTCACGGAAGACACAACGCGCGCCGACCCGGAGACCATTCGCGCCCTCTACTCGATGGCTATCGGTTGTGGGGCGCGCGCCGTGTGCGTCTGCGACACGGTCGGGCATTCGACGCCGGACGGGGCGCGCGCCGTCGTCAGCTTCGTCAAAAGCGTTATCGAGGAGCAGGGCGAAGCAGTGCGGCTCGACTGGCACGGCCACCAGGATCGCGGGCTCGGCGTCATCAACTCCATCGCGGCGATTGAGGGAGGCGCGGACGAAGTGCACGGCTCGGCGCTGGGCATCGGCGAGCGCGTCGGCAACACGCCGATGGACCAGCTACTTGTCAACCTTAAATTAATGGGCTGGATTGACAACGACCTCTCGCGCCTGCGCGAGTACTGCGAGACGGCCGCCTCGTCTTGCGGCTGGGCTATTCCTTACAACTATCCGGTCTTCGGCCGTGACGCTTTTCGCACGGCGACGGGGGTGCACGCCGCGGCCGTGATCAAGAGTTACAAGAAGGGGGACGCGGGGCTGGCCGACCTGGTCTACTCGGGCGTGCCGGCGGGGCTCTTCGGGATGCGGCAAGTAATCGAGATCGGCCCAATGAGCGGCAAATCAAATATCGTCTTCTGGCTGGAAACGCGCGGCATCGAAGCCAGCGAGGAGCGGGTCACACGCATTTACGAGCGCGCCAAGAAATCACCGTCCGTGCTTGAAGAAGATGAAGTAATGCAGTTGGTCTAAAGGTAAATCATCAGTGCTAAGGGGCGTAAGTCGTAAATAACAGAAGACGTGAGGTCTTCTATTTACAATTCGCGATTTACTGCCGACGATTCACATTTTATGGCTAGCCCTCCGGTTGCCCTCGCGCCAGACAGAACAGTGCAGGGACTCCTCGCGTCGGCGCGAGTGCGCCGCGCTCTCCAATTCTTTGAGTCACGTGCCGCTGAGATTACCGAGGAACAGATTGCGATCTGCACGGTCCCCGCACCGCCTTTTGGCGAGCAGCGGCGGGCCGCATACCTCTGCGAAAAGTTTCGTGAATACGGGCTGAGCGAAGCCGGTCTTGATGAGGAGGGCAATTGCGTCGCTTTACGCGCGGGGCACTCTCGCTCTCCGCTGCTCGTCGTGAGCGCGCATCTTGATACCGTCTTTCCGGCGGGGACGGATTTCAGCGTGCGCCGCGAGCAAGGCAAGTTGCTTGCCCCGGGCATCGCCGACGACGGGTGTGGGTTGGTGGCGCTCATCGCGCTGCTGCGCGCGTTGGAAGATTACGCAATCGAGACCGAAGGCTCGATTCTTTTCGTCGGCACGGTGGGTGAGGAGGGCGAAGGCAATTTGCGCGGCGCGCGTTATCTATTAACGCGCGGGCCGTGGTCAAACAAGATCGATGCTTTCATCAGCTTTGACGGCCCCGGCGTCGACCGCATCACTCACGCGGCACTCGGTTCGCGCCGCTACCGGCTACGTTTGCGCGGCGCCGGCGGGCATTCATGGGGAGATTTCGGGGCAGCAAATCCTATCCACGCGTTGGGGCGCGCCGTTGCGCGGCTCGCTTCTTATCCGGCCCCGGCCGACCCACGCACGACCTTTAACGTCGGTCGCATCGAAGGTGGGGCGGGTATCAACGTCATTCCGCGCGAAGCGATGATGGATGTCGACCTGCGTTCAGCATCCGCCGAGGAGCTCCGGCGGCTGGACGCCTTTTTTCGCCGTGCCGCGCGCGAAGCATGCGATGATGAAAATTCGGCGCGCCGCAAGGGAGACCCGCCGCTCGAGCTTGACCTTCAGTTGATTGGCGACCGGCCGAGCGGCGAGACCTCGCCGGATTCGGTAATCGTGCGCATCGCCGAAGAAGCGACACGCGCTTGCGGTTACAAGACACGCCTCGACCGCTCCTCGACCGACGCAAACATCCCTATCTCGATGGGCCTTCCGGCGATCACACTCGGCGCCGGCGGCACTTCCGGCCACTCGCATACGCTGAGCGAATGGTTTGATCCTCGCGGGCGCGACGTCGGGCTCAAACGCGCTTTGCTTGTCACCCTCGGCATCGTCGGCCTGAGATAAAGGTAGGAGTAAAAAGGTAAAAGTAGGAAGGCGGCAATCCTCTTCGCTTTTACCTTTTTACTTTGCCTTCTAAGGGATCGGGTATTCAAACGGCGAAAAGCGACGCCGTGCGGCCGCTGGCGAGCAGTTCGCGCGTGGCCGCGTAGACTTCATCCGTCGTCATTTCAGTAATCGTGCGGCTATAAATTACGCGGTGGCGTTCTTCTACGGGGATAAAGCTGTTAGGGGTGGGTCGGTCAAGCAGCGCGACGACCGATGTGCCGACGGCCGTGGCGATGTGCATCGGCCCGGTGTCGTTTGAGACGAAGACGGCCAGGCGCGCCAGCGCCGAGGCGAGCTGCGGGATCGTCAGCCGGTCGAAAATCAACGTCGAGCGTGGAAAGGCTCCTCGCATCTCCTTGACCATCGGGCGTTCTTCAGGCCCGGCGAACAATGTGATGCGAACGTCGTCATTGCGCACGAGACGCTCCGCGAGCTCGACGAAGCGCGCCAGCGGCCAACGCCTACCCGGATGGCCCGCGCCCGGGAAAAGCCCGACCAGGGGCGCGCCCGTATGCGCTTTCTCCTTTTTCAACATCTGCTCGACGGCGCGGTTATCCTCCTCACGCGGCGTCAGACGCGGCACGCGGTGGCGCTCTTTAATGCCGAGCGGGATCAGCACGTCGAGATAGCGATCAATCGCATGCTTGGTCGGGCGATAGTCTTCAACGGGCGGTCGCGGATAAAAATTGGCAAGGAAATCAAGCGAGCGCCCCGGCCGCCGCGCGTAAAGCCTCTTCGACGCGCCCGAGAGATAGCCGAGCAAATTCGTCTCCGAGAGGCTGTGAAGGTCAATCACGAAATCAAACACGGCCCGGCGCACCTCCTTAACAAACCGCGCGATGCGCAGGATCGACAGCACTTTCGGGCCGTCGCGCAATGCGACACGATCAACCACGAGCGTCGCGTCAGCGTAACCGGAAAGATCGACGACGGAAGCGCCCGGTAGGCCCACCGCAACCGTGATGCGCGCCGCCGGAAACCTTTCCCTGACGGCGCGTAGCGCAGGCAAACTGAGCACCACGTCGCCGAGTTGGCCGAAGTCTATGACGAGGATATTGCGCGGGTCGAAACTGGAGTCCATTAGATTTCACGCAGGTCGCGCCCGGTCATTTCCGCCGGCTGCTCAAGGCCAAGAAGTCCGAGCATCGTCGGCGCAACGTCTTCGAGCGCGCCGCCGTCGCGCAGTTTTAGGCCGATTGACTCTTCATCTATCAGGTGAAAGGGAACCGGATTGGTCGTGTGCGCGGTGTGCGGTTGACCCGTTGTGTGGTCAATCATCTGTTCACAGTTGCCGTGATCGGCGGTGATCAAAGCGCGACCGCGCGCCTGCCTGAGGCCCTTGGTGATCCACCCCAGACATGTGTCCACGTACTGCACTGCCTGGATGGTCTTGTCGAGCTTGCCCGTATGGCCCACCATGTCCGGGTTGGCGAAGTTGATGATGAAGACGTCTGTTTCGCCTTCTTCGATCCCGCGTAAGACCTTATCCGTGACCTTGAAGGCGGACATTTCGGGCTCCAGATCGTAAGTCGCGATCTTCGGGGATGGGACCAGAAGGCGACGCTCACACGGGTATTCCTTCTCAACGCCGCCGTTGAAAAAGTAGGTGACATGCGCGTACTTCTCAGTCTCCGCGAGACGATAGTTGCGCACGCCGAGACGACCGAAGACCTCCGCCAGGACGTTGCGGTGTTGTTGCGGCGGAAACGCAATGGCCAGCGGAAAAGTGTGGTCGTATAGCGAGAAGCAGACGAAATCGATGGCGGGTGACTGCGTGGGGAAGGCGTCGAAGCCGGGCACGGCGAGAGCTCTCGTGATCTGCCGCGCCCGATCCGGGCGGAAGTTAAAAAAGATCACCGCGTCGCCTTCCCCGATCGTGGCGACGGGCTCGCCCGTTTCGCGCTCGATCACAATCGGCTCGACGAATTCATCCGTCACGCCGCGTTCGTACGAGCGCTTAATCGCTTCGACCGGATTAATGGCCCTCTCGCCTTCCGCGTTAACGAGCAGCTTATAGGCGCGTTCTGTGCGCTCCCACCGCTTGTCGCGGTCCATCGCGTAGTACCGGCCGACTACGGAGGCGATCCGCCCGCAACCGACCTTACCGCACTCCGCCTGTAAGGCTTCGACATAGCCGTAAGCGGATGCCGGAGGTGTGTCGCGTCCGTCCAGGAAGCAGTGGACATAAACCCGCTGGAGCCCGCGCTGTTTGGCCATGCGCAGGAGCGCGTAAAGATGTTCCTGTGACGAGTGGACCTGACCGTCGGAGACCAAGCCCATCATATGCAGCGTGGTCCCGCGCGCCTTCGCGCCGTCCATCGCCGCAACGAGCACTTCATTATTGAAGAAGTCACCGGTCTCGATGGCGTAATCAATGCGCGTCACGTCCATGCGAATTACACGGCCCGACCCCATGTTCAAATGCCCGACTTCGGAATTACCCATAATGCCCCTGGGCAGGCCGACACGGGTGCCCGAGGCTTCGAGGAGCGTGTGTGGGTATTTCTCAATCAGCTCATTGTAAAATGGTGTCGTCGCCAGAGCGATAGCATTACCTTCACGCCTCGGTGAGTACCCCCAGCCGTCTATGATAATGAGCGCGAGCGGCCCCTGTTTGTCAGCCAAAATGTTTCTCCTTGAAAATGTGTCGTGTTCCTCTACGCATTACGGCTACGCGCAGGCCGTACCCGCCTCAGCGTTTCGCCGCCCGCGCACTCTTCCGCTGGCGTCCCGTGACTGAAGGCTGTGCGGCTTGCTCGATCTGGTAAAAAGCGGCGCGCCCCGGATATCTTCCTGCTTCGCGCAGATCCTCCTCGATACGAAGGAGTTGATTGTATTTTGCGATGCGGTCGCTCCGCGAGAGCGAGCCCGTCTTGATCTGCCCGGCATTGGTGGCGACGGCCAGGTCTGCGATGAAAGAATCTTCAGTCTCACCGGAACGGTGAGAGATGACGGCGGTGCGGCCGTGTGTTTTGGCCAGCTCAATGCAATCCAGCGTCTCCGTGAGCGTGCCGATCTGATTGGCCTTGATCAAAATTGAGTTGGCGACGCCGCGCTCGATCCCCTTGCGCAGGAACGTTGTGTTGGTTACGAACAAATCGTCGCCGACGAGCTGCACGCTCCGGCCCATCTCGTCGGTCAACATCTTCCAGCCGTCCCAGTCGTTCTCCGCCATACCGTCTTCGATGGAAATGATCGGGTATCGCTCGACCCAGCCCTTCCAGTAAGCGACCATCTCAGCGCTCGACAATCGTCGCCCGTCCGATTTCTTGAAGACGTAAGACTTGCCGTCGAAATACTCACTCGCCGCCGGGTCGAGCGCGAGCATGATGTCACGTCCGGCCGTGTAGCCCACCTGTGTGATCGCCTCCAGGATCGTTTCAATCGCTTCTTCGTTCGATTTCAGGTTGGGTGCAAAGCCGCCTTCATCGCCGACGCCCGTCGCATAGCCCCTCTTCTTCAATACGCCTTTCAGGGCATGGAAAATTTCCGCGCCCGCGCGCAACGCTTCCCGGAAACCTCCCGCGCCGGCCGGAACTACCATGAACTCCTGGAAGTCAACGTTGTTGTCGGCGTGTGCGCCGCCGTTCACAATATTCATCATCGGCACGGGCAGCGTCCGCGCGTTTGGCCCACCGAGGTACCTGTAAAGCGGGAGCTCGAGGTGCGCGGCCGCCGCGCGCGCTGCGCCGAGCGACACGGCGAGCAGGGCATTGGCCCCGAGTTTTGATTTCGTCTCGGTGCCGTCCAGCTCAATGAGCGCCGCATCAATCTCCGCCTGATCGAGCGCATCCATGCCTTCAATCTCGTCGGCGATCAGGTTATTGATGTTATGAACGGCCTTCAAAACTCCTTTGCCGCCGTAGCGTTTCTTATCGCCGTCGCGCAGCTCGACCGCCTCGTGTTCGCCGGTTGACGCGCCCGAAGGGACCATGGCGCGCCCAACTTCGCCGCTGATCAAAACGACCTCCGCCTCGACTGTCGGGTTGCCCCTTGAATCGAGGATCTCACGCGCATGTATCTGCTCAATCAAGCTCATGATTAGTCAACCCCTAATAGCAAGATGGATTGCGATCCCGGTAACATTACCACCCACCGTAGGAAGGCAAAAGTTAAAAGGAAAAGTGAAGAAGCGGAGACGATTTGTCTTCAAATTTTTTACCTTTTTACTTTTGCCTTATCCAGCTACACCTGTGGCACTGGTGGCAGCTTCATCCTCTACATTTGTTGGCTGCTCTGTCCGCTCCAGCCGCACGCGCATAACTCGGCGACGTTCGACACGCTCGACGCGGAAGAGAAGGTCGTCGTACTTAATTTCTTCGCCCGGTTTGAGAATGTGACCGGCCTCGGCCATGAGGAACCCGGCGATGGTTGTATAGTTCTCCGATTCCGGCACCGCAAGTTTCAGGCGGCGGTTGAGATCGCGCACCGCGAGCCCGCCGTCAAGCACGTAAGTGCCGTCGCGCTCTTCGCTGATCTGCTCGTTAGCCTCTTCGTCGTGTTCGTCAGAGATTTCGCCGACAATCTCTTCAAGCAGATCTTCGAGCGTGATAATGCCTTCGACGCCCCCGTGCTCATCAACCACAAAGCCGAAATGGGCCTTGGCCTTCTGCATTTGTTTGAGAACATCTTCAAGGCGCGCGGTGTCCACGACGTAAAGCGGCGCCTGCAGCACTTTTTCGAGTCGAAAACGCTCCGGATGCAAAAGGTACGGCATCACGTCCTTACTGTGTAAGAGGCCGATCACATCATCGAGCGACTCACGATAAACCGGTAGACGCGAGTAGCCGTACTTATGAAACGCGCGTGTGATCTCTTCGAGAGAACAATTACTGGAGACCGCCGCCATCTCGGTGCGCGGCACCATCGCCTCACGCACCAGCGTCTCGGAAAATTCAAAGACGCTGTGAATCAGGCGCTGCTCGGCAGGGCGCAGATAGCCTCTCTCGCGTGACACGTCGATGAGTTGCCGCAACTCGGCCTCCGTGTAGACGGCCGTGTGTTCGAGCGACGATTTAAGGCCAAGCATCCGCCCCAGACGGGTGCCGACCTTGTTGAACAGCCAGATCGGAGCGCGAAAAATTCTCGCGAAAAGTTCGAGCGGGCGCGCGGCGACGAGCGCCAGCCTTTCGGCACGCTCGAGCGCGACCATTTTGGGCATTAACTCGCCGAGGACAATGTGTAGAAAAGTAATGGCGGCAAAAGCAATAACAAAGGCGGCACCGTGTGCGATGTAAGCAGCCCTGCCGCCATGCGCGATGCGGAGCGCAAAAGGCATGAGCAGCGCGGCGACAGTCGGCTCGCCCAGCCAGCCAATTGCGAGTGACGCGAGAGTGATGCCGAGTTGTGTGGCAGAGATAAAGAGGGTCGGTTCGCTCAGTAAGCGCAGCGCGGCGCGTGCCCTTTTGCTGCCCGCTGCCGCGCGCGCTTCCAGCTTCGGTCGGCGCACGGAGACGAGCGCAAACTCTGCGCCGACAAAGAATCCATTGGCGGCGACCAGGAAAAGAACGGCGAGGAGCTTAATCGCCGCTTCGGAAAAGGTCAGGGACTCGGCGGCCACGTCCTCGTTGAGAAAGATAGTTAGAAAATAACTTGCAGGTTCGTCCATGTGCTTTATAGCGCGCGCCGGCTCAGAAAAGCTTATTTTATAAGTTTTTCGCCCTTATTGCCTAATGGCCACCGGCAGCTTTTAACATGGCGTCTCCTCCCCGCCCTATTTTCTTCTATCGACCACAGGGATCCACTCCTCACCCCGCACCCGTCAAGCGATTGATTCTCAATCCTCCTCAGCCGTCGCCCGCATGATCGCCTTCAGACGTAACCCAATAGCAAAAGGATAAGCACGATGAGGAGTACTAAGCCGAGTGTCCCGCTCGGGTAGTAGCCCCACCCCCTGCTGTAGGGCCATGTCGGGGCCGCGCCAATAAGCAATAGAATCAAAATAATAATCAGGATAGTTCCGGTAGACATATCGCCTCTCCTTGTTGATCGAGGTTGATTCCTTATTACTTCCTTTGCCCGCCTTTCCTTTGGACTCTGACGAGCAGGTCGCCGGGCGAACATTCTAATGCCTTGCACAGCTTATCCAGCGTGCCGAGCCCAATCATTTCTACTTCGTCACGCCATAAACGTGCCCCCATACTCGGGCTGAGGCCGCATGCCTTTTGCAACTGATAGGCGTTAGCGATGCCGCGCTTGCGCGCCATCTCTCTAATTTTTGTGGTAATCATACCGCACATCCTACGCCTCGCGGAAATAGTCTGCAAGATAGTAATAGTTCTCTTGACAGTAAATCGGCCTTAACTCTTAATCCGAAACTGCCGACCCGATTGGCGTTTGCGCCCTGACCGTTGTACGCTCGATAAAATAAGGTTTTGAGCAAAGACGCTCTTTCAATTCCCGGGTTCTGTGTTGTAATACATTCGGATGGGAGTTAACGATTCTACCGTGGACAGGCTGTTAGTAAAGCGCCGGTGCGCGCTCACCGTCATGGCGAAAGCCCCGCTGGCCGGCGCGGTCAAGACCAGGCTCGTGCCGCCGCTGACCCCCGATGAAGCGGCCACGCTCAGTGTTTGCTTCCTGCGCGATACGACGGCGAACATCTCTGGTATCGCCGCGACAGGCGACGCCGACGGCCTTGTCGCCTACACCCCCGCCGGCGCGGAGGCGGCGTTCGACCGGTTGCTTCCGGAAGGGTTCAAGCTTCTTCAGCAACAAGGTGAATCTCTCGGCGACAGGCTGTTTAACGCGACCGGGGAGCTATTAAACCATGGGTACGAGTCGGTGTGCTTGATCAACTCCGACAGCCCGACGCTGCCGCGCGCAATACTCGCAACGGTCGTCGCATCCCTGGCACGTCCCGGCGACCGTGTCATTCTCGGCCCGAGCGAGGACGGGGGCTATTATCTGATCGGACTTAAACACGCCCACCGCTGCCTGTTCGACCGAATAGCGTGGAGCACTGCGGACGTTTTGGCCGATACGGTTGAGCGCGCCGCCGGGATAGGACTGGATGTGGAATTGCTACCCGCCTGGTATGACGTGGACGATGCCGCGGCGCTTCGTCGTCTTTGCGGAGAGCTCTTTTCGCCCGACAGACCTGCGGACGGTTCCGGTCTCATCGGGTATCGGGCGACATACACGCGCGATTATCTCGCTCGGCTGATTGAAAGGGAGGGGTATGAACGAATCTGGCCGGAAGCAGCCGCGCGCATGAGGACAGTATGACGGACGGGCCTGGCGCGAATAGGAAGGGCATACTACTGCGCCGTACAGATCTCACGCTTGTCGCAATCGGTTGTGTGTCGGTTGCACTCTATAGAATCGGGGGGCGCGCCGAAGGCACAAGGGATATTATCTGGTTCACCAAACTCGCCCTGGCCCAGGCGACGCTCTACCTCCTCGCCGCCTGGTTGATCCTGCGCGCCCGGCCAGCGCGCGCGAGGATGATGATCATCATTCTCATTGCCGCGCTCTTTCGACTCAGCATCCTTTTCACGCCACCTCACCTTTCGGATGACATTTACCGTTACATCTGGGACGGCCGGGTCCAGGCGGCGGGCATCAATCCGTACAGGTATATCCCCGCCGACGCGACGCTGGAGCGATTGCGGGATGAAACGATTTACCCCAAGATCAACCGGCGCGATTACGCGCACACCATGTATCCGCCGGTGGCCGAGGCAATCTACCTGCTGGCGACGCGCGTCAGCGAATCAGTAATCTGGATGAAAGCGTTGATGGTCGGATTTGAGGCGCTGACACTGTGGGCGATCGCCGACTTGCTTGCTACATTCGGTCTACCGCGGCAGCGCATCTTAATATACGCGTGGCACCCGCTGACGGTCTGGGAATTTGCCGGCAGCGGTCACATCGATGCGGCGGCCATCGCGTTCATCGCGCTCGCCCTGCTCGCGCGCCGCCGTCAACTGCAGGCCGCGACGGGGGTCGCGCTGGCTTGCGCCGCTCTTGTGAAGCTATTTCCGGTAGTGCTATTCCCGGCCCTCTACCGGCGTTGGGGATGGAAGATGCCGGTCGCTTTCGCCGCAACCATCCTTGCCGGATACTTGCCATACCTTAGCGTCGGCATGGTCGGTGTGCTGGGTTTCTTGCCGGGATATGCCGGCGAACGGGGGATGCTCAGCGGTGAGCAGTTTTTTATCTTAAGCCTGGTGCGCCGGATACTCGCCGGGGCGAAGATACCAAACGCGGCTTTCGTGATCTTTGCGCTCCTCATTCTATCTACTATTGCCGGATGGTCATTGTGGAAGCGGGAACAGACTGACGCCAGCTATGTGATGCGCGGGTTCGCCCTTGCGAGTACATTCACCATTCTGCTCGCGCCACACTTCTCGTGGTATTTTTCATGGCTCATTCCATTTCTGTGTCTTGCGCCGGTCGCGCCGCTCTTTTATCTGACCACAGCCAGCTTTCTCCTTTACGCCACGTGGGTCGGCGACAAACCTGACCAGATGTTCGCACTTAACGCACTTCTGTACCTGCCTTGCGCACTTCTCGGCGCGGTCACCCTCTGGAATCACCGCAAAAGTTTGAGGAACGGCGAGTCCATACGCGTGCCCGCATCTGACCTTTAGCGAGTCCGCTTTCGGCAAATCCCGACGATCAAGCCTCCTTTCCCTTGAAATTCTACAAGACGCCCGCTATGCTAAACGCCCTGTAGATTGGCTAGAGGAGGTGTATGATGAAGCCGAAGACCGACCTTTTGCAAGGCACCCTTGACCTGCTCGTCTTCAAGACTCTGGCCCTGGGCCCGACACACGGCTGGGACATTTCGCAGCGCATCCAGCAGATATCCCAGGATGTGCTCCGCGTCAATCAGGGTTCTCTTTACCCGGCGCTGCACCGCCTCGAACAGCAGAGGTGGATCACATCGGAGTGGGGGAGTTCGGAAAACAACCGCCGCGCCAAGTTTTACAAGCTGACTTGTGCCGGGCGACGGCGATTGGCCGAGGAAACAGAGACGTGGGAAAGGCTCTCCGGAGCGATAATCCGAATTTTACAGGCAACTTAGCCTTTGCCGCGTTTAGAAGACTTATCATCTGTCAGCTCCTGCCATCAAAGAATGAGCGATCCGATCGACAATGAGAACATCCGTTCCGGCCTTGACGGGCAGTCTTCTTCGCGAGCGCACGTGTCGGTCATCATCGCCGCTCTTAACGAAGAGGCGACGATTGAGGAAGTAGTCCGCGCCGTGCCGCGTGAGTACGCCGGCGACCTGATCGTTGTCGACAACGGCAGTGAGGACCGGACGGCTGAGCGCGCACGGGAGGCCGGGGCGCGCGTGGTAACAGAGTCGCGACGCGGTTACGGGCGCGCCTTTCGCGCCGGTCTCAAGGCCCTCGCCCCGGACTGCGAGATCGTTGTCTTCCTCGACGGCGACGGCAGCGACTGTCCCGAACAGATGGGAAGACTTGTCCGGCCGATCAAGGATGGAACATACGACTTCGTCATCGGGTCGCGTATCAGCGGGCGGCGGGAACCCGGCAGCATGATCTTCCATCAAGTCTTTGCCGGGTACATGGTCGGCTTTCTACTGCGCGTTCTGTACGGCGTTCATTACACCGACATGGGCCCTTTTCGCGCTATTCGCCGCGACGCACTGCTTAGACTTGGTATGAGGGAAGAGACTTATGGCTGGCCTTTAGAGATGCAGATGCGAGCCGCCCGCGCTCGATTGCGCATCCTTGAAGTACCGGTTGACTATCGCCGCCGCGCAGGCGGTGAGTCGAAAATTTCCGGGACGCTCCGCGGCTCCTTCCTGGCCGCCACGCGAATTCTGACGACGCTCGCTCGGGTGGCGAGGGAGCGCACCTAAAACGCCGGATTATCTACTAATCGCCGGGGTAGTTAGCGCTTCACCTGGAAGACTAAAAAGTAGTCCATCCCGTCTGGCTTGACGAAGTCATATTGCTCGAGAGGTGAGAATCCCGCGCGCTCGGCCTCCTCGATGACCGTCTGGCGGTCAAGCCCGTGGTCATCGCCCTTGCCGTTCCGGTCGATAATACCGAGCCGCGCGCCCACACGCATCGCCGCCCTTGTGTGCTTCAGGAGGCGGATTGGTTGAGCGATTTCGTGGTAAGTTTTTAACATCAGAACAGCATCAACGCTTTGTGAGGGAAGTAGCGGATCATCCTCTTTGCCCAGGACTGTGCGGATATTTGGAAGCTTCTCGCGCGCGGCGCGCTCTTCGATATGCTTAAGATAGCTCGGATTAATCTCGACGGCATAAACCGTGCCACTCGTCCCCGTCCGCCGCGCCGCGCGGACCGTGAACCAACCTGACCCGGCTCCGATGTCGGCCACGTTTGAGCCTTCCTTGATCCCGAGAATATCCATCACCCGCTCGATCTGTAATTTTCGGTCACGGTCCGGGTCTTCAAAGATCGAGAGATCGCCTCTGTACGGCTCACTCGTCGGGCGATTAATGGTGTCAACTTCACGGGCCGGATCCGGCCGCTGTGTCACGGCCGGCACTGGCGCACGCTTTGTTTGTTGCGTCGCGACTGCGCAGCCGGTGAGCCCAAAGGCCAATACAGCATACAGCATGTATTGCAAAACGGGACGTGTTAAAGGTCGACGCATACTATTCTGTAGTTTTGACAGCCGGAAATAGTTACGATGCGCAATTCCGTACGATCAGTTGCGTGCGGGGCGGCCCTCTATTGATAACGAATTTAGGGAATGGAGATAACGGTCAATAGAGAAGGGTGAAAACATTTGCTGGTACCAAATGTTTTCAGTCGCGGGCGATCACAATCGTCGTGCAGGCGCTCCCTATTTTTGGCAGATCCCGCTGAGTGGCCATCTTAACCTCAAGACGAGGGCGCTCGCCGCGCATGATTGGGCAGTAGAAATCAGGCTGATCCAGTGTGCCATGCAAGCTGCGGCGTCCGGCGCATCCGCCGCGACAACTCTCGCGGAAGTCACATGGCTCGCAAGCCTGCGGCAGCGCGCGGGCGGCGATAAAGGGCGGGGTATCGACGATCTCCGCGCCCGCCTTCAGCAGTACTGAAAGTGGCTCGCCTGCGCCGGGCCAGTAGACGCACGGCTGGGTCGTCGCACGTGGAGTCACGCGCACCGTCCCGGCTCCGCAGCCGCAGTTAGTATCCGGAGGCGGCAAGCCTACCATTGCGCGGATCAACGGCTCGCCGGCCGCGATCAGATCCGCTTCCGCGAAAAGCCTGCGGAAGCCCTCCCAGTATTCTTCGTAGGTCAAAGCGTAGGCGTCTGTTCTCACAGACTGGTAAACATTGACACGCAGCGGCGCTTCAAACTGCTTCGCCACGCGCGCCACTTCTGCCAATCGCAGGTAGTTGGCCTTCATCATTACTGCGATAATTGTCACGGGAACACCGAGGCGACGACAGCGCGCGGCTTGTTCGTGGATCAGTGCCCAATTGCCCGCACCGCGTTGCGCATCCTGCTCGGCCTCGGTCGGGTAGTCCAGCGAGAATTCGACGTCATGGAATGCGCGCACGCTCTCGTCGTCAAGCACCGCGATGCTATGGCCGTTCGATGTGATCGTCAGTTTGACGGGCTGCGTGCGCAGAAAGCTGAGGATTGTTTGAAACCCCGGGTGCATCCCGTTCTCGCCCGTACCCAGATTGACAGAGCGGACCGGCAGCCGCTCCATCACCGCGCGCACTTCTTCAAGCGTTAGCCGATCAACGCGATTCGGATCGCGGTAACAGAAAGAGCAAGCCAGATTGCACTCGTTAGTCAGCCCCAGGCCAAGGGCGAACCGCCTCGGAGAGCCATTCTTAGCGCCAGTCGTCCCGGTCATCAACCCTGATTCATTCACGCGCTGCCCTAACATGTCTCATAACCGAAAAGCCTAAAATCACCAGAGCGGAACCTTAGGATACTTCCGCGCCAGAACGGCATCCATCCCCCATTTGCGGCCGGCGGCGCCTATCGCCAGGCAGAGCGCGACCATCATCGGCACCAGCAACTCCCAGACCCACGCCGTCCCCCACTCCGCCACCCACAACGTCGTCAAAAACAGGAACGCCGCCAGCGCCACGGGCCGCGTCAACAGCCCGAGGAGCAACAGCACCCCGAAGCTGAGCTCCGTGACGGCCTGCAGCGGCCCGGCGACACTGGCGTGGGAAGCCATCAAGGACATGACGGCTTTGAGTAAGCTAGGTGCGTGGCCCCGTTGGATGTAGTAATTGATCAGACCTGCGTAGCCGCCCGGGCTATACAACCCTTTACCTAAATTCTCGAAGAAGACCCACACAAACAACGCCCCGAGAGTAAGGCGCAGGATCGCCAGCACCGACTGGGCGTCTACTGTTGGAATGGCAGGATCAATCATGCTCTGCTTTGAAGCAACACTCTCTATGGCAGCACGATCTTTCATTGAGACCACCGTCTTTGATCGTCATTTGACGACAATTGAATGTGAACCGCGCTGCGTGACGCGCCCGATGATCGCAGCAGCGGCGTAGGTGCTGCGCAGCCGCTCCAGCAGAGCGCCGGCGCGCCCGGCCGCAATTGAGATCAACATGCCGCCTGCGGTCTGCGGATCATAGAGCAATCTGACCAGATCCTGGCCCACTTCGTCACCGATCTCAACGTCCTCGCCGACATAGCGGCGATTTGATTTGTCACCGCTCGTCAAGAGACCCTGCGCCGCCAGCTCGAGTGCGCCGGGTATCAGCGGCACGCGCGCCGAATCAATCTCGATTGTGACGCCGCTCCCGCGGGCCATCTCCCACGCGTGGCCCAAAAGGGCAAAGCCGGTCACGTCGGTCGCCCCCTTCACCTCAAAGTCACGCATCGCCGCGGCGGCCTCACGCCCGGAGAGCAGCATCGTCGCGAGTGAGGCTTCAATCACATTCTCCCGGGCCTTCTCAAATTTAATCCCGGTTGAGATAACTCCGGTCCCGATGGGTTTCGTGAGAATAAGCGCATCATCGGGCCGTGCGCCTCGGTTGGTCATCACCTGATGCGGGTTTATGGTGCCGGTGACGGCATAGCCGAACATGATCTGCGCGTTGTCCACGCTATGGCCGCCGGCCAGTGCGACGCCGTTCTCCGTCAGCGCTTGCAGCCCGCCGCGCATGATCTCGCCGAGAATGGCGAAGTCCACACCCTTTTTCGGGAAACAGGTCACCGCCAGCGCTGTGATCGGTGTGCCGCCCATCGCCCACACGTCATTGATCGAATTGAGGGCGGCAATCCGTCCGTAGTCGAACGGATCGTCAACGATGGGGGTAAAGAAATCTACCGTTTGAACCAACGCGAGGTCGTCGCTCAAACGGTACACTCCGGCGTCGTCGGCAGTTTCAATGCCGACAATCAAGTTTGGATCGTGCGGGATTTTTAGTCCGCCCAAAACCTGGGCGAGCTCGCTCGGCGCGAGTTTAGCCGCTCAACCGGAGCACGAGACCATCTCGGTCAATCGCATCGCTACCTCTCCCTACCCGGGCTTGTAATCTTCAAGTCTGAATGCGCGATCAATTGCCGCGCACGTTAATAGTAGTCCTTAAATCCTCTCATGTCATGTTCAAGGTGAAAATTAGACCGTTAATTTGAGCAGAGCCGTGTGACGTCAACGACGTAAATCATAACTTTAGAGGCTGTTCAAAAAGCTGTCTCTTAACGCTTTAACCCTAATCGTTGACGGC
>CAYLJO010000106.1:0-21589 GCA_964383905.1 uncultured Blastocatellaceae bacterium
ATGGTTAAGATCTTGGATATGCAGACGATGTGTTTGGTTCGATTCACCGGCGGGTACACCCCCCTCGAAATCGCACTCGACACGCAGTGTTGGAAGGCCGCCAGAGCCCTGCAATATTGTGACCGTTTGAGTAACGGTGCGGAGCGGTACCCTTGTGCCGTCCACCGTCAGGAGTAGTCCTCCGGCGTATTGCGGAGCGATCTGCTCCAGATATGAGTTAAGTTTTGGATTCGACGGAGCGTCGCCCGTATTAATACCCGCCGCCTGCAATTCCTGAAAGGTTGGGATCTCCGCCATGTCAACGACAAAGCGTACGCGGATACGGGCCGAGCAGCCCGCTTCAATGCGCGTGAAATGGTTGATGGTAAAGTTGCCGAGCGGGTGCGCGATGGTGGCGCCGCTCAGACCTGCCGCCAAGATGAGCGCAGCAATAATCGCGACCCGTATGTGGCGGCCCTCCGAGATGGCGCGAATATTAGTCATAAACTCCGGTGGCCCAAAACTACGGCTCTTCGAGGGCCCTTTTGGCGGTCGAAGCCTGCAACGGGTCGAACTGAGGGTTAAGCTTTAGCGCAAGCTTAAGATATTTCCTGGCAGAGGCCTGATCGCCTGCGGCTCGGGCAATCATTCCGGCGTGATAAAAGAGCTTCGCATCGCGCGTGCCAAGTCGCATCGCCTCTTTGATGCCCGCCTGCGCTTCTGTGACTTTTCCGGCTTTAAGCGCCGTCCATGCCAATGCGTCTGCGCCGTAGATATCACGCCGCACCTCATACTCCCTGGCAGCACTGGCGTAAGCCTCTTCCGCTTTCAGATCATGATCGGCGTAGAAGAGCGCCAGCTGTCGGTTATAAAGCGCTCCGTTGATTGCGCTCAAGTGTCCGATCCGCTCGACCAGCTCGTACTGAGTCGCAGCCTCCTTCTCTCGCCCCACAAGTTTATACAGATCACCCAGCGCGGCGACAAATGTCGGGTCGGGGAGGCGACGGACAGCCCTTTCGTATTGCTCGATCGCGCCGGGCGTGTCCCCGCGCGCCGCGAGAGCACGGCCGAGCGAGGCCAGCGCGCGATAATAGTCCGGGAAAGTCGTCAGCGCGTCACGATAATGACGCTCGGCGGCCTCATAATCTCCGACGGAAAAGGCCGTTTCGCCAAGCTGCCAGCGGCACCACGCGACAGTTTCCTGTTGAGGAGGGCTCGCGTCGAGCTCAAGGGCCAGTGCTATGGAGAGGTGCCGCTGGGCGATATTAGTCTCGCCGCGTAGCGCAGCAAAACGGGCGAGCCGCGTTTCGGTGTTGACGCTCGTGCCGCTTAGCCGGGCCATCTGCCGCAAAGCGGCTTCTGCTCTTTCATACTCGCCTAATTCCAGTAACGCGTCGCCCAGTATTTGGTACGGATAGCCTTTGCCCGGATCGAGCTGTGTCAACTGCGTGGCGTGGTCACGTGCGGCAACGAATTCATGCGCGGCAAATTCAGCCTGCGCGAGCGCGCTCAGGCCGCCAATATTCTGTTCGGCGGGCATCGCCGCGAGCGAGGCGCGTGCCGCGCGCGAGGCTAAATCCAGATAATTCAGGCTGCCCGTCTCGCGCAAGCGCTGCAAATAACGGCCAAAAAGTAGGTTATAGGCGATGAAGTCATCCGGGTCGCGCTTCACACGATTTTCAAGGAAGCGAATTGTGCTTTCGGTCGCCTCGGCAGTGTTAGGCAACGGCGCAGCAGCGGGTAAAGAAGCTAGATGCGTCGCGGAGGAGGAGGAAGCCACCCACCCACCGCAAGCATTTAATGTTAGCAGGATGAGTCCGATCACGAAGGCGGTAGCTAGTCTGGTTTGTTCTATCTGTATCATCAAACCACGAAGCCCCCGCGCCCATATCAGTTGGCGCGGGGGCGCAGCAGGGGCAGCACAAGAACTAATTGCGCGTATTATCATCTATTGTCCCGGGAGCGCGCGGCTGTTGAGATGGGGCGAGGAACGGGAATGTATCGCGAAAAGGGACGTCGTTGCCGTTGACGTTGTCACCCAGGGGTTTACGGTTGTTGATGAGAGTAAGAAGAGTGTCGATCACGTCGTCTTGCAGGCGACGCCCATTCGGGAAGGCCGCTTGAGGGTTGTTCCCTCCCCCTGTTCCAGTATTAGGTATTGTCAGGTTCAACCGGAGGATATCGCCTCTCGTTACCGCGACACTCGCGAGGATGCCAATGCTCGTATCGTCCGTGCCATAAAAGTTCTTTAGCGTGCTGACGATCCCGGCCGCGAACCGCCCATTCGCGTCATCGACGGTTGAACCCGCATTGTAGGCGTTCTTCTGGTTGAACGGAACGAGCGCCACGTTAACCGCGGGGATGCCCTCTCGGTCGACGTTCACCCATCTCCCGAATCCGGTCACTTCACCGGTTTTCGTGTTGTAAATCTGCGGACTCCGCCGCTGTGTGTCGCAACTCAGGCCGAGCTCATTGCCTTGGCCGCGCACCAGCGACACCGGAATGCTCAGGGCGATGGCTAGGGTGTTGTAGCCCGCGAAGGTATCGCGACCCCGCTGGAACACCGCGGGGTTAGGCGCACCGGCTCTGATCGAAGCGTTGAAGCGGCTAAAGGCCGGAATATCGAAGAAGAAAGGATCGTCTGTCATCCCGGCGAAGAAGGATACTCCGCTCACCGGATCGGTCGTGATCACCGGAGGAGGCGAAGTGTCAGAAGTGTTGCTCGGATTGGTGGCCGGTGCGGTGAAGGTCCGGCCGGATGGAAGAGAAATAGTGGCCGTCTGCGGTTGCGGCACCCCGGCGGCGTTAGCGACACGGCTTGAGAAGCGAACATCAATGAACCCGTCCGGTTTCGCATCACCCGTGTTTTCGATCTCAAACCGGTAGCGAATAGCCGGGTCGAAGATCGCCAAGTTCGAAGCCTCTCCCGGTACGATGAACCCATGGAAGGTCATAATGAAGATCACCTTGGTGTTATCGTTCGGGTCGAGGAACAGATAAGCGTCGTTCAGATCGGCTCCCTGATCTTGAGCGACCAACGGCGAGTCCCCGTGGTCGGCAGCATCAATTGGTGGTGCCGGCGTCAACAGAATCAAGAGGGCCGCCGTCAGGGCGAGGGCGGCAAGCGCGACCTTCTTAGTGTTTGAGCAATTCATGATTCCTTCTCCTTCTCTTTGATTGATGAGTCGGTCTCGGCTGACCAATAGTTAATCGCGTCCTCCTATGCACAAAAATACCGCTTACGATGATTCAAGCGCATTGGGGGCAGATCAGACAACTCAGGCCTTTTCGCGCCAGCGCGCCGGCAAACCATCCAAACAGCCAGCGCGTCACTTTCCACCCCCGCAGGTAGCATTACTGCGCGTCACGACAGTACTAAACCGCTGCTGATACTCAGTTGAAGTGATGAACGCGCAGACCATCCCACGGAAGTCTCCCGATGTCTCCAGCACGTTGAGCCAGAAGGCGAACCCGCTCGGATCGGAATCGCGCCGGAGGTACCCGAAGTATTCTATCAGCACGAACGCCCTGTTTAATTGCCGCTGGATGAAGCTCGCATTGTCCACCACCTTCCGCAGTACTGTAACCCGCGTCTCCGTGCCGTTGTTCAATCCGCTCACCAGCGCGTCGCGGTCCGCCTGGGTCAGGGCCCCTCCCGTATTGGCATTCAAGGCGTCTACGTACTGATCGTTGGTCTTACCATCATAGAGGGATTTGAAGTCGGCGCGATTATTGACAAAATCACCGGTAAACGCCGTCTTATTTCCCTCCAGATTGGGACCTCCTATTAACTGGCCCCGATCGCGGATAAACTCCAGATAGGTCGGGAAACGATTGAAGGCAGCTTTGTACAGGCGGATCAGGAAGAAGCCGGAGTCTTGAAACTCTTTCGAGAGGAAGAAGGCGGCCGATACCTCAACGCGCCTCCGGTTGGTGCAAGCTGTATCCGAACCGCAACCGGTAATCTGGCCCGTCCAGAAAGCCAATCCTGTCGCATCCGGCTCACGGGCGAGGAAATCCAGATATTGCTGGCGCACGAAGGTCTGTTGATCGTCAATCGGGTTGGTCGCCGACGGCGCCTGGTTGTTGTTGACGATCGTCACCGTAGCAGCGTTTGGGGTGCCCAGGATGGCTCCAGTCGGGTTGCTTAAGGTCAGGTTGATCGTTCTATCTTCCTCGAGAAAACCGTTGTTGATGATCGAGATCGTGAATGTCTGGCTTGTTTCGCCGGCGGCGAAATTTAGCGTGCCGAAAGCAGGGTTAAAGTCTGAGCGGTCCGAAGCCGTCCCGCCGAATGCGGCAAAATCAACCGCCGCCGCCCCGGACGTATTGCCGGCCCGTGTGACGGTGATGGTCACACTGCTTGCGCTATGGTCGACGGTGTAGTTGCCCTGACTAAATTGTATCGTTCCGAGGTTGGAAGCAGAGGGGAGCGGCTGGATGGCGGGCTGGATATCGCTCGCCGGATGATTGGTGAGCCGCATCTGATTGCTGCCGTCGGCGTTCATCACGTAAATCTCGAGGTTGTCGTCGCGCGTGCTGGCAAAGGCGATTTTGGCGCCGTCTGACGACCGGGAGGGCTGGATATCGAGCGCCGCGTTGTTTGTTAGCCGCATCTGATTACTGCCGTCGGGGTTCATCACGTAGATCTGATCGGTGCCGTCGCGGTTGCTCTGAAACGTGATCTTGGCGGGCGACCAGGAAGGATGAAGGTCCTCATCCGGATTTGTCACATCCGCATCGGCGGTGAGCCTTGCCACATTGCCGCCGTTGCTATCCATCGTGTAAATGTCGAAGTGATTATCCCGATTGCTCGCAAAGGCCAGCTTCGAGCCGCTGGGTGACCAAGCGGGATTGAAATCATCCGCCGGATTGTTGGTGAGGTTGGTCGGGTTGCTGCCGTCGGCATTCATCACGAAAATTTCATCATTGCCGTTCCGATTACTGACAAAGGCGATTTTCGTGCCGTCGGGCGACCAGGCGGGCTCAAGATCATCCCCCGGATTGTTGGTGAGATTCGTTTGGCCGGTGCCGTCGGCATTCATCACATAAATCTCGGAATTGCCATCACGGTTGGTCTCGAAGGCGATCTTGGTACCGTCAGGCGACCAGGTAGGTCGGAGATTGTCCGTCGAAGTCTGCGTCAGCCTTGTCTGCCCGCCGCCATCGGGGTTCATTACGTAAATCTCGAAATTACCGTCACGGTCGCTCGAAAATGCAATTTTACCGAGCGGCTCCGGGATGCGGGATTCCGGCTTGGCTTGCTCCTGACGGGAAGGCGGTGCCGGGGCGCGTGAGGAATTAAGAGAGGGGGCCCCCCCCGGCCGCAGTTGCGAATGTAGATGAGAAGCCTTCGTGGATACTGCCGGCCTCGAGAGCCTGCCTGAAGAGTAGCCGGGCAAGACTAACGAGCCCATCAAGCTCAACATTGCCAGGATGAAGACGACCCGATGCATGACGTTGCTCTTTGAACTTCTCATGATCAAGCTCCTTAGCGTGTAGTTTCCCGCCGACCGGCGATGGGAACTATTATTGGTTTTGTAGAGCCTTGCTGGGTTCTGCGTTGCGAAAACTAAACCACTCTGCACTGAAAGTGCAGAGATTTGACCGGGACTGCAAGTCCAGCTATCCCAGGATGAATGTTTCAGTCCCCTTGTTGGAGGCTTCCCGATGATGCTCCAGATACTCTTGCACCATCTCTTCGGTGATGTTGCCTGTGCCCCATGCGCCGTACCCGATGGCCCAGAAGTGCCTGTCCCAGTAGCTTTTGCGCAACTCCGGGTACTCTTGCTGCAGCATCCGAGACGTTCTCCCTTTGCACCGTTTCACTAGCTCTGAGAGTGACTTCGATGGCGGATACTCGATGTGCATGTGGACATGATCTCGACTGATTACCCCTTTGAATATCCGTACATCTAAGGCCGCGCAGATTTGAAGCAAAAGGTCCCGGCATCTGATTTTGATGCCACCTGTCAGCACGTGGGAGCGGTACTTAGTCGCCCATATGATGTGTGCCGTTAATCTGCTGACCGTCGGACTGCCGTAGCGGTTCTCTTTCATGCCCTCGCACTTCTAGCATTTCTAGAAGTGTGTAGCAACTGAAAGTCTTGCACTGAAAGTGCATAGCTTTGCACTAGCAGCTTGGGACAGTAAAGCCGTGAATGCGAGAGATGTCGTACTATTTATCATGAATAAGGAGATGGCGCAAGCGTAAATTAGTCCACCCTGTCAGGGACCATTCATTTTCGCGGCTGCGGCCTAGCAAGGAGACGAGCGCTCCAGAGCAGACCCCGGGTTTAGCGCCCGTCTAACAACTTCTCCCATTCCGTGTGAATCGGCCCCTGTCCTGGTTTATCTATCCGCTCGTATGTGTGCGAGCCGAAGAAGTCGCGCTGGGCCTGGGTCAAGTTCAACGGCAGGTCGGCAGTGCGGCATAGGTCGAAGTAGTTGATGCTGGACGCCATCGCGTGCACGGGCACGCCGTATTGCATCGCGGTCGTCACGGCGAGCCGCCAGTTCGGTTGAGCATCTTCCACCCACGCCTTGAAGTCAGGATCGAGCAGAAGACTCGGCAAGTCCGCGCGACGTTGGTAGGCTTGCTTGATCTTGTCCAGGAACTGGGCGCGGATAATGCAGCCCCCCTTCCAGATGCGTGACACCTCGCCGAGGCTGATCCCCCAGTTCCAATTCTCGGAGCCGGCGCGAATCAAGTTCATTCCCTGCGCATAGGAGCAGATCTTGGAGGCGTAGAGCGCATCATGAATCGCTTCGATCATCGCTCTCTGATCACCGGTATATCTCGTTCGCCTGGGCCCACCAATCTGCTTGCTCGCTTCGACGCGCTCTTCCTTATGTGTTGAGAGCGTGCGCGCAGCGATCGCCGCGTCGATCGTCGGGATGACGACCCCCAGTTCGAGCGCCGTCGAGCTCGTCCACTTGCCGGTGCCCTTCTGCCCGGCTTTATCGAGGATCAGCTCGACGAGCGGCCGGCCCGTCTCTTGATCTTTGACCCGGAGGACTTTAGCCGTGACCTCGATCAGGAAAGATTCGAGGTCGCCCCGATTCCAGGAATCGAAGATGTCGGCCATCTCCTCGGCCTCGAGGCCCAGAACGTTTCGCATGATGTCAAAAGATTCGGCGATCAACTGCATGTCACCGTATTCGATGCCGTTATGGACCATCTTCACAAAATGGCCGGCCCCTCCCGGCCCGATGTAGGTCACACACGGGCCGTCATCAACCTTCGCCGCGATCGCTTCCCAGATGTGGCGAATCTGCTCGTATGCCTGACGGTCACCGCCGGGCATTAAGCTGGGCCCCCACAGCGCGCCACTTTCGCCGCCCGAGACGCCGGAGCCGATGAAGCTCAAGCCCTCGGCTTTTAACTCCTTCTCACGCCTCTCTGTGTCTAAGAAAAACGAGTTACCGCCATCGATGATGATATCGCCCTCATCCATAAACGGCTTAATCTGATTGATAGTCCAATCCACCGGCTCGCCTGCTTTGACGAGGAGGATCACCTTGCGCGGTCGCTCGAGAGCTCGTACGAAATCTTCCGGCGATTTTGCGCCGATGAACTGTGTGCCTCGCGCGCGCGCAAGAAAGCTGTCGACCTTCGACGCGTCACGATTAAAAACCGCAATCGGATATCCGTTGCGCTCGATGTTCATCGCCAGGTTCTCGCCCATGACGGCAAGACCGATCAGGCCAATCTTGGCGGTTTGGACGTTCTGTTTCGGTGTCACCACTGTATTGTCCTCCGGATGTAAAGTCTCTAGAGCCGGCTCTCAACTGGCTGGTAAGGCTTTGTTTTTCCCGTTTTTGATACCAACCACAAAATCAGTTGGTATTAGCAAAATTCAGCATCCCTTCGGTCGCCCTTGAGCGCCGGGACTTAACCATCAACCGGCTTGCCCGATCTCTCGCTTGGCGGCGGCCACCACATTTTCGACCGTGAAGCCGAACTTTTTGGTTAGCTCCTTGAGCGGCGCGCTCGCCCCGAAGGTCTTCATACCGATAATTTGGTCGGTGCTCGTAGTGTACCGCTGCCAACCAAATCTGGATGCCTGTTCGACGGCGACGCGTGCCTTGATCGAAGGCGGAATCACCTTATTCCGATATTCCGCCGACTGTTGTTCGAACAGCTCCCATGACGGGACACTCACGACTCTCGCCCCCACCCCGTCGGCAACAAGTCGCTCATAGGCGGCGACACACAGTGACACTTCTGAGCCAGTGGCGAGGAGCACAACATCGGGTTGACCGTTCTTGAGGGCTGTCTCAGCCAGAATGTACGCGCCGAGCCTGGTATTTTCCGCACCGGCATACCTTGTGCGGTCAAGGGTGGGCAGCGGTTGACGACTGAGAATGAGAACCGCCGGCTCATGCTTGAGCTGCATGATTATGCGCCAGGCCTCGACGACTTCGTTGGCGTCGGCCGGACGCAGCACAATCAGATTTGGGATCGCACGCAATGAAGCCAGTTGCTCAACCGGTTGGTGCGTTGGGCCATCCTCGCCTACGCCGATCGAGTCATGAGTGAAAATGTGGATGGTGGGGATCTCCATGATCGCGCTGAGTCGAAGAGAGGGGCGCGAGTAATCGGAAAAGATTAAAAAACCCGACCCGAACGGGCGGACTTTGGAGAGCGCGAGACCGTTGAGCACCGCCGACATAGCATGCTCGCGAATTCCGAAATGAAAATTGCGGCCCGCCGGAGTTTCGGCCATAAAGTCACCCGCGCCCTCAAAATTGAGGCGCGTTTTAGTCGAAGGCGCCAGGTCGGCAGAGCCGCCGATCAGCCACGGCACGTTCTTCGCGAGCGTATTCAGTACCCGGGCTGAGGCGTCCCGCCCGGCCACGCCTTTGGCGTCGGGCTCAAATGTTGGAAGGTCCTTGTCCCAGCCGTCAGGAAGTTCGCGCTTCTGCATCCTGATTAATTGATCAGCCAACTGCGGGTAAGCCTTCTCATACTCTTTAAGCCGGGTGAACCAATCTTCTCGAAGTTTTCGGCCGCGTTCACCGATCCCTTGGTGGAAGTATTCGCGCACCTCCGGGGGGACCAGAAACTTGGCGTCCTCGGGCCAGCCGTAAATGCGCTTGGCGAGCCTGATCTCCTCTTCGCCCAGCGGTTCGCCGTGCGCGGCATGCGTGTCCTGTTTATTGGGGGCGCCGTATGCGATATGACTGTCGACGATGATGAGCGTAGGGCGTTCGGCCTCCTTGTGCGCCACCTGGAAGGCGCGCCTTAACATCTCCAGATCGTTGGCGTCGCCAACCCGCGTCACATTCCACCCGTAACCAATAAACCGCGTCGCCACATCCTCGCTAAACGCCCAGGCCGTGTGGCCTTCGATGGTGATCCTGTTATTATCGTAGATCCAGCACAGGTTTGAGAGCTTGAGGTGCGCGGCCAGCGAGGCGGCTTCGTGTGAGATTCCTTCCATCAGACAACCGTCGCCGCAGAGGGCATAGACGCGATAGTCGAACATGTTGAAGCCCGCGCGGTTGAAAGTAGCGGCCTGCCATTTGGAAGCGATGGCCATGCCGACGCTCGTCGCGATCCCCTGGCCGAGCGGGCCGGTAGTGGTCTCGATACCGGACGTCCATCGGTACTCGGGATGGCCGGGGCAGCGGCTCTCGAGCTGGCGGAAGCGCTTGATGTCATCGAGGCTGACCGAGACCTCGCCCGTCTTTTCATACTTGGCATTAACCGCCTTGACCCCGGCGAGGTGAAGTAGACTGTAGAGCAGCATCGAAGCGTGCCCCATCGACAGGACGAACCGGTCACGGTTGGGCCAGATCGGGTCCTCGGGATCGAAGCGAAGAATGTTATTCCAGAGCGTGTAGGCAACCGGCGCCATGGCCATCGGCGTGCCTGGATGGCCCGAGTTCGCGGCCTGGACGGCGTCCATCGAAAGGGTGCGGATAGTGTTAACGCAAAGATTATCGATTTGCGCCGGGCGGGACATCTTGGGTTCCACGTTCATGATTCTTTACATGTTGGAGATCCGGGTGACCTTGGCACCCGGCAATTCACGCAACTCCTAAGCGGCTGGAGCAGAGGAAAGTCGCGACAGTATGACCTCACAAGGATGCGGCGTTAATGGCCGAGCGAAACCCGCTGGTATGATTTGAATGCCCGCTTGACGTCCAACCTAGGACAGAAGCATGACTTTAGTAGATCAGCGACCGTAGATCAACACTCTTAACCCCGGTGCTTCAAGCGCAATGATGACAGTGACAAAACTGTCGCCGATGGATCGAGCGGGCCGATATTAACACCTCATGCAGATTTCCGTCAATTTCGACCCAAAAAAAATCCTCGCAGGGGACTGTCCTCCTGCTTTAGGAGGACGGAGGGGTTGCGAGGAGGATCCTCGCAGAATTTGTCGAGGAGTATCATGAGCGCGGATCACATTATGAGGGGGCTCACTTTTTCACCCGACGGTAATTACCTCTACTACGTGGTCACGGATCACCAGAATCCCGCGACGCTTTATAAGGTGCCGGTCCTGGGGGGCTCTGCGACGAAAGTCATCGAAGATATCGGCGTGATAGGAGAGGTCCACCCGGCCAGGGTTTCTCCTGACGGACAGCTACTTGCTTTCACGCGGTTTAATCGCTCGCAGAAAGAAGAGGCGTTGATGATCGCCAAGACTGATGGGACCGGCGAGCGGATGCTGGCTTGGCGCAAGCTGCCAGACAAATTGGGGCTCGGTTGGCGAGCAGGTCCGGCCTGGTCACCCGATGGAAAAGCTGTTGCATGTGCCGTGGGAATTGCTGATCCTCACGGTTATTATGGAAACGTGATTGAGGTGGGAGTGGCCAGCGGGGCCGAGAGACTACTCTCTTGCAGGGGGTGAGTGAAGAGAGGCTGGAACTAGACCCGGGGCTGGCCGGAGCGCTGATGGAGAACTTCGTGGTGTTAGAGCTACAGAAGCAGGCCACGTGGAGCCGGACGTCACCGGCACTCTTCCACAACCGGACACAAGCGGATCAGGAAGTGGACGTGGTGATGGAGGATCGGGCGGGGCGACTTGTGGGCGTTGAGGTCAAGGCCGGCTGCTCGGTCGGGTCCAACGATTTTAAGGGTCTGCGCTCACTACAGGAAGCCGTTGGGAATAAATTCCGGCGCGGGGTAGTGCTCTACAGTGGCGCGGAGAGCGTATCCTTCGGCACCGACCTATACGCTCTGCCGGTCAGCGCACTGTGGAGGTTGGGACGCAGCATCATGCCGCCCGAGAAGTGACGTCTAAATGAGATTTGACTACCGCATCGCACTCATCAACGACCAGCTGCCGCTTGAGACTCTACCGACTATTTCCGGTTACACTCGATCTTGCCCGAATGATCGACGGCAATGGCGCGACAATGATAGTATCCGGTCAGTACGGTGGAATAAACGAGGCGGCCCTGAGCATCATGCTTGGTCACGAAAGTATTCTGACTTGCGGAGGGGCCCAGCGGGAAGACCGTGCTGGCCCTGAAGGCCATCGTTAACAGGGTGATGACCATTCTGCTCATGTGATTGCTATGACTTACCAGTTCGATCTATTTACATCTATCATTCAAACTCCTGGTACATCCAGGCATCAGTATCCCAGCAATCCTTACACTGAGTTTTCACACACTCTGGTGACTCACATGATAAGAGAGATCAAACTCTTGCTCTTAGGCGCGCTTCTGGTTTTCGGTCTCAATATCTCAGGTCAAGAACCGGGCAGCTTCAAGGGCTACAGAGTAGGGAGGTACGAAGGTACCGCCCTCAATACTACTTTTAACCTCAAGGGTAAGGTCGTCTTCGAGATCAGTCAGATAGAGCAGCCGTCGGGTCAGGTGAGTGCTCACTTTATCGCTTCTAACGGGCTGACGGGGGAGGGATGGCTCACCGGAAGAATTGACGAGAACGGCCGGATGACGCTCTCGGGCAACATCTTGGATTGGAAGATGTCAGTGCAGGCCAGATTGAGTGGCGACGCGACGATTACGGCCACCTACACGCTACAGGGCAGTCCGAACCAGCAAGGAGAATTCAGCGTCCGCTTTCGAGGGCTGGCGAGCCCCGTCCTCGCCAAAGGCGCTCCGCCACTCACGCAAGAGATGGCGGACAAGTTCTTAGCCCTTTACGAATTCGAACTCGACCTTAAGCTATCCGCCGGCCAGCACGACCAGCTCCAGAGTCTCATGGTCGAAGCATGGAAGAAAAATGGCCGGGTAGTGATTGGCCGCGTAATGGATGACTTGAAAGCCGTCGGTGAGAAGTCCAAGGACGAACTGAAGAGTTCGCTGGGTGCGGATTACCAGGTCACGCTGGTGGAGGGCATTCGCCGGGGCGGCATGCAGACTCCACTGTTGCGGGCGTTTGTCGAGTTGTTCGATCAGGCACACCCGGATCGCGTGGCGGCCACGCGCGCCAAAGGATTTGCCGACCTGGTGGGCACCTGGAGGAGAGAAGACTCCCTGATGCCGAGCGTGGACAGGTACACGGGAACCCCCACCACGACCTCATTCACCGACGCTCGAACCCTGGCGATCGCGGCCGACGGTCACTTCAAGCACGTGCAGTCGCACAACCATTGCAGTGGCGGGGTATGCTGCCGGATGTGGGGCTCGACCGAACTGGGCACGGTACGGGTCGAAGGCGCGGAGTTGGTCTTCGAGGTGAAATCCGGAGACAAGTTCACCAGGGACAGTTGCAGTGGGCTGAACCTGCCGGGCAAGATCGAGCCGCACCGGGAGAGCGTCACGTGGACCATCAGGCCGAACCCGCACCTCAATAACGCGCCGGCGCTGTGCTGGACCACTGAGGCGAAAGAGAATGTCTGTTATAACAAGCAGCGGTGAAGACGTAGGCCACATCAGCCGGGGCCGTGTCACGTCCGGCCCGTGTGTTCCTTCGGGCCGGTAAGAAAAAGAAGGAAAGCTGAGGGGGCGAAAACAATGACGCCGCGAACAATACTGTGCGTCCTTTTACTGCTCGCATCGATCCCAGCAGCCTTCCAAGAGGCGGGCGCTCAGCGGGCAGGGAGACCCAGCCGCCGAAGCCTGCAGCCGCTCCTCAGCCGGCAGGCAGTAATCTCTTGCTGGCAAATAAAGCCGACGTGAATGCGAAGGATGGAGAGGGAAAGACGCCACTGTTCGGTGCTGTATCCGAGCTGTCTCCATCCGGTGTTGTATCCGCAGATTATCTAGAGGCTGCTGTGAAATTGCTACTGAATAGCAAAGCTGATATCAATGCCGTGGATTCTCTTGGACAAACTCCCTTGTTTAAGGCTCGGTCGAAAGCGATGGCAGAGCTACTCGTGAGTCAGGGAGCGAGTGTGCAGGCCAGAGACAACCACGGGTTAACACCGCTCCACGCAGCTGCTCAGTCCGAGATAAAGGGAGAAGACTCTTCAATTAAACCAGAGGTGACAGAATACTTGTTGAATCTTCACGCCGACGTCAATGCCAAGGATAACGAGGAATACGAATGAGTCCAAAGCGATGGCAGCTTGAGCAAGTGCCGATATTTCTTTCTGAGTTCGTGAGAAGTGACTCCTTTTACTTCCTTAATAACTTCGGCGGCCGAAGTCGTCGGCCAAACCCTCACGCGCCAGATGAACATGGTCAGGTTCGATCGCCAATTCGACTATCTCCCATCCCTGCTCCTGACATTTCTACTCAATAAGCCTCTGACACTCTTTACCGACCAGACCTCCGAGAACAGGCTGACGCCGCTTGGGAGTCCAAACCGGATGGTGGAGAATAAGATGCACCCTCTGCTCCGACGCCCGTACCGTTTACAAACTGAGATGCGTTTGCCCTCGTCGCCACTCGACTTCCATCCGTTCTATTTTTCCTGAAATCATGGTATAAGAGCGGTGCACACTTTGACGTCAGCTCCTAAGCGAGAATCGGCCCGGATTTACTTAACAACACATCACCAATCGAAACAAATTAAGTTATGCCTCGCGAGATAACAAATCATAGCGCCTTGCTCGAAGCCATCGGTAGTGTCGACATCATTTCCGGCTTGGTTGAGCGGCACGATGGTCATTTCAAGTATGAACTGGAACTGGAAGTAATCGCTTACGGGCGCAGCTACGCCGGCAAGAAGGTTGGCCCGTATATGCGTCTCCTCACTTATCAGGCAGGCGAAGAAGTGATCCATGAGGGGGACTGGGCCGGGAACACCTTTTACATCTCGGTCGACGGCACGCTCGAGGTTTATGTCCTGGGGAAGGCAGCCGGAGGTGTGGCCGCCAAAGTCGGTCAGATCAAACCGGGAACAAGTTTCGGTGAGATGGCGGTGCTGGCTGGTGCCCCGCGCAATGCCACCATCCGTGTGCCGGCCGGCGCGGCGGCCACCGTCCTCGAGGTGCAAAGGCCGGCGCTGCGACTGTTGCGTAAATTGCCAACCTTCGGGCATCGGCTTGATGTGACGTATCGCGAGCACGGTCTGCAACGCGCCCTCCAAGAGATCCGTGAGATAACCGGCGGCGCGTTTAGCCCAGCACTGCTCAAGCAGCTTGATGACGTCTCGAAGTTTTCCGTCTACGGTAAAAACCACGTCCTCTTTCGCGAGGGGGAACCGATCAACCGCATGATTTTTATCAAGGATGGCTGGGTCCGGCGCGCCCGTGGCGTGACCTTTATCCCGGCCACGGTTGAAATGTTGATGGGGGTTGATGAAAACGTCCGGGTCGATTTTCTGGGTGCCGGGAACTGCATGGGGATCGAAGGGATTGCTGATGACGCGACCTGGAATTATACGGCCACGGTCCTGGCCCGCACCGAGTTGATCGAGGTATCGATCCACCACCTGCGCTTGAATCCGGCGCTGCGCCAGGCCGTGATGAGCACGTTCCCCGATTTTTCGCTGATCGACGATGACGTGCGGGTTGAAGGCCCGTCAGATAATAGGGCCGTCGCGGCCCTCGCCAAAGAGGTGACCACCGGCATTGTCGATGGCACGAACTTGCTCGTGATGGATATGGACCTCTGCATCCGGTGTGGGAACTGCTCGCTCGCGTGCCATAAGGTCCACGGGCGATCGCGCCTGCTGCGACGCGGGATTCATATCGAACGCCCGGTGAGGCCGCAGCGCAGGCCAACCCAGCATGTTCTGGCGCCATCCGTGTGCCTGCATTGCAAGGACCCCGAATGCTTGACGGGCTGTCCGACAGGCGCGATCGCCCGTCTGCCTGACGGGCAGATCGATATCGATCCGAAAACGTGCATCGGGTGCAGCGATTGTGCGACGCAGTGCCCATACAATGCCATCTCGATGGTCCCGCGCAAACCCGTCCCGCCCCCGCCACCTACCTGGAGCGGCCGGCTCAGAAGCTGGCTTAATCTTGCTCCCCCGACGCTTCCGCCGGCGGTCACCGAGACGGAGAATCTCTTGGCCATCAAGTGCAATCTGTGCGAGAACACACCCCTTAACCCAGAGGGGGCCCGGAAACGGGCCTATTCCTGTGAAGAGAATTGTCCCACCGGTGCTTTGGTGAGAGTCAACCCAAAAGAATATTTCGACGAAGCCAAGAACCGGATCGGCCTCGTCTTCCGCGACCAGACCCACGCCATCGGACGCGACATCCACAAGAGCGATCCCGTCGCCCGGCTCTGGCACACGGGCGGCATCCTCGCTACTCTGGCCTTGACGGTAGCGACCATCTGGGCGCTCCGCCGGTACGGACTTGACGGGCGGCTCCTCGATGGCTCCTTCCTCACCATGCGCTGGATCACCGGCTTGGTCGGGCTCGGAGGCATCGCCCTTGTCACCTCCTATGCGGGCCGTAAGCAGGTCTACAGGCGGCGCGCCGGGCCGCTCCGTTATTGGATGTTAATGCACGTCTATCTCGGACTAATATCGGGAATTGTGCTCCTCTTGCACGGGGGCAGCAGTTCGGGCGGTCTGCTGACTTCACTGCTGATGATCTCATTTGATCTGGTGATCTTGTCAGGACTTTTTGGGATTATGTGTTACATCATCGTCCCACGCATCATGACGAGCATCGAGGGGGATCCACTTCTCATTGAAGACCTCCGGCAGCGTCGCGACGAGTTGAGGGAAGAGCTGGCCGGTGTAGATACGCGCGACCCGGAACTCCAGCAACTGATCAAGGGAAAAGTGCGGAGGCGTTTCTTCGCCTTCCCCTATCTGTTGCGGCAGTACGTGCGTCGTGAGCCCCTGAAAACGCTGCTGGTCGAAGCGCGTGAGGAGTTTGAGCCCGAAGCGGCACGCCTGAGGGATCCGCGGGCCCGCTTGGTGTTAATCGAAGCGGTCGAAGCGACGGCCACGCTGCGGCGGGTAGATGCTCTCATCTACCTCCATCAGCTGCTGAAGCTGTGGCTGGCGCCTCACGTCGTTTCGACTTCGCTCATGTTGGCGTTGATGTTCGTGCACATCGTGCAGGTGATCTTCTTCGCCGTTCGTTAACCATCTCGAGACGGTCAACCGCTTGAGCCGACGCGAAGGCCGGACGGGTCATGGAGCAACAGAAAAGCACCTTCATCATCCGGCGTGAGGACCGGGCGGTCGATCCGGTCACCCTTTTTACCGACGGCCTGCGAATCGGGCGGCTGACGGAATGCGAGGTGGTGTTGAATCACCCGACCGTCTCGCGCATTCACGCCGGCATTAACAAGGTCGACAACCGGTTCTATCTCATCAGCCTCAGCCAGTCGAATTCGACGACCCTCAACGAGAGGTTGATCCCGTCAGAGGAGGCGGAGCCGCTGGCCGAAGGCGACGTGGTGCAGATCGGCCCCTTCTTCCTCGAGATCGTGAGGGTCACAGAGGCGCTCGAAATTAAGGTCTCGGAGCAGGTCACCGCCAACCTCCGTGATACGGTGTCGCGGATAGATACGCGATCCCTCGCCAGGGAGCGTGAGACCTCGGCCAAGGCCGCCGCCGCCCAGCGCGAGATCGCCGGGGCTCTGAAGATCTTCTGGGAGAAGCGCACCCGCGCGAAAGCCGCCCGGCCCTCACCGCTTCACCCGCGGCAGCCGCCGCGCCCGGGGAAAGTACGCTTCAATTGGACCCCGACGCGTGACCTGGTGCGGCCTTGGCCGTTTTCGATCTTCGTCTGGGCCGCGATCACCGTCATTCTACTCTCGGTTTTGGCGGCGGTGGCTTACACCTCGATCTACTCGCCTGCGCCAATCTCGATGGCGCACGCCAGGAGGACGCTCAGTTTGACGCCTGCCATCGCGAGACAGGCCAACGCCGGTTCCTGCACCCATTGTCACGCTGTTCAGACAAGCATGGAAACCAACTGCTCGTCATGTCACCAGACGGACGCCTTTGTCGCCACCGTGATCCCACAGCACGAGCGGGCCGGGATTGGGTGCACGGCCTGCCACGCGGAGCACCGGGGGGCAGATTTTCGGCCCGGCGAAGTCACACTGAAGACCTGCGCGGTATGCCATAGCGATCATCAGAGGGGCGTTGACAAGGGGCCGAGGCTCGGCACCCCCCACGGCGGAAAGCCATTCGGCTACCCGGTTGAGGTGGTCGGTAAGAGCCCCCAATGGATCTGGAAAGGCCTCGATGAGGAAGAACTGGCGCTGAGGCCGGAGATCACCGCACTGCATCAGCCATGCGATGCCGAGCCTGCAGCACGGCGCCAACCCTGTGACAGCGAACAACAGTGGCGCAGCAAACAGTTTCATGCCCTGCACGTGTATCGAGTCCGTGCCACCGGCGGGATCACCGGCGTGGATACTAAAAAAGGTGAGGACAATGTGCTGTCTTGCTCGAGCTGCCATAAGAGTTTTGCCCCGATCGACCGTGACAGCCCGAAAGATACGTGCGCCCAATGTCACAGCACCGAGGCCGCGGGGCGGGTCCAAAGCAACCTGATCGAAGCCGCCGCGCCCGACTGCGCCTCGTGTCATGTTCAGCACATTAAAGACAAACGGCGCTGGCACCCACGACTGCTCGTTCCTGCCGCGCGGCAGGCCGAGGGGGCGGCGCCAGGTCTCACCTCTCAATAATGAATTGGCGGTGGTGAACCGCGGAGGCGTGGATCAATCGTTCGAAGGTCATGAATAAGTCACAATTTCTCATCATCATCATTCTGGTGTTTCTGCTGCTCGCGATCAACCAACTCTCGCCTGACGGCTTCGGTAAAGGCTACTTCGGCGGGCTTCCATGGTACGGATGGGCGAGCGTCAGCCTGGTCCTGGTCCTTCTGGGCCTCTCTTTCGCCCTCCGCGATCAGTTGCGCGAGCGGCGCTTGCTTGAAGAGGCGCTTCCCCAGAAGGATGAAAGGGACGCCCAATCAAATCTGATCTCACCCTCGGACCTCGAGCGTCTGGACCCGGACGGGCCGGACTACCCGCACCCGGTGATCTTCCCGGAACGCTGCATCGGTTGTCACGCCTGTGTCGAAGCGTGCCCGCACGACGTGCTGGCGATTGTTAATGGCATCGCCACGCCGGTCGCCCGCGATCAGTGCATGGAGGACACCTCATGCCAGGTGGAGTGTCCGGTTAATCCGAAGGCCTGCATCGTCGTCAATACGACGAAGAAAATTCCTCCCCGCAAGGCTCCGGTGCGCGACCCCTCATTCATGACCAACGTGCCCGGTTGCTATATTATCGGCGACGTCTCCGGGACCCCGCTGATCAAAAACGCGGCTAACGAAGGCGCGGAGGTGATCAAGCATATATCACGGGAACTAAGAGGCGCGTCGCCCGAGCCCAAGGCCGGTTTTGATGTCATGATCGTCGGCGCGGGCCCCGCCGGTTTATCCGCCGCCGTGGCGGCACAGAAGGCCGATCTCAACTATCTCGTGATCGAGCAGGATAAGGTCCTCTCCACGATCGAAGCCTACCCGGCCAACAAATATGTCTTCTTCAAGCCGGAGACGATGGAGGCGCGCGGTGCCATCGCGGTCGAGGGCCCCGGCGCACAGCGTGAGGCCATCCTCGACTCCTGGAAGAACACGATGGCGAGCGCCGGCGTCATCGTCAATGAATCGGAGAGTTGCAAGGCCATCACCAAAGCCGGTGATGGTGATTATTTCATCGTCAAGACCGAGAAGGGCGAAGAGAAAAAGGCGATGACTTACGGCGCCCGACGTGTCGTTCTCGCCCTCGGCAATCGCGGCACACCGATGAAACTGCGGCTGCCCGGCGAGGAGATGAAGGTCACCCGCAATGGTCGGGCAGAGGACAAGGTCCAATATAAGCTGACAAATCCGGAGGCCTACCGGCGTAATAAAATAATCGTCGTCGGGGCCGGCAATTCGGCGATCGAGGCGGCGGTCGATCTGGTCGCCAGACGGCACGGCGATCAAATCAGCTTTCGGGACGAAAGTGAGATCAACGAGGTTACTCTGGTGATCCGCAGCGACATGAAGAACGACCTCAAGTTCGGCAATAAACAGCAGGTCTATCAGTGCATCGACGAAAAGAGGATCAAAGTCTACTTCGGCACCGCCATCAAAGAGATTCGTGAGAACGAGGTGGTCTTAATGAATGCGCGGACGAACGAGGAAAAGGGGACGATCCCGAATGACTACATTTTCGCGATGATCGGCGGCGACCGCCCCATCAAGTTCCTGGAATCGATCGGCATCAAGATCGGGTGACTCGTCGTCCTCGGCCCCCCGAATGGTCGCCGACCTAGCCACGCTTTTTCCAGGATCATGGCCCTTGCCTCGCCGCGCCGAACTGGGCCGCCGCGCCGCACGCGCCCGCCACAGAACTGGCGCGGCCCCTGACTTGGATTAGCTGGATTCAGGGCTCGCGGCCATTATCCGGGACGGGGCGACCCATCGATTGATAGATCGAGACGATCATCTCCAATTTCTCACGTGCTTCAGCGTTATCGGGCTCATACCGCAAGACGCGACGGAAGTCGCCGAGCGCGAACTTGTAGAGGCGCGGCTGCCCTGCCGAGTAGTACATGTTGGCGCGCTCCAGGTAGGCCGCCGCCGCCGCCTGTTTATCGGCCGCCGTCGCTCCTTTGATTTTCGCCTTCGCTTCGGCCCGCGCAATCCTGGCATCAAGCGCGGAAGTATCCAAATCCGTCGGCCCGGAAGGGCCCGCATTGCTCGTCGGGGCGGTGCGGCCGTGCGCGGAAGCGAAGGGCGGCGCCGGCGCCTCACGGTCAGGGGTAGCTGGGGCGCTCCTTCCGGTTTTTCCAGCGGAAGGAGACGCCGTGGCTGCCTCGGGGGTCGACTCTTCAGTGCTTGAGGTCTTTTGCTCTGCCGAGTGGCAAGCCATGAGGAGCGTGGCGGCAAGCACGGTCAGCGTGAGCACGACAACCCCAGATCGTGAATGAAAACTCCGCGCAGCTTGCTGCGCGGTATCAGAAGAGGTCGAGTTGAGTGGTTGCACTCCTCCGGCCCTGCTCTTTGATATATTGCTTAACCGTCTCTTCGTTGCCATGCGCTCCTACGGTGCTGATGAAATATCCATCCGACCAGAATTCCCCGCCCCACAACTGCTCTTTGACTCCCGGTACCTGCCGGAAGATTTCTCTGGCCGTGATCCTCTGAATGGTCACTCCTTCGTACAGTATAGTTCCGCAGCAAGCTGCGGGGAATGTACCATTAAGGATAGATTCAACATGCAGATGCGGGATGAGGGGCGGCCCTCGCGCGCGACCCTTTGAGCAAAATAGCAGACGGATAGCTAGGTAAGCGGTTTATGACATTTTCCGCAGTCGTTCGTGCCGGGGATCCCCTTCGCCTTGAGATCCGGCCTCGCTTTGAGAGCCGAATCATGGCAGACGTTGCAGTTCATGTGGTACGCGATCTCATTGGTCAGCTTAATCGGTTTATTCGTCGTGCTATCGGTCGCAAGAGGAACCGTCTTGGAGTCGTCACCTGCTTGCAGATGACAAGAGCGGCACGTCTTGACGGGACCGGACTTGGCGTCCTCCAGTACTGCCGTGGTAAGGATGACCTCCCTCTCCGATGTCAGGTAGGGGGGCTTAAGCGCGCTTTTCGGCTGATCCGTGTGATGGCATTCGACGCAGGCGATACCAGTCTTTCCATCGGGACTGTAATTCTTGATGCTGTGGGTCTCGTGGTTGAAGGCCACTTCGCCCCATTTATCTGATTGGCTGTCTTTGGCCAGCGTGACCTCTTTGGGTTGCACCTTACTGGCATCGTCCGCGGGTGGCACCGCTTTGGTGGAAGCCGAGTTGCCGGCCAACAACAACATGGTGTAAAGAATGACCGTTGCCAAAGTAATATATTTTTTCATAATTAAGCGTCCTTGAGCCCTCGTGATACGGCTACTATCCTGGGCGGCGGGGGAGGAAATCTGTGTCGAGTCCAGTGATGTCTCCCCTTCCATTGATGAAGGAGCTGCTCTGGGTTTTCACCAATCCATGCTCATCCACCTCGACATCTGCAGGATCTGATCTGTTTCTCTCGACAGAGAGTGTTCTCGCCTTTTACCGGATGGACTTCCCATCCGGACCGCCTGGCTCGAGCCTACTCTCAGCAAAAGACCGACATTCACCCCGGCAGAGGATCATAGCCACACAAACTATAGTTGTCAATTTTTCTGACAACTAGGTAGGTAATCGGTCAGGACGCTTGACTAGCGGTGTGGTCTGCATACCCCCATTTACTGACCGATTACACTAGGTAGTGTCCTA
>CAYLJO010000107.1:0-21455 GCA_964383905.1 uncultured Blastocatellaceae bacterium
TATGGCGCATGGGGAAGTCCAATGACATGGTTTGAAGTGTTGGCCGGCTTTCGCGAGGCGTCACCACGCCAGGTTCGCCAGAACATCGCTGTTGACGGTGAAACGTTGACATCCCATGTAGATGGGATGGTGATGGTTTTCGGTCGATTAGAAACACCGTCCCTGGCCGAACTACGAGAACGTGTCCGATCCGGTGGATGTGGCGGTGGCAACATATCGGTACGGGAAGTGGTTGCAGACGTCCAGGCTTTGCATGCAAACGTATCTAACACCGGCTCGCTATTTCAAGTGGCTTCCCAGTTCAATTTGCTTGAAATGGCGTCCCCAAGCGTAACCCCGGAGCATGGCGTGGGTATTTATGAAAACGATCATACCCAAGGGCCGGCGTGTGCTATTGCGGCTGGTGCCGGAACGATTTATCGAAACTACTTTGCGCCTGTAAATGGGCAAATCGGCCAATCGGAAAGCAACCAAATCGACTGTCTCGCCGACCTCGGAAGAGGGTTGGGGAACTCTGATAACCGCCTCTGGCGGATGCGTAACGGTTATGCTCTGGCATCGCACAGCGGCTTGATCGAGATTTCGCATCGCCTTCGAGCTTCAAGCGAAGACGAACTTGATAAACTCCGCAAACTGCTGCGGATCGGCATTCAGTGGGACACACAAGTAACGCTCAAGGACTTTACTCACAGGGTCTCACAGGCCTATTGCTCCGCCTTGCCCGTCGCTTATTCCAATCATTTCTCTGATCTCTGGGAAGATTTTGCACGGCTTGTGTTAGAAGCATCCTACGAAGCAACAATCTGTACCGCGATCTTGAATTGGCGGAGCACCGGAAACAATCGTCTGTTTCTTACGCTGCTTGGTGGAGGGGCGTTTGGTAACGAAACCATTTGGATCACAGAAAGCATTAAACGTGCGCTAAAGCTCTACAAGGATTGGAACATCGAGGTGGCAATCGTAAGCTACGGCGCGTCAAAGGGGTATGTCCGGCAACTCGTTGAGCAATCCCCGGGATAGCCGCTGCGCAAACATGTAAACGCAACATAGCAACGGCTTGCAAGCCCAGCATTAGATTACTCTCGCTTTGATTACCTTTAGATCCTCAGATAAACTGACCTGCAATTTCGTTGAGGTATTAGTCAGCATGAGTAATGAAGAGCTCGAAAAGAGAATGGCATTTATTATCGAGCAGCAGGCACAGTTTGCCTCTGACATTCAACAACTGCGTGAAGCACAGGCGCAGACGGAGCAAGTTGTGGCGCACCTCGCACATGTGACGCTCGAGGGCTTCAAGGATGTGAATGCTAAGATCAACGCACTGGTTGATTATCAAGTCAGGCTCACCGAGCCACAGTCCCGCACAGATGAGAATCTCAGAAAGCTCATTGCGGTGGCTGATCATTACCTTAGCGAGGACCGGAACGGAAAATCTGAGGGTTGATGTGAAAGACCATTTATCGCACTGCTTCCTAAGCCCACCGCAATTTAATAACTCATTGAACCGGGCGTGCAAATAAGCTTGTCCGTTAAACTCGAATATTCCAGCGCGCAGGTTAATTCGGGCATTAGGTGGCTGTGGGTGCCCATAGGAGAATGTCGTGGCTCCTGCCCCGGATCAGGCTGACGGCTGCCCTCGACGGAGAGGAAGCGGCCATCGAGCATTGGCAAGTTAAGGGTGGCGGAGGCAAAAATCAGATTGTCTCTTATAAAGCACGTACTCGGCGGCGGGTGATGCAGGCGTTAAGCGCCAGGGAAGTATGGGCAATGATCTTCTGTTTGAGACCAACCGCTTCAACCTCTCGGAGGTGAAAGAGCACTTCATCAACCCTTGCTGCTTCGGCGAGGACTTGGCCGCGTGGCTGTGTGCCAGGCTGCTCGAGAGGGAGGCCGAGGTGACCGGGCCCGGCCAGGAAGATTGGGGCTGGTACCTAGAAGCGAACAATCAAGGCCGCCGGTATTTCATCGGCGTGGGAGGCAATGCCGATGAGTCGAGCGCGGACAAGGACCAGGGCGAGTGGCGGATCATAGTTGAGAGACGTCGTTCCGTCTGGGAAAAACTGACCGGGGAGGGCGAGATGACGGAAGCCGATGAGATGGTGACCTTGATCCGGGAGATCCTGAGGAGGGAGCCCGACTTCCAGAACGTACGCTATGAGGCCGGCGCCTAACATCGGCACGAAGCCAACCGCAAACAGAAGGCGCTCTGTTCTCGGAGATTACAGCGGTGGCTTATGCCCGGCCTTACGCGCCGGAGGGAACCCCGATGCGAAATTCTTATGATTCTATCGCCGAAGACTGGCATGCCAGCCGGACGCAGTTCCCGGCAAGAAAGTATGTGGACCTGATTCTTAGCAGACTTGAGCCCGCCGCTAAGATACTCGACCTGGGGTGCGGGACAGGGACGCCCATCGCGCAATACTTGGTCCAAAAGGGTTTCTATGTGGTGGGTGTGGATCAATCCGCCAAAATGCTTGACATTGCGCGGCAGGTTGTCCCCGGGGCGGAGCTTATCCAGGCCGATATGTGTGACGCGAATCTTACCGGGAGTTTTGCGGCGGCGATTGCTTGGGACTCAATCTTTCACGTTGAGCGTGCTCATCACCGGGCCATCTTTCGGAAACTCTCCGGTCTTCTCGATCCCGGAGGATGGCTGTTGTTATCCGCCGGAGGCTCCGGGCACGAGGGGTTTACATCAGAGATGTTCGGGCACACCTTCTTTTACAGCGGGTATGAGCCTGAAGAGACGCAAGGCTTATTGACTGTAGAGGGATTTGGGGTCGATCTTTGTGAGGTGGATGATCCGTCTTCGCGAGGCCATGTCGCTATCATCGCACGGAAGGTAGCGTAGCAGCGCCTAATACACGTTGGATCGTATGCGAAGCCAGGCTGCTTCTTCCTTCCGGGATTTGTCGCGCCGGTCAACTCGGCGTTGGTCTTAGGATGATAGATCAATTTGTTGGCGAACCTACCGGTCTGGAGTATCGTATGGCCTCACAGAGGTGAAAGATTATGTACTGCTCATCCTGCGGCGCGGCCGTGACACAGAACTTGAGCTGCTGCAATCGTTGCGGCGTTAATTTGAAACCATCCGGATCCTCGGTGCCGGCCGGTAAACACGTCGGGTTGGCGTGGCTGGTCGCGTTTGGCCTGGCGATGATGGGAACCCCCATCGGAGCCGTGGCCTTGGTCTCTGACCTGATAATCAAACTCTTAGCCCGGGGGGTCCCCATCGGGGATTTAATGGCGCTGGCAATCATCATGCTGGTGATGGTGTTTGGGGCTACAGTGTTGCTCAGTCGCCTGTTATCTCCTCTGGTCAAGGCTTATTTGCAATCAGGCGGGCCGGTCGAATCGAAGAGGTCAGAATTGAGCGGGCGGACTCCCGCACAGATTGAAGCGGCGAGTGAGCCAGTATCAAGCATCACGGACGAAACCACTCGCGCCTTTGAGCCGCTGTATAGAGAGCAAAAGACCCGTTAACGCTGTTTTCTTAACCACGCCGCCCCTGACATCATAAGCCTCTGAGACGTCTGAGGCATTCGCGCCAGGACTCTTAATTGAGCTGATGAATCAATGACTATATCTAATCAGGATCTGCGCATTCTCTTATGGGATATCGACGGTACGCTTGTGCGTTCGGCTCGCGCCGGAGTATTCAGGGATTATACCGTGCCGGTTCTCGAAGGGGTTTTCGGGACGGCGGGCCGGTTGATGGAGATGAGCGTTTCCGGGATGACCGACTTGCAGATCGTCGTAGAAGCTTTACGCGACGAAGGATTCACCTACGAACAGATCCGCTCGCGCATCGGTGACCTGCGTGCGCGCTATATGCAGGAGATGGAGCGCGTCACCGGAAACTCCTGCCCGACCTGTCAGATACGAAAGAAGTGATTCGTACATTTGATAGGATGTGACTGTTATCATCACTCACAAAAACAGCCATGCCTATTCTCCGCCTCACACCTGCTATAATAGTAACGGGATCGATCCTGATCGCTCGCCTGTCAGTGAGGCAGGGGATTCTCAACTTGCCTCTTGACAAATGCTACACGGGGGGTAGGGGACAAAATGGACTTTATCCGTCCGCACTTAACGAATCCCGACGAAAAACAGTGTTCCGGCGCGCGCGGCACATGGGATCTCACAAAATCTAACGGAATCTCACGAAAACTAACGAATTTCCATGATCAAGGATAATCCGGTAGCAGTCAGCAGATCTGAATCCCTTGAGCTTTTCCTCTGCGTCCTCTGCGGTTCAATCTGTCGTTGGCGACGTTTCAGCTTCTGTGGAACCCCTTCTTAATGTCGCGGGTGGCGAGGCGCAGGATCACGGGGCGCCCGTGCGGGCAGGTGGTCGGCGAAGAGGTTGTGAGCAGACGGTCAATCAGCCAGCGCATCTTTTCCGGCGCCAGGGTCGTGTTGGTCTTAATGGCCGCACGGCACGCGAGGGTGGTCGCGATCGTATTGCGTAGTGCCGCTTGTGCTGTGCCGCGCTTTTCCGTATCGACCGTATCCAAAACTTCGGCGAGCATATTGCGTGCTTCGCCGGCCGGCAAATCTACAGGAACAGCCTTGATGGCGACCGTGCGCCCCGAAAGACGCATCAGCCCGAAACCATACCCTTCGAGTTCGGCGGCGACCGCTTCGAACGCGGCCGCTTGAGCCGGCGTCAGGTCGAACGTCACCGGCATCAGCAGATTTTGGGATTCGGCGCGACGTTGACCCTCGAGCGAGCAGTATTTGTCGAACAGGATGCGCTCGTGCGCGACGTGCTGGTCTATCAGGAGAAGTCCTTCGCCGTCCGTCGCGATGATATAGCTCTCCTCTAGCTGCCCGAGCGGGCGAATATTTTTGGAAACTGATTCTACCGCAACTTCCCGCACGAGGTTCGCGGCAGAGACGAGCTGGGGAAGTGGGCCTTGGGGGCGGGCGGGCGACGAGACATGATCTGTTTCGCGCATGGCAGGCGCACCTTGCATATACGCTTCCTCGCCGGCCGGTTGCGCCTCGCCTGACGTTTGTACGGCGGGCGATGAAACGTCGGCGCTTTGCGCCCCCGTGCCCAGAGCGCCACCTGTATTCGCATCCGCCTCAGCAGTAGATGAATCAAGCCCTTCGCCGGGCAGCGCATCGGCCTGCGGCGCTGCGGGGCCAAACTCAATACTGCCTTGCCTCCGCGGCGGTACAACTTCAAAGGTGACTCCCCTGTGATCCGTTCTTTGATACGAAGGTGCGCCTGCCCCCATATTTCTCTCAGGTGTCTCGCTATCACTGTGGGCGGGACTTGTTACCGCGTAAGTTGCATCACCTAATTGTTCCGGCGCGGATGTGATGTCGGTTGATGGCGACCCAGCTTCGCCCGAGATGCCGCCCGCACGCGCGTAGCCGCCGCTGGCGAGAGCGGCGCGCACGGCTTCGCGCACGGCATCGGCGACGGCTGCGGCACGGCGAAAACGGACCTCAGTCTTGGCCGGGTGGACGTTAACGTCCACCCCGTCAAGCGGCACGTCGAGAAACAACAGGGCCGCCGGATACACCCCGTGCGGAAGAATGGAGCGGTAGCCTTCGCTGAGCGCGCGCCCGATCAGTTGGTCCCGCACGTAACGGCCATTAATGAACAGATACTGCGCGTCACGCGAGGTGCGCCGTTCACGCGGCGCGGAAACATAACCGCTGACGCTCGTCACCGCCGGGTGCCCGCCGCCGACTTCCAGTAGGTTTTCAAGAAACTCCGCGCCGAAGATTTGATAGGCGCGCTCCCGCAAGTCCGCGGCCGGGGCGACCCGCAGAGTTTCGCGCCCGTTATTCGTCAGAGTGAGAGCGATCTCCGGGTGAGCGAGCGCGTAATGCGTGACCAGATTGGTCAGATGAAAACTCTCCGTGGCTTCCGAGCGCAGGAATTTTCGTCGCACCGGAACGTTGAAGAACAGGTCACGGACTGTGATCGTCGTGCCGCGCGGGTGCGCCGCGTCTTTCACATCGCGCATCCGCCCGCCTTCAATCAGCACGCGCGTCGCGGCGGCAGCCTCTTCGGTCTTAGTGACAAGCTCGACGCGCGCCACCGACGCGATCGAAGCGAGCGCCTCGCCCCTGAATCCGAGCGTCCGGATTGCCTCGAGGTCTTCAGCGCGGCTGATCTTCGAGGTCGCGTGCCGCTCAAAAGCCAGCACGGCGTCGTCGCGCGTCATGCCTTCGCCGTCATCGGTGACGCGCAAAAGCCTGCGCCCGCCCGCTTCCACATCAATCGAGATGCGACGCGCACCCGCGTCAATCGCGTTCTCGACCAGCTCCTTCGCCACCGACGCGGGACGTTCGACAACCTCGCCGGCGGCGATTTGATTTGCTACATGGTCAGGGAGGACGCGAATTTTAGACATAGAAAAGTAACCAGCGATCAGTCGTCAGCATTCTACTAATAACCGATTACTGAATGCTTCAAAGATAAACTATTTGATGGTCGGAAGAGCCCAGGTTGATCGCATCGTAAATCCAATCGATCACGTAACGGCCGTGGCGCGTGAGAAGCGATGTAATGTTGATGTGGCGCTCCTGTAAATCTTTATGCGGGTAGAGCGCGGCGAACGCGCGTTCCAGTTGACGGTGGACGGCGCGGTCGCGGGCCATCTGTGCGCGGTAGTATCGCGTGCGCAGGCCGTTCAGCTGGTAGTTGATTTTGCTGCGCCCCTTCTCCAGGGCGTCGGCGAGTGTCGGGTCAACGCGCCGCAGTTGCTCGCGCAGGTCGTCAAGCTCGCGGTTGATAGTCGCCTCAGTCCGGTCAAAAGCCTGTGCCGTCTTTACGCCGAGATGCTCCTCGACGACGCGCGCGAGCACGCTGTCAAGTCCCTCAAAGAAGTCGCTCAGGCTGAGGCCGTAACGTTCGAGCATGCGCCCGGTGTGTCTTTCCACCACCGTCATGCTCGCCCGCGGAAGGATAGGAGTCGCGGGGCGTTCGAGCACGCGGTAGACTTCAGCCGTCTGCGCGAAATAGGCGATCTCGGCGGCCCCGCCAAAGTAGGCGACCGTCGGCAGCAGGTAATCCTGAACCACGGCGCGCAACGTCACGTTCGGGCTGAAGCATTTGGGCTCGCGCGCGGCCCGGCCCGTGAGGTCTTCGATCGTGTACTCTTCACCCGTTGCCTTGACCCCGTAGCGCCCACCCGTCGTGCGCGTAAGGGCGTGGCGCGCGCCGTCCGCGGTGTGCAAAAAGAGCGGGAAGGAGTCGGCCGAAGCGACAACCTGCGCATGATAGCCTGCCGCTTCAAGTTCGCGGCTGCGCCTTTCGATGGCCGCCGCCATTTCCGGTGCGCGACGGACGGCCTCGGCATATAGTGGTGCGGCCAGTCGCTTCAACCTTGAATCGAGTGGATCGAGCAGCACCAGGCCGTAGCGGCCCATCAGCGCCGTCATCATCCGCGCAAAGGCTTCGCCGTAACCACGACCAGGGTGCCACGCGTCGCGCAATAACCCCTCGACTTCGGGCGTGAATTCCGTCCCCGGCAGCAAATCGAGCGTCTGCCTGATGGTTTCCTCTATCGTCTTGTCGAGCACGATGCGCCCAACGGGCATGGCTTCGTCATGGAGCGAAGTTGAAACACTCACACTCGCAAGGCGGCAATCGCGGCTAATGAACTCTGCCGCTGCGACCTCCTCGAAGTCATGATCTTCGGTGGCAATCCAGAAGACGGGCACCGCCGGGGTGCCTCGTTGCGCGAGGCATCCGGCCAGCTTAACTGCCGAGAGGGCTTTGTAAATCGTGTAGAGCGGCCCGGTGAAAAGTCCGGCCTGCTGCCCTGAAACGACCGCCAGGCAGTCCTGTTCGCGTAAGCGCGTGAGGTTAGCGCGCGTCTCGTCGCCCGCACCCCAATTCAGGTTCAACGCCTCCAGCGCATCGCACAACGCCGCGCGGTCTATTTCGTATTTACTTAATACCTCCGGCGCACGTGCGGCGAGCTCGTGATGAAAGCGCACGGCCGAAGGGTAGAAACGGCGCAGCGCGAGCGGGTCGCGAAGATAGTCAAGGAAGAGGCGTGACTGGTGCGGGATGCGCTCGAACGGCAGTGTTTCGATCCGCAATCCGGCTTCTTCCGGGGTGCTGTAACATGCTGCTTCGGGGGTGCTCACTCCGTTGATGCTCCGGCCAGACGGTACTTGGGACCGCCCCTTCCTTCTTCGTTCAATAATCCGGCCTCTTCAAGCAGTCGTGAGATCTCACGACGCGCCTCTTCGCCCGCCGCCTGTAAAGGCGCTCGCACGGCGCCGCCAGTATAGCCGATCATGTCGAGCGCAGCCTTTAGTCCGCTAATGCCATAACGTACAGTGACAGCCCGCGCGAGCGGTGTCAACTTCCGCTGCAAGTCGCGCGCATGTTTGGTATCCCCGGCTTCCATCGCACGATAGATGGCCACCGACTGGCGCGGGGCAACGCACCCGGCGGCCAGAATCGCGCCCCGCGCGCCCGCGCCGAGCGCCGCATACAAGAGCGGCCCGTTGCCCGTTAATACCGCAAAATCATCGGGGACTAAGCGCAACGTCTCGGCGAGGTTGATGATGTCAGCCGAGCTGTCCTTGATGCCGGTAATATTTTCGTGCTCGCTCAGGCGCGCCACCGTCTCTGCTGCAAATGCGATACCCGTCAGCTCCGGCATGCTGTAGAGCAACACCGGCACCGGCGCAGCATCCGCCACCGATAAGTAATGATTGATAAGTGCGGCTTGCGTCATCGCCGGGCGGTAGAAGTGCGGCGTAATGACGAGCACCGCCAACGCGCCTGCGCTCGCGGCGCGTTGCGTTTCTGTGATCGTAGCGCGCGTGCTCTGCTGCCCGGCGCCGACGATGAAAGCCATGTGGTCGGGCACCGCTTCGCGCGCTGCTTCGATCACCTCAAGGCATTCCCTCTCATCCAGGTGCACTCGCTCGCCGGTCGAGCCGAGGGCCACGTAGCCGGCTACGCCTTCACCGTTCCATTTCTCAATGTTAGAGCGCACGGCATGCTTGTTCACCACACCACTGTCATCAAAGGGGGTTGGAAACGGTAGTATAACGCCGCGCAGATTCCTTGACGTGAGCCCGGCGGTGGAGGAAATTTCTTTATCTGTTTTACTATGCTGCTTCAAACCGGAGCATTATAACTAGCGATTCGGAAGCTACGCAATCACGGGTGTTTAAGTCAGATGGAATCAACCGAAGATATATTTCGAGTCGTGACCGAAAAGGGCGACTTTATTGGTCGCCGGGGCCGAATCAGCGACGAAGTTAAGGGGCTCGGCGGCGTGGTGGCACAGGTGCGCACCGGCGGTCCTTCGTTAATCATTACGCGCGGGCGTTTGGTATTTTAAGCTGCGGCGTGCGAGGATACTGAAAAAGTCCGGAGTCTGGAGCCTCAAGGTCAATTTGACTCTCCAGACTCCAGACTCCAGACTCCGGACTCCGGACTCTCTATGAGCGATGAACAATTAGACTTGCTGATTATCGGCGCGGGACCCGCCGGGCTTTCGGCGGCCGATGCTGCCGCGCGTGAAGGATTGAGCTATCTCGTGATCGAGAAGGGCCTGATCGCGAACACGATCTTTAACTACCCCGTCGGGCGCACGGTTTTCTCCACGCCGAATGAACTGGAGATGCGCGAAGGCGCTCTTCGGCCCTGCCGTGAGAAGCCTACGCGCGAAGAGCTCCTATCACATTACGTGCAGTTCGCGCTGCAAGAGAATCTGCACATTAACACCGAAGAGGAAGCGATAGAGATGGCTCGCACCGAGCCCGAAGGTTTCCTAGTACGGACGACGCGGGGCAAATACAGGGCGGCGCGCGTGCTCGTCGCCGTCGGCGCGATGGCCCGCCCGCGAAGATTGCAAGTGCCCGGCGAAGACCGCCCGAAGGTCCACTACAGGTTCGTCGAGCCTTACCCTTATGTCCGCAAAGATGCGCTCGTTGTCGGGGGAGGTAACAGCGCCGCCGAGGCGGCTCTTTTTCTTTCCGAAGAGGGCGCGCTGACGACACTCGCGATCTGGCGCACGGACTGGGAGAACCGCGACCCGAAGATGAATGCGATCAAGCCCTGGGTGCGCGCACCGCTCGAGCGCGAAATCACTGAGGGCCACCTGCGGCTCCTTTTCTTCACCGAGGTTGAAGAGATCGGCGAGCGGTACGTCAGGATTAGGGGCGAAGGGGGCGAGACGTTGACGATTGACAACGACGTGATGTTCATTCTCATCGGCAGCGACGCGGACCTCTCGCTGCTCCGCCAGGTGGGGGTTGAAGTCGTCCGCGCGGGTCTGGCGGACGTGCCCGTCTACGACCCTAATACCTTTGAAACGCACGTCCCCGGTCTCTACGTCGTGGGCCATTTCACGTATTCGCGTCATATCAAAGAGGCCATCGCCGTCCCACGACGCATCATCCCCCTCATCGCCCAGAGCCTGCTCAGAACAGCGGCGAGTACAGGTGACGCGTAAGGACAAGCATTTTGCTTGTCACCAGTCGCTTGTCATCGCAGTCGGGCGTTCCCGGCGTGCCACACCTGTCCGGTAGGCGGCCTCTTCAACTTCCCGCGACACGGCTTCGGCGACCCGCTTATCGAAGACCGACGGGACTATATAGTCCGGGTGCAGCTCGTTGTCGGCGATGATCCCGGCGATGGCATTGGCAGCCGCCAGCTTCATCTCCTCGTTGATGCGTGAAGCGCGGCAGGCCAGCGCGCCGCGAAAGATTCCGGGGAAGCAGAGGACGTTGTTGATCTGATTCGGGTAGTCCGAGCGCCCGGTCGCCATCACCACGACGTAAGGCTGGGCCTCTTCCGGCATGATCTCCGGCGTCGGGTTCGCCATCGCAAAGACGACGGGTTTGTCCGCCATCTTTTTCAGGTCTTCCGCGTCAATGACGCCCGGCACAGACAGTCCCAGGAAGACGTCCGCACCCCTTATCACCTCGTGAATCGTTCCCCGCTCGTTGTCCGGGTTGGTGTTCTGCGCGTACCAGTCCTTGACCCAGTTCATGTGCTCGCGCCGCCCGCGATAAAGTGCCCCCACCTGGTCGCAGCCGACGATCTTACGCACGCCCGCGGCCATGATGATTTTCGTGCACGCCACGCCGGCCGCGCCGACGCCGTTGACGACAACTTTAATGTCACCCATCCTCTTGCCCACGATCTTCAGGGCGTTGATCAGCGCCGCCAGAACCACGACGGCCGTGCCGTGCTGATCGTCATGAAAAACCGGGATGTCGAGCTCTTCTTTGAGGCGATCTTCAATCTCAAAGCAGCGCGGCGCTGAGATGTCTTCCAGATTGATCCCGCCGAATGCGGTCGAAATGGCCTTCACCGTCCGCACAATCTCATCCGGGTCTTTCGTCGAGAGGCAAATCGGGAAAGCGTCCACGCCGGCGAATTCTTTGAACAGCATCGCCTTGCCCTCCATCACGGGCATCGCCGCCGCCGGGCCAATGTCGCCGAGGCCGAGCACGGCTGTCCCGTCCGAGACGACGGCGACCGTATTCTTCTTGATCGTGAGCGTATAAACCTTCTCCGGGTCACGGTTGATCGCCTCGCACACGCGCGCCACGCCCGGCGTGTACGCCATCGAGAGGTCGGCGCGCGTTTTTAGAGGGATCTTCGAAACGACTTCGATCTTGCCGCCAAGGTGCATCAGGAATGTTCGGTCGGAGACGTTGATGACTTCGACTCCGTCGATGGCGCGCACGGCCTGCACGATCTGTTCACCGTGCTCGCTCGAGCCGGCGTTGACGGTCACGTCACGCACGACCGTATCGCTGCTGACGCTGACGATGTCTATCGCGCCGATGTCACCCCCGGCGCGCCCGATGGCGGTGGTCAATTCTCCGAGTGTTCCCGTGCGGCTCGACAGCTTGACGCGCAAGGTCAGGCTGTAGCTGGCGCTAGGTGTGTTCCGCATTATGGATGAGCGAAAGTCCTTTCGCTTGGGTGTCACGATGGGGAGCTATAAAGCTCACTCTAACGCCAACCGAGCGCACGGCGCAAGCGAAGGGGAAGGTGGACGACCGTGAAAAGTCCTGAGTTTACTCGCCACATCCACCGCCCGTCCCCTTTATCTCTTCGCCCCCGGCCAATGTGACCGCGATCCCCTTCAACGCGTCCGCGTCCAGGCCGTTCTCTTTTGCGAGATGAAGAGAGTGCAGGCCCAGCAACCTGTAGGCCGCGAGCGCTTCATGCAAATGCTGCGAGCGTAGCGCGGCGAGGTGTCTTCGAACGGTCGCGGTGTCGGCGCGCGCGAAGGTCCCGGTCAGCGCGCGCCTGGGCTCGTGTGTTGATAAGTTTTCCAGCGTGCTGCGAATGAGCGGCAAGAGGACTACGCTCGCGCGCGACTCCGTCAGCCCGCAGCGCGTGAGCATTTCCATCGCCAGATCGAAGAGCGCGATCGCATGGCCCGAAGCCATGACGGCGGCGGCATGGTAAAGCGCCTTGCTGCCTGTCGAGATGGAAAAGCTTCGCCCCCCGAGGTCACGCACGATTGCACGCGCGACACGCACGGCACCGCCGTCACCCTCTACGCAGTAGAAAGCACCGCGCAGGTTCTCCGCGCCGGCGGCCGATTCGCTTACAGAGAGGAGCGGGTGCATCGAGCCGACGCGAAAGTTTACTTTTCGTAAATCCCCTAAAATCTCCGAAGACAGAGCGCCGCTTGTGTGTAGCGCCGTTCGACCGGAGCGGTGGCCGTTCTTGATCGATGAAGTCAGGCGGGCAGCGGTCTCGGCGATCGTATCGTCCGGCGTCGTAATAAAGATCAGATCGCTTGGCGGTAACCTGTCGAGCTGCGTGGCGGAGAGCGTACGCGGGCGGGGCTTGATGAGCTTCGCAGCGCGGCGGGCGTGAGATAGATTGCGTGCGACTACCGCCTCAATCGGGTAGCCGCGCGACGCGAGCGCCATCGCGAGCGCCGTACCGAGCCGTCCGGCCCCGATCACCGAGACAGTCGCTTTTTTGTCGATGGCAAGCCGGCGCAGACGGGTCGCGTCTGCACGCTTAGCCTGCATTGCCGTCGGTCTCGCTGACCACCTCAATGTGCGCGGGGTAACCCGGCAAATCATCAAGCCATTGTCTGAATAGCGCGTGCAGGTCGTCGCGCGTCAACAGCCCGTAGCCGCTCGCAGGCAGGGACACCCGCAAAGCAGGCACGCTCGTTTTCTGCAAAGCCCGCTCGATAAGCTGTACGTCAGAGGGCGCCAGAGGCACCGGTATAATGCCTTGCGCCAGAACAGACGCGAGAGCGCGGGCGCGCGGCGCAATGCCCTCCGCCGCCGCCTCTTGCGCCAGAGATTCAAGGCTCTGGCTGAGATGCTTACTCCAGAGTGCGAGCGTCCGGCGGTGCCCCTCAAGGCCGCGCTTGACAAGGTCTTCGACCGCCTGGATAAGAAGCTGAGGCGAGTCGGCCTGCGCCAGATGGAATGAGCAGTAGCAGGTGGGCCTTTCGACAAGCAATTGCCGCACGGGAAGATCGCAATACACCCTCCGGGCTTGATCCAGCATCCGTGCTGTTTCCTCCCAATATTGGGGATTGACTATTGATAACTGCGAGAGCGCCTCAAACTCCCGCCACTCATCGCTCCGCGTTAACAGGTCAGGGGCGCGCCGGTCGAAGGAAGCGCCCACTGACTTATTATGCTCGTCTACGTAATTGTCAGAGTAATGGGTGTGGAACTCCTGCCACATGAGATCGAAACGATTGATCAAGTCCTGATCGAAGAGACTCTGCGTGTCGTCCGTGATCGCCAACAGGTCGCGGCGCGCGCGTTCTATTTCATCAACGCCGGTCGGCTCGGCCGACAGCAGGTAGTCGCGCGCCCTCTCGCGCCCTTCGAACGCGGTGACGAAGTTCGTTAACTGTGTCAGTTGCTGTGAACGCTGAGTAAAAGCTTCAGGCGAATCGGCGAAAGCGTCGGCGACGCGCTGCAAACCTTCTTCAAGCGAGATCATGTCGGCGAGCGCGGCCTCGACGGCATCAGCCGTGGACCCGAAACTCTTGCGCACCGCCGCCGCCAGGTTCCACGAGTAGATCGTTAAGCTGTCGTCGGGCAGGGCGTCAAACTTTTCGAGAAGGCCCTGCTTCGACCATCCCTCGAGCCACTCGGAGAGCGCGGCACGTACGGCCGTCCGCGCCTCCGGGTCGGCGATGGACGCCAGGGAGGGACGATTCGTCAGCCGTCGCGCCCACGTGGTGAGTTCTTCAGCGCTGTGTAAAAGCGTCGCGGCCCGGGCAATGCCCGTGATTTCGTCCCACCTCAGCGTTTGATCCAGGGTGCGACGGCCGATCCGGTCGCCGTTCGCGGTGACGAGTTCGATGCGCCGTTGCGCGACGAGGGCGGCCAGGATCAAATGCTGCGTTTCGCGCAGGAAGCCGTAGGGCTCACGGCCGAGTTTCCGGCGCACCGCATCAAGCGGCACGGTCTCGCCGCCGGCCTCATCCGTGATCGCCAGAACGTCCCTGATCCAGGATTGTTTCAACGCCTGATCGCCTGCTTCGAGCGTGAAGACGCCGCCGCGTAGCGAAGCAAGGCCGAGTGGGGCAGCGAAAAGACGCGCCAGTTCCTGCACGTTTCGGTCGGTCTGATTTGCGCCCCCGAAAAGATCTCCCACCAGCCGTGCGACCTCGCCCTCGCCGAGCGTTTCTATGAACACCGGGTGCTGCGGGTAACGTGATTCGAGTAAAGACGACACCAACGGCGCAAGCGCGCCGGCGAGCGTTGCTGCGGCCCGCGCCTCCTCGGTGAAAGGGTGCGGGCCCGTCCCGGTCACGAATGTGCCGTTGTTGATGTAGATGCGTGTCCAGATGCGCTCGGCCAGTGCCGCGTGCGTCCTTTCCGCAGTTCGCGTCGTTTCTCCAAAATTAGTGAAGAATGAGGTGTCCGTGCGTAATACGACGAGGCGGCGCAAGACTTCCGCTTCCTCGGCAGACAGCGGCGCGGGCTGCCAGACGGCGGAAGTCGGCCCCCTCAGCGCAGCAATCTCGGCGGAGCGTTTCAACGCCGGGTCGCCCTCGGTAGCGCCCGTGGCTATCTCCGGCGCGAGCACGATGACCTCCCAATCGTAAGGGGCCGGATTGGCGCTTTGAACGCCCGGCGCGACGGGGCTTGCGCTCTCGTCCGGCGCCTGCCAGCTGATTCGACCGCGACGGCCCATCCCGCGCCACATGACGAAGAAATAGGCCGCGGTGGTCGCGCCCCCACTTTCGTCAGTCAGCGGCCAATCTTCAAAGCGTGGGCGCGCGACAACGCGCAGCAGTTCGCTAATACTAGCGTCTTCGCCGGTGATGCCCTGAGCGGCCGCGGCCAGCGCGGCATCGAATGCCGCCGTGGCGCTGATGCTGAAACGGTAGCGAGCCACCTCGCCCCCCTCCTCGCTCCGGTGGATGGAGTTAGGCGGCGCGGCTTCGGCGAAACGGGTCAGCATGCTCTCAATGAGCTTGATCGCCGTGTCCGGTGAAGCCTCGTCGTATATCAGTATGGCCGCGCCGAGCTCGCGCGCGGATGAGCCGCGCCCGTCGAGCGAGAGGATGAAAAGGGCCTTCAGAACAAGCTTGGCCTGTAGGCGTTGCATGACCGGGAACTGCGTTGTGATATGTGTCGCCAACTGGTCATACGCGTTGAAGGCGTCCTTTAGGTCTTCGGCCTTACGCAGATCGTATTCGGCACGGTCAAACACTTCGTCAAGCGCGATCAGCGAGTGTGCCGGGCGGTTGGTCGCCCGTGCGCCGGCGGCGGCGGCGAAAGGCAGGAAAGCGAAGGCGGGCGCGTAGAAACGCACGGCGGGCGCGATGTCGGCGATGATCGGATGGACCGGATAGATCGCGGCAAAGCGCGGCTCGCTCCAGTTAAAGCCCGGCACGGCGTTGCGCAACGTCAGGTATATATCGTGGATCGCGGTGCGGGCCTGATCATTCTTATGAAACAGGTGTACGTCGACGATTCGATAGAGGTGTTCGGGGTCAAGGTAATCTATCTGGAACGTTCCGGCGAGCGCGACGTTGGGGCCTTCTGCGCCCGCAATATCGTCGTCGAGGGCTAGCGCGATAAAGACGTTGACATTCGCGGTCACCGCGGCCAGCGCGCCGATCAGCGCGCCGTCGTCGCGCTCGACGCGGGTTTCGCGGCCCGGGGCCGTATCGATAACCAGCACGAGCGGGTCGCCACTGATACTCGCGGCCTTATTGAGCAGGTGCTCCGGTTCGACCATCCAGTCCGCCTCGGCGCCACCGATGGCCGCGACGAGGGCGTCGGCGATCTCTTCCTGCAAAGCGGGGCGCGTGCCCCGTTCGACGCGAGCCACGACGTAGCGGCGGCTTAATAAACGTCGCGCGCTCGCTGCGACGTGCGGGTCCGCCACGGTCGAGCGGAGGTCTGGGAAAGCGACGAGGGCGCCGAAGGCCGCCAGTGTATGACTTTTACCGACGCCGCGGACGCCGGCCAGGGCCCGCGCCGCACCGCGACCGCGCGGCAGGTCTGCGAGGGCATCGAGCCAGCGCGCGAGCAGGTCCGAAGTGGCATCCGTAAAACGGTAGGCGGCCAGAGAGCGCGGCAGATCGCTGATATGGTTCTGTACTTCGTCAAAAGCCTGTGGCTCGACAAAATCTTTGATCTTCCCTTGGACGCGTTTCATCGGGTCTTAATCGCTCCGGGGCAACGCCGTGAGGTGTTTGAATCGCTCATTTGGACTGTAGCACGAGCGCGGGCGGCGTGCAATCCTTATACTTTTGCTGCCGCTTGCTTTATAATGGAGGCACGGTCAAACGAAAAGGTGGGTCATCCGTGCCGCCGATCTTAATTCCAGCGATAAAGGCCCGTCAGGTACGCAACCTTGTGGAGGCGTCACGGCATCATAATCCGGCTAAGCGCCGGAAAAGCTGTCGCCTTTGACCCCTTCGCCGGCACGTCCACCTAATTCTCGTTTTCACCGCGGCCGATCCGCACATAGGAGTTCCGCCATCGAGCGCTTTCTCCCTTGCGGCAACAGGTTACGCCAAGATTCGGAGGTTTTCATGAGTAGCCGTTTCTCCCGCATCGCAACCGCCCTCGCACTCACCATCTGTTTGTGGACCAGCGCCATCGCCGGTAGCGCGGCAAAGCTACCGCAGCAAACGCAAGACCAGACAACCAGCCAGACACAAGGAACCGGGGATAATAAAGCGCCTGCTTCGGCCGCTCCGAAGAGCACAGGTCGTCCGCTCTCGACCAACGAAGACCCGAGCATGATCGGGAAGCGTAATATCGGTAAGGGCGTCTGGAGTAAGATCCCGTTGTTGAGTACGGGGACGCAAAAGGAGGTGGCGATAGGCCGCGAACTGGCGGCCGAAGTGGAAAAGCAGGCGAAGATGGTAGACGACCCGGTAGTTACGGAATACGTTAATCGGGTCGGCCAGAATGTTGTGCTCCATTCGGATGCGAAGGTGCCGTTTACGATTAAGGTCATTGATTCCGATGAGGTCAACGCCTTCGCGCTGCCGGGGGGGTTCTTCTTCGTCAATAAGGGCTTGATCCTCGCCGCCGACAACGAGGCGGAACTCGCCGGCGTAATGGCCCACGAGATCGCCCACGTCGCGGCGCGTCACGCGATGGAGAATCAAGCCAAAATGAATGCCATGCAGATCGGCGCGATCGCCGGGACTATCCTGACCGGCGGCATCTTAGGCGAGGTCATTTATGACACGGCCGGCCTCTGGCTGCCCTTATCTTTTCTGAAATTCAGCCGCAACGCGGAAGCGGAAGCGGACCGCCTCGGCGTGCAGTACCTTTACGCTTCCGGTTACGACCCGAACGCGATGGCGACGATGTTTGAGAAGTTATCGGCCCAGAATAAGAAGAAGCCCGGCCTGATTTCCAAAGCGTTTGCTTCACATCCGGCGCCACCGGATCGGCGCGCCGCTTCGATAGCGCTTGTCGCGCGGTTTCCGGAACGGGAAGAATACGTTGTCAATACTTCCGAATTTCAGAAAGTCAAAGCGCGCCTACTGAGATTATCGAACGCGCGGGCAACAACCGCTGGGAATATTGCTAGTGGCGATGCGGGGGCACCCGGGCGCCCGACGCTGAAACGCCGTCAGCCAACGCCCGACGAATCAACCACTTCGTCTGACTCAAACGGATCGACCACCACGTCTGCTTCAAACGGAGGACAGAATCCGTCGGATTCGAAGGCACCTGAGCCGCCGAAGCTGAGGCGCAGAGATGTACCTAATCCGCCCGCTTCTTCACAGCCGAATGATCAGCCGTAAGTGCTTGATATACATGTTCAGCGAAAGAGGGGCTCTCCGGCATGTCACGCCGGAGAGCCCCTCTTATGCGCGGAAGTAGCAAGTCGCAGTGTAAACGGCCATCACGGTGGTGGTTCAATCCGGTCTGCAAACCGTTGTGCCACAACGGGCTATTTTGCGAACCGGCCTGTTACTGTCACAATCTCGAACTTGACATTTTTTGGGGCATTTTTGTATTCTAGCCGTTCGCGTTTTAGACGCTTTAATTTGAGAGAGCTATCTATGTCAACATACTTTCCCAGCGGTGTCGGGCTGGCCGAAAATCGTAAATGGTACGTCGTGGACGCGGAGGGTCAGACGGTCGGGAGGCTCGCGACAGAAGTCGCCAGCATTCTGACCGGCAAACGCAACCCGCGATGGACGCCCTTTCTGGATATGGGCGATCATGTGATTGTGATCAACGCGCGGAAGGCGGTGTTCAAAGGCTCGAAGGCGGAGCAGAAAGTTTATCGCCGCCACACGCTGTATCCCGGCGGCCTACGTGAGATTTCCGTGCAAGACCAATTTGCGAAGCACCCGGAGCGCGTGATTGAATTGGCGGTTAAAGGCATGCTGCCGAAAACCAAACTCGGTCGCGCGATGGCTAAGAAGTTAAAGATTTATCCGGACGCCAACCACCCGCACACCGCGCAACAACCGCAAACGCTCGACATCACTTCGCGCTCAAACCCGAAAAGCAATCAATAGATCTGAAGGAAACGAAAAGCTGTGGCTGAGATTCAATATTACGGGACGGGGCGGCGCAAAACTTCGACGGCCCGCGTCTATTTGCGGCCCGGCGCGGGCGAGGTCAAAATCAATCGTAAATCTTTTGAACAATACTTTCCCAACGAGGCGCTGCGCATGATCATTCGCCAGCCGTTGCAATTAACCGAGACGGCGAATAAGTTTGACATCCTCGTTAACGTTGACGGGGGCGGCCCGGCCGGGCAGGCCGGGGCGATCCGCCACGGCATCACGCGCGCCTTGATCGAGTTCAACGCTGACCTGCGCCCGACCTTGAAGCATGCCGGACTCGTCACGCGCGACCCGCGCATTAAAGAACGTAAGAAATACGGACAGAAGGGCGCACGCAAGCGCTTCCAGTTCTCGAAGAGATAGTAGGGGAAGGATGAACGGCGCAGTGATGAATAAACTAATTCCCCGTTCAGCGTTCATTGTTCATCACTGATCTTAATTCCATTGTCGCCGCCTTGATTGGTTGCTTTCCTGTGGAGTAGTCCGATGGCTGCGGCGAGTACATTAAACCAATTCACGTTGAAGGAGATTCCCTTTTGGCTTCGGTTACGATGAAAGAACTTCTGGAGGCCGGCGTACACTTCGGCCACCAGGTCAGGCGCTGGAACCCGAAAATGAAGGAATATATTTTCGGCGAGCGCAACGGCATCTACATCATTGATCTACAAAAAACACAGCGCATGTTCCGCGACGCGATCAACTTCATCACCAATCTGGTGGCGGAGGATCGCGGCCGGACGGTGCTTTTTGTTGGCACGAAGCGTCAGGCGCAGGACGCGATCCGCGAAGAGGCCGAGCGCGCCGGCCAGTACTATGTCAACCAACGCTGGCTCGGGGGCCTGCTGACAAATTTCCAGACCGTTCAGAAATCCATCAAGCGTTTGAAAGACCTCGAGGCGATGCAGTCGGACGGCCGCTACGAGAAGTTGACCAAGAAAGAGCGCATTAAGCTCGACCGAGAACGTGAAAGCCTGACAAAGAATCTTTCTGGCATCAAGGGCATGACTCGCCTGCCCGACGCAATCTTTATCATCGACGTTCGCAAAGAGGAGATCGCCGTCGCGGAAGCGAACCGGCTCGGCATCCCTGTGGTCGCGGTGGTTGATACTAACTGTTCGCCCGAAGGCATCGATTACGTCATCCCGGGCAATGATGATGCTCTCCGCGCCGTTCGCCTCTTCGCTTCGCGCATCGCCGACGCGGTGCTCGAAGGCCAGCAAATGGTTACAGAAGGCGCTGAAGAAGCGGCCGCGGGCGTGGAAAAAGAAGCAGCCGAGGAGGTTGACGGAAGGCCCCGCCGCCGCGCCGGCGCCGATACTACCAGCACCGTGACCACGCGCCGTGACCCCGGACTCGAGCCGGAGAACGTGACGGACATGGGAGCGGCCGCGCCCTCAACGGAGACGCAAACATCGGTTCCCGGCAATCGGGGTTTTGGTACGACGGGCCAGCAACCTGATAGCGTCGGCGACCACCCGCAGGCCGGCACCGGGGCCCCTGTCCGGGGGGCAACCGGGGGCGGTGATGGGGAGAGCAAAACGGAACCGCAATCCTCTCCGGAACAGGACAAGGGTGCGGAATCCGTCGGCGTGGCAAGCTAGAGCGGGTTGTCATCCGCCGGCCCAAGACCGTGGCCGCCTCGGATGGAGACCCTGAGATAAGAGCGAACAGAGAATTTTCAGTTTCGGCGAGCGCAGCCTCTCACGCGGGACTTTCCGCCGGGCTGCGCTTTATTATGAAAGCAGAGTAGCCGGCCCTCAATAATCGACAAAGGGTTCTACTGGAAACCGGCCACAGATTACTAACTACTGATTACTATTTCGGGGGATTTACCATGGCAGAAGTCACGGCGGGAGCAGTTAAGTCGCTCCGCGAGAAAACCGGCGCAGGGATGATGGAGTGCAAAAACGCGCTCACCGAAGCAGGCGGCAACGAGGACCAGGCGGTCGAGATTTTACGTAAGCGGGGCCTGGCATCGGCCCGCAAGAAGGAAGGGCGGATCGCCGCCGAAGGCGCCGTCGGCTCCTACATTCACATGGGCGGCAAAGTTGGTGTGCTCGTTGAAGTGAATTGCGAGACCGATTTCGTCGCGCGTAGCGAAGAGTTTCAGCAACTCGTCAAAGACGTCGCGATGCATATCGCGGCCGCCGAACCGCGCTACGTCTCCCGCGCCGAAGTTCCCGCCGGGGCGCTCGACAAGGAACGTGAGATCGCGCGTGCGCAGGCCAGGAACGACCCGAAGAACGCCAACAAGCCTGACCAGGTCATTGATAAAATTGTCGAGGGCCGCTTGAACAAGTTCTATGAGGAGGCCGTGCTCCTCGATCAGCCTTTCGTCAAAGACCCGGCTAAAACGGTCGGCGATCTCGTGACCGAGAAGGTCGCGACGATCAAAGAGAACATCACGATCCGCCGCTTCACGCGTTACAAAATGGGTGA
>CAYLJO010000108.1:0-19690 GCA_964383905.1 uncultured Blastocatellaceae bacterium
GGCGGGAGAACTCTACCAGCTCAATGATCTCATCATCGTTGACCCCGCGCTCAACAACCGCATTGATCTTGATCGGATGCAGGCCGCAGCTTCGTGCGACGGACAGGCCATCCAACACCCTGGCCAGGTCGCCCCGCCCGGTCATCCGCCTGAACTTCTCAGGGTCGAGCGTGTCGAGGCTGACATCGATGCGCCTCAATCCGGCGGCAGCAAGGGCAGGGGCCTGTTCCGCCAGCAGTGAGCCGTTAGTCGTGAGGCAGAGATCTTTCAAGCCGTTCAAGGTTGAGAGTTGGCCGATCAATTTGTCCAGGCCTCTGCGCAGTAGCGGCTCTCCACCGGTGAGGTTGATCTTCTCCACCCCTAATTGAATGAATAGCCGGGCGAGCCTGATGATCTCTTCAAAGGTGGGTGTCTCCTGTTTATCATTCCACGCATACTCAGCAAAAGGCATACAGTAGGTACAGCGGAAATTGCACCTGTCGGTTACCGAAATCCGCAGATCCTTCATCGGCCGTTGATAGGTATCCCGCAACATCTGAACCTCTGTGCTGCTATTGGTGAGTCTTCCGATGGATCTCCTCAAGGCGCGCGATCAATTGTGGGAGTTCATCAGGGGTATAAACAGGCAGGGCATCAATCAGGCCGTGGAGGCCGGGACCTCGGCCCCACGTGGCCAGCGCATCCGGCGCCGTCACGGCGCCCTCCCCATCTTCAAAAACGAAGAGGGCGGAAGTTTTCCCGAGCGCCCGTCGGGCTGAAGCTTTGATCCGGCCGTCATCGGGTCGTGCGACCATCACCGCAAAGTCAGTCTCGATGAAACTCAAGAAGCTGTTGCCCTCGATCAGGACACCGGGGGCCCGCACACGGTCGAGCGCCTGCCCGATTCCCTGGCTCAACCTGGCTCTCAGTGACGATCGCCCAATGGACATTTGAAGCCCCGACCTCCCAATACCATTGACTTATTCAAAAAGACCTACGCCACCTTTCGGCGATCCTCCTGAATGGAGCGCGTTCGATCCTCAGACACGATCCGGCGAGGCGGGTGTACGATTATCGGAAGCAGCACGGAGACAGCCATCACGCCCGCAATCACATGAAGCCCTCCACGGTAAGCCCCGCTTGATTGTCGCATCTGGGCGATGAGCAGCGGTCCGAATGCGCTGGCGAAGCCCCAGGCCGTCAGCATGAGACCGTAGATCGGACCGACGTTCCTGGACCCAAAATAGTCTGCCGCGAAGGCCGGCATCGTGCCGAATCCACCGCCGTAACACATCAGGATGATGAAGGCGAGAACCGTCAACACAGCGACGGAATTGGTGCCGGGGAAAATCCAGAAGAGCAGGACCTGAAGGAGCAAGATCACCAGGAACGTCACCCTTCTGGTGATTAAGTCGGATACCCACGCCCAAAAGACCCGACCTACAGCATTTCCAATGCTGGCCAACCCCACCATACTGGCTGCCACGACAGCGCTCGCCCCCGCCAGTTCCTGAAAGATCGGTGCTTCCTGTGAGATCACCGAAATCCCTGCGGAAGTATTGAGGAACAGGAGGAGCCAAAGGGTCCACCATTGCCAGGTCTTGAGCGCCTCCGAGAGCGTGTAGTCCCGCGCCCCTCGCTGGGAAACCTGCGAGGCCGTCGGAGTCCAGCCTGCCGGCCTCCAGCCCTCGGGAGGATTTTGCAGAAAGAAGCCGGAAACAACCGTGATTATCAGAAATGCGATTCCGAGATAAGCAAATGTCTCGAGCACGCCGACGCTCTGGATGAGCCGCGTCGCCACGGGGGCCGTGACGAGCGCGCCCGCGCCGAATCCGCCCACGGACACACCGGTGATCAGTCCGCGGCGGTCGGGGAACCATTTAACCAGGACGGCGACAGGAACGATGTAGCCAAAGCCCAGCCCGATTCCGCCAATCACTCCGTAGGTGAGATAGAGCCACCACAGGTGATGGCCGGAGAAGCTCGCCAGGAACACGCCCGTGCCATAGAGAAACCCGCCTGTCATTGCGACCACTCGCGGCCCCTTGCGATTCAGCCAGAGGCCACCGAAAAAAGCCGAGACGCCCAGCACAAAGATGCTGATCGTGAAGGTCAGCGTGACTTCCGAAATGCTCCAGCCGAACTGCTTCGCGAGTGGCACCCGAAATACGCTCCAGGCGTACACGGCGCCTAACGCCACCTGCATGCATACTCCGGCGACAGCGATACCCCAGCGATTCAAATTTTGCACAAATTCCCCCTCAGTAAAGATTCCCTTTGTGAGCGACCGATGGCTGGGGGCTCTTTTCAGTTAAGTTTTTCCCGAACATGACGAGCAGATCGTTAAAGGCGGCCAACCCCCGTCGAAAATCTCTGTTCCAAAATGTGCTGACCAGTTTCATGAGCCCTGGCGGTTTTGATTCTTCCGCGTTGGCCTGGATAAGGGCCCTGGGAAGCGCCCTGGTGAAATCGCTGAGCAACTCAGGCTCGATCTCTCCAACGGCCCTGGCCAGGAGCAAAAGGTTCTGCATGGCACGAATCGCTTCCGGCGTTTTTGCCGCGGCGACAACCTGTTCGAGGATCCTGTCGCTCGCCCCGAGCACCCCGCGCAACAGGTCGAGCACGCCGCGGTCATGCAGCCCCTGCAGCACTTCATACGCGGCCAGCACCGCTTCGGCGTGTTCTACAGGCGCATTCTGCAATCGGGACTGGAGTTCCTCACGCGGATCGCGCCGCGGCAACTCAAAAGGAATGGGTCGAGCCATTGTTTCCTCCTCTTCTCAATCCCGGTTGGATTTGGACGAGCTGTGGTCCGGGAGTGCGGTAATCTGCGCGCTGCCACTTCCGCTCGACCTCGACGCCGCGCTGAGGCGTGGGATGACCGAAGCGGGGATTAATCCGAGGCAGAGGACTTTCGCCCATTTCCGGCAATGCTCGCATCCGGACCACGGCCTCTTTATACGCAGGCGTGTTGGTCACCGGGTCCGTAAAGCTGCTGGTCAGCCGATTCACCGGGCTCTCGGTGGAGTTCATGGGCATGTATAACTCCCTGCCTTGCACACGGTCGGTCACCAAAGCGCGGACGCGCACCCGGCCATAGCGCGACGCGAGTTCCACCCACCTCCCGCTCTCGATCCCGCGCTCTTCGGCAAGTTCCGGTGAGACTTCGACGAAAGTATCCGGCGTCTTTTCGCGAATTCCCTTGACGCGGTAGGTCAGGTTGCCCTCGTGGAAATGTTCCAGCAGGCGTCCATTATTCAGGTGCAGATCAAATTCAACGTCTGGTTGCTCAGGCGGCTCCGTCGAGGACATCGGATACAACCTGGCTTTGCCGTCCGGGAAGTTGAACTTCTCCGTATAGTGCAGCGGTTGGTCAGTCCCGTCGGGAGCGACCGGCCATTGCAGCGACTTGTACCCTTCGAGCCGCTCATAGGTCACGCCCGCAAACATCGGGGTGAGGGAGGCAATTTCACGATAAATCTCTGAAGGGCGCCGGTAATCCCAACCGGCGCCGAGCTGGTTGGCAACGTCCTGGATGATGCACCAATCCGGCCGGCTTTCTCCCAGCGGCTCGAGCACTTGATAGAGCCGCTGAATCCTTCTTTCAGTGCTCGTAAACGTCCCTTCTTTTTCCAGGCTCGGACTGCCCGGCAAGACCACATCGGCAAAACGGCAAGTGACGCTGAAAAAGATGTCTTGCACGACGAAGAAGTCGAGCTTGGAGAACGCATCGCCGACATAGTTCGCATTCGAATCGACAATGCTCATCTCTTCGCCGATCAGGTACAGTGCCTTGAGCTTGCCTTGATGGATCGCGTCCACCATCTGATGGTTATCCAGCCCTTTGGTGGAAGGCAGCTTGACCTCCCAACCTGCTTCATAACGCGCGCGCACTTCCGGGTCATCAACGGACTGATAGCCGGGGAGATTATTCGGCATGGAACCATGGTCGCTCGCCCCCTGAACGTTATTGTGTCCGCGCATCGGGTAGGATCCCGTCCCCGGACGCATGTAATTTCCGGTTAAGAGCAATACATTTGAGATGGCCGTTGACGTGTCGGATCCGTTGGAGTGCTGCGTCACCCCCATCGCCCAAAGAATGCAGACGCTCTCCGCCTCGGCGATCATGTGCGCCACCTTCTCGATCGTCTCCACCGGCAGGCCGCAAATCCGTGAGGCGGCTTCGAGGGTGAACGGTTCGAGGCTCTTCCTGTATGCATCCAGCCCGTTGACCCACTGATTCAGGAAGCTTGTATTTGCCAACCCGTTGTCGAGCAGATAACGGCTGATCGCGGAGAGCCAGACGAAATCGGTTCTCGGACGAGGGTGCAGGAAGACGTCGGCGCGTCTCGCCATTTCGTGCTCGCGCAGATCGGAGACAATCAGCTTCTGGCCATGCAGCTTGTGAGCTCTCTTGATGCGAGTTGCAACCACCGGATGGCTCTCCGCCGTGTTGCTGCCGATGATGACGACCAGACTGGCCTTCTCGAGGTCGGAGATGGAACCGGAGTCGCCTCCGTAGCCGACGGTCCGGAATAGACCGGCCGTTGCCGGCGCCTGGCAGTACCGGGAGCAGTTGTCAACATTGTTCGTGCCGACGACCGCGCGCGCCAGCTTCTGCATGAGATAGCTCTCTTCATTCGTGCATTTCGAGGAAGAGATAAACGCCAGGGAATCAGGCCCGCTCTGCGCCTTGATCTCCGAGAATCTGCGGGCAATCAGGCTGAGGGCCTCTTCCCAACTGGCTTCGCGAAACTTCTCACCTTCGCGGATGAGCGGCTTCGTCAGACGGTCAGGGCTGTTGACAAAATCCCACCCGAATTTTCCTTTGACACAGGTGGAGACGCCGTTGGCAGGGCCTTCCGAGGGCTCGACCTTGAGCAGGTGGCGATCTTTCGTCCAGACATCGAAGCTGCATCCGACCCCGCAGTAAGTGCAGACGGTCTTCGTTCGTCGGACACGGTGCTCGCGCATGGCCTCTTCGGCCTCCGAGAGCTGAAGGATTGCCCCGTACCCGGTCTCCGGCTCAAACCCCTTGACGACGTCGATCATGCCGTCCAACGCCGGCTTGGGAAGTGCCGTGAAGAAACCTGCGTGCCCGAGCATCGATTTTTCCATGAGCGCGTTGCACGGGCAGACGCTCACGCAGTGGCCGCACGAAACGCAGCTCGATTCACCAATCGCCGAGCCGCCATCCCAGAGGACGCGGGGGTGTGGGTCTTCCCAGTTAATCGAAAGCGTCTCATTCACCTCAAGGTTTTGGCACGCCTCCACGCAGCGGCCACAGAGAATGCACTGACTCGGATCGTAGCGATAGAAGGGGTTCGTATGGTCTTCTTCGTAAGGCTTGGTTCGGAAGGGGATGCTCTGATGTTTAACGGCCAGCAGCTTCGTGGTGTTGTGGACCGTGCAGTTCCCGTTGTTGTTGTCGCACACCGTGCAGTAGAGAAGGTGGTTGCTGAGAATCCGGTCAAACGCCTCCCGTTGTGTGGCAATTGCGTCTGCGGATTTTGTCACCGCGCTCATTCCATCCCAGACCGTGCTCGCGCACGCTCTCACGAGCTTGCCCTCGACCTCCACCATGCATGTGTCACAGGTTTGAATCGGGCCCAGCTGAGGGTGGTAACAAACCTGAGGAATCTTGCTCCCGGTGCGGTTGATGACGTCGATGAGGCGCTCACCATCCGCTGCTTCCTGTGCCAAACCGTCAACTATGATCCTGATCATCCCGATTGCCCCTCCTCAGGAAATTCTGCCTGCCTGTCAGGCCCCGACACCAATCGACATGTGCGTGATCCGCCGGTTGTTCCTCACACCTTACAGGTTATGAAAAGGGACTCCCCTCTGTCTTGCTTTATTTTGCTAATTATTCCTTGCTTTTGCTTAATACCCGCCTCATCACCTTGCCACCTGGCTATTCATCCAAGCGACTACAGCCTCACACGGCTTGGTCAAAGTCGTGTAGGTCGAGGCTGCTGCGCATGCTCAGCTCAAGAAAAGGGTGGCTATGATGCGGCGAGGCTCCCGCAAAAAGAACGCGATCCTTAGCGGAATCAAGCAAGACACTGGAAAGCTGCTTTTCGGAGACTCAAACCGTGGAGTGGCACTGATGGCAAAAACATTCTCGGTGGATTGAAAATTTGACGAAAAGAGCTTGCATTCCTCTAAAAGATTGATTTTGGGAAAAGGGCTAATCAAGATCGAGTTGGCGGGCGGCAGTGCGGGGAACACCTCCGAGTATTCCCTGAAAGATTTCGTCCTCGTTCCTGCGAGTCTGCGAAAAGTGATCGTGAAATGGCTCTGGCTGGCAAAGGTCATGCTAAAGAGCTGCCTGCAACGCTCTCAGCAACGCCTCCTCGCTGAACGGTTTGCGCAGGAAGGCCACCGCGCCCGCCCCGAGCGCCTGCGCCCGCGCTTCTTCATCACCGTGAGCCGTGATGAAGATGATGGAGATCGAAGAGCCGGCGGCGACCAACCGGCGCTGCAACTCCAGGCCGCTCATCCCCGGCATCCGCAGATCCAGGATCAGGCACCTCGTCTCCTGATGATGACCCGAATGCAGAAACTCCTCCGCCGAGGCGAAGGCCTCAGTTCTGAACCCGACTGATTTGAGCAGGCTCTCGACGGCCTCGCGGACCGACTCGTCGTCGTCCACGATTGCGATCACGGGCATTGGGGACAGATTCTCTCTTTGTGTCTCATCACTCCGGGTGGATGGCAGGGCTGGAAGGGATTGCCCACCCTCTGCGGCGTCAAACCTGCGATTGGCGCCTATGTCGGTGGCGCGACTGATGACCATATGATGCATCCGGCTTTCAGATCAGAGCCGAGAGCATTAAAATGTCTGGCCGACGAAATAAGATGCCCGCACGAATCCTCCCCCGGCAATGTCCGTCACCTAACGCTCTCATCACGAGATTGTTCTTCAAAATAGTATCCCTCCCTCAACAAAGTAGCACCCATTGAGACGGGCCGTCTACTATACTTCGGTATAGATATAGAGGGGTCGATCATGCCGCGCTGCGACGCCCGGAAACGATGAAATTTGTGGGACAAAATGGCATCTTGTCCCACATTTTCTGAGGGGAACATTTAAAGAAACCCTTTACTTTCCCTTGCGAAACTTCCTAACACTCTCTCGGCGCGTCGGCGTCGGAAAGCCGAGAGTATCATTAAGGTGTTAAATCTGCTGTGCTCTCTTTAGCCTCAGGCGGAAGTATCAGTCTGAGGCTCTCAAGCCTCTGGAGTTGTCGCGCCGGCCTCATCTACAAGCGGTAGGCTGATCCTAATCGTTGTTCCCTGTCCTTCACCCTGACTCTCCGCATCTATCCTCCCGCCGTGCCTTTCGACGATCTGCCGCGCGATGGCTAACCCTAAGCCCAATCCCTGATGCGGGGTCGCTTTGCCGGCCCCCGCCTGCCAGAAAGGGTCAAAAATGTACGGCAGGAACTCTGGAGCGATACCTCGCCCGGTGTCGCTCACCCTCACCTCCGCGTATGACCCGTCACGCTCAAGCCACATCTCCACACGCCCGCCCGCGGGGGTGAATTTGATCGCGTTCGCCAGCAGGTTCGTGACCACCTGTTGTAAGCGTGCCGGGTCGCCGATCACCGCACCTGCCGAGGCGTCAAGGTATACGTGCAGGTTGATCTCTTTGGCCTTTGCCAGCGGCAGCATCGTGTCCATGGCGGCTTCGAGAACCATCACCAGCGAGGCTTTCTGCGGGTCGAGCCTGAGCAAGCCGTTGTTGATCCGTGAAAAGTCCAGGAGTTGTTCGATCAGTTGCTCCTGCAGTCTCGCGTTTCGCTCGATTGCCCTGAGGGCCTGCTCTAATGTTTCTTTGTCGATCCACTCCTCCCTGATCAGCATCGCCCAGCCGAGGATCGAAGCGGTCGGCGTGCGTAGCTCGTGCGAGACCATCGCGAGGAAGGTGTCTCTCTCCAAGTCAGACTGCTGCCGGCTTTCCAGCCGGTCACGGGTTAAAGTTTGGCGCATGAACAGCACTCCTTATGTGTGCGAACACGACATGAAATTAGGGCCGGCGCGTCATGGCTGGGCCTCTGCCCATGATTTAAGGCACAACCTCAAAGCTAATCTGGTTAGATTCAACCACCGGCCCGTCACAACACCCCAGACGCCGCTCGATTGACAACCCATACTTCCCAGCCCGGAGTGGTTCACCCCACGCCATGTCAGCCATCGGTGTCCTCCCTTCGGCCAGGATGAACCACTCCACCACCCTCACCTCCTCGCCTGACATGTCTCTCCCTTAAGAGCGCCCCTTAACCTCAGCGTACGACAAATCCCTCTAAGTTTCTTGCCAAATCCTGCCCAGAATTTCTCAATCCTGCTGATTCGTCCATTGAGGCCAGGCAAGGGGTCAGAGAGGAGAACTCCCAGTTTCAGGCGAGCAGCCCTCCGGAGACTTTCGGATGACGAGCGCAAGATACAGAAGGTTCAGGCAAGATTGTGAAAGAGTATGAACTCTCGAACCGCTAATATTCATGGCCGAGTTCGCTTGATAGTTGACAATACGAGTGGAGAAAGGAGACGCTGATGCCAGAAAAGGCGCACCCTTGCGCCCATCCCAGTTGTAAGTGTCAGGTGGCGGAAAAGAACAAATATTGCAGCGAGTACTGCCTGGAGGCGCGCGACATCACGGAGATCGGTTGCGGGTGCGAGCACCCGCCGTGCCTCGATGAGCTCTGAGTCGTGGCCAGAAGATGTGGGCCTATGCTGCTTAGCCACAGGGACATATCAAATGCGGCGACGACACGGAATACCGGCCCAACAGGGCGCAGAGCGCGATCTACCAGGCTACGTTTCAGCCCCGCGCGGCGGAAGCGCCCTTAAAAGAGTTCTGCTACCGATTGACTGAGAGTTCAAAACATGGAAGATTCAATTGCCGAGCGACGGAGAACGGAGGAAGCAACGTATGAAAGTAGGTTTCATTGGTCTGGGGAACATGGGGTCGGCTATCGCACGCAACTTGATTAAGGCCGGGCACTCGCTCACCGTTTACAACCGGACGCGACGCCGTGCCGAAGAGTTTGGGTCGTTGGGCGCGAGGGTTGCCGACACGCCTGGCGCAGCCGCCGCCGGTGCCGAGGTCCTCGTCACTATGCTGGCTGACGACCGCGCCGTGGAGGAGATTATTTTTGAACCGGGCAATACCATTGAGGCTCTCCCAGCCCGGGCCATTCATGTTTCGATGAGCACCATCAGCGTCAGCCTGTCGCGCCGTCTGGCAGAAGCGCATAGCGAAAGACGGCAGCATTACGTGGCCGCCCCGGTCTTCGGTCGGCCCGACGCCGCAGCGGCCGCAAAACTGTACGTCGTCGCAGCCGGCCCGGCAGAACAGGTCGAACGCTGCCGGCCCCTCTTCGATGCCCTCAGTCAGAAGACTTTTCACGCAAGTGAGGATGCTCCCGCGGCCAACGTGATGAAGCTCGCCGGAAATTTCCTCATCACCGCGGTGATCGAAGGTCTGGCCGAAGCCTTCGCGCTCGCGCGCAAATTCGACGTCGCCCCGGACTCATTTCTGGAGGTCCTCACGGAGTCGCTGTTCGGCACGCCGGTTTATCGGAATTACGGAGGCATGATCGCGGCAGACCGGTTCGAGCCGGTGGGCTTCAAATTGCCGCTCGGAATGAAAGATAATCGCTTGCTGCTCACCGCCGCAGAGGAGCGGGCCGTCCCGATGCCGTTGGCGAGCCTCATCCGCGACCGGTTCGTGACCGCCATGGCACTGGGCTTAGGCGACTCTGACTGGGCCGCGATCGCACGCATCTCGTATCAGAACGCCGGACTTCGGAAGGAGGTGGGCGGATGATCTATCGAACGCTGGGCAACACTGGTGAAAGGGTGTCGGCGATCGGGGTCGGGGGCTGGCACCTGGGCCTGAAGCACGTTGAGGAAGAATTGAGCCTGCGCATCGTCCGCTCCGCGATTGATCGCGGCATCAACTTCATGGACAACTCCTGGGACTACAGCGAGGGGGAGAGTGAGCGACGCATGGGTAAGGCGCTCGCGGACGGCTACCGCGAGCGGGCTTTCCTCATGACCAAGATCGACGGGCGGACTAAGCACGAGGCGGCGAAGCAACTGGACGAATCGCTCGAGCGATTAAAAGTGGATTACATAGACCTCGTGCAGCACCACGAGGTGATACGCTACGAAGACCCGCACCGCATCTTCGATGAAGAAGGTGCTAACGCCGCGCTCCTTGAGGCGCGCGCGGCTGGAAAGATCCGCTACATAGGCTTCACCGGTCACAAAGACCCTCATATACACCTGCACATGCTCGGAGTGGCGGCGGAGAACGGATTCAAGTTCGACACGGCTCAGATGCCTTTGAACGTGATGGACGCTCATTACCGCAGCTTCGAGAAGCTGGTCCTACCCGAGCTGGTGAAGCAACAGATAGGCGTGCTCGGAATGAAAGCGATGGCGAACGGCATTCTGCTGAAGTCGAACACGGTGACTCCGATCGAGTGTCTTCACTATGCCTTGAGCCTGCCTACGTCCGTAGTGATTACGGGCATTGACAGCATGGAGATACTCGATCAGGCGTTTGAAGCCGTCAGGACGTTTCACCCGCTCGGCCGCGATGAACTCGACGCGCTGCTGGCGAAAACGGAACGGGCGGCTGCGAACGGGCAGTACGAGCCGTTCAAGACGACTTCGATCTTCGACGGCACCGCGCAGAACCCTATATGGCTCGGCGAAGAGCCCCCGAGGATCCAACAGCTCATGCGGTCGTAAGCTGCGATTGTGAGATGCGATTGCGACTCTCATGCTGCCGGTTGAGTACTTCACGCAGAAGTACGCGCGGCGGATGGGGAGGCGGATCGAAAGTGTGCCGGCGGCGGCGGTGGAGTAACTGCTGAGCTGGTCGTGGCCCGGGAACGTGCGGGAGTTGGAGAGCCTGGTGGAGCGGTCAGTGATCCTGACGAGCGGCAGTACGCTGGCAATCCGGTTGCCTGAAAAGAGGGGCAACGGCACGATCGATGCGGCGGCGACCGTGGGCGACTACAAGGAGCGGGAGCGGATCGTGCGGACGCTGAGGGAGACTAAAGGGCGTGTGAGCGGGCCACAGGGGGCGGCACATCGGTTGGGGTTGAAACGGAGCACGCTGCGGGACCGGATGAAGAGGCTGGGTATTGATCCGCGAGAGTTGAGAAGTAATCCGATGTAGAGCCGAGTTGGTGCGGCGGATTGAAAACCCACTGGAGTACCAACCATACCCGTGATGCCCGGGGTGGTAGATTGATCCACAAGGAGGGCAATGATTTAGATGGGCGAAGCAGAGACGATCCGGCTGGCCGTGCCCGTCAATGAACGCGACCACGTGATGGGGCCGACGAACGCCCCGGTGACGGTGGTCACTTACCCCGACGAACGCCCCAAGTTCTGGGAGATGAATCGCCTGCTTTACCTCCACCCCGGCAAACTGGAGGATCAAGAGCTGCGTCAGTACGCGAAGGAGGCGGGGCTCGACCTGGAGCGATTCGATCGTGAGATGGCGGGCGGCGTTTATGCCGAACCAATACTGAGGGATCAATATTTCAGCCTGACTCAGGGGATCACAGGCACACCGACGACCTTCATCAACGGGGTGCGTTATGCCATGAGTAGAGTGGAATTGGTGAGGGCGGTAAAGGCGGTGGTGGAGGGGCAGGGTGTCAAGGAACAGTGGTTGGCAAGGTGAATTGAAAGGTCGCCCCGTACTCCCCATTGGCTGCGGCCCACAACCGCCCGCCGTGGGCCTCGATGATTGAGCGGCTGATCGAAAGCCCCAGCCCCATCCCTTCCGCCTTGGTCGTGTAAAACGCCTCGAAGACCCGCCCTACACTCTGCGGGTCGAGCCCGATCCCACTGTCCTGCACGGCCACCAGCACCTGACCGGATTCATCTGGCCGGGACTTGATCAGCAGCTCTCGCGGCCGATCCGTGACCCTCTTCGTGGCCTCAATGCCGTTCATCACCAAGTTGAGGATCACTTGCTGCAACTGCACGCGGTCGCCGCGCACCCAAGGCAGGTCGGCGGCCAATTCGCTCCGCACCAGAACCCAGTGCTGGCGCGCTTCCGAGTCGATGATGGCGAGCACTTCACGAATCGTGTCGTTGAGGTCGAGCCTGGCCTTTACCGGAGGGGATTTCCTGACCAGCGAGCGAATCCGCGTGATCACTTCGCTGGATCGGTTGCCGTCGCGGATGATGCGCCGCAGGCACTGGCGCACCTCATCGAGGTTGGGGGGCTGGCTTGAGAGCCAGCGCAAGGCGGCGTTGGAGTTGGTGACGAGAGCGGCGAGCGGTTGGTTGACCTCATGAGCGATGGAAGAGGTCAACTCGCCCATCGTCATGACACGTGAGACGTGGGCGAGTTCCGCCTGCGCCTTCTGCAGCGCCTCCTCGGCCCGCCTGCGCTCGGTGATGTTAATGGCAACCCCGTTAACGCCGTCGACTTCTCCCCCCTCGTCGAGGGCTGGAATGTAGTGTGTCTCAAAGACCAGATCATTCACTTCCACGACTGCGGTGAACGACTCGCCGGCCAGCGCCCGGCGAAAATTAGAGAGAACTTGCGGCCCGTCACGATATATATCGAAAACCGACCGGCCGACGACCTCGCCCGGTTTAAGTCCGATGTCGTCGAGCCCTCTGCCTTCCGAGAGCGTGAATATGCCCGACCGATCCAGCGCAAACAGCACTACGGGAGCGTTGGCAATAACCGTGCTCAGACGCTGCTCGGTCTTCGCGAGTTCCTCTTCCGCGCGTTTGCGCTCGGTAATATCCTCACACACGACCATGACTACGGGCCGGTTCTTCAACAGCACGGCCTTGGCCGTTTCGCGAACCCAGATCACGCGGCCGTCCTTGCGGACCTTGCGTAACTCCCAGCTCATCGCCCGGCCGAGTTCTTCAAGGCAGACGGCAACATTCCTTCGGACGGCCTCTCGGTCGGCCTCATAAAAAACGTTCAGCACGGGACTACCCACCAATTCGTTGACGGTGTAGCCGAGTTTCTCGGCGCCATAGGGGTTCACAGACAGGATGGTGCCGGCCGCATCTACTATGAAGTACATGGTCGGGTTGTTCTCAAAGACGGCCCTCCATTGCTCTTCGCTCTCCCGCAGTGCTTCTTCGGCCCGCCGGCGCTCAGTGATGTCTCGTGCCAAAGCCAAGCCGAACCGATGACCGCCGTGCCATAACAGGCGGACGCGAACCTCGACGGGGAACACCGTCCCGTCCTTTCGCCGGTGACGGGTCTCGAAGGTGCAAATCTCCCCGCCCTCGAGTCGTTCGCCGATCCATTGCCTGAGCGCTTTATCCAGACCCGAGTTGAAATCAGACGGCCTCATCCGGATCAGCTCCTCGCGAGTGTAGCCGAGGCTCTCGCAAGCCTGCCGGTTCACGTCAACAATCTTCCATTGCTCGTCATGCACGAACAACGCGTCGGTCGCATGATCCACATAAGACCGGAAGCGGGTTTCGGCTGCGCGCAGCTCTTCTTCGGCCCGCTTGCGGTCGGTCACATCTACCTCGGTGCCGACGTATTCAACGACCTCTCCGGTTTCGTCGAAGACTGGATGAGCGATCCCATGGATGTATTTCACCGTTCCGTCCGGCAGCACGATCCTATGATCTTCCACAACGTCGAGCTTGAGGTGGCCTCGCCGTGCCTTCTCGATGTTTTCGCGCGCCCTTTTGAGATCCTCCGGATGTATCCGCTGCCAGGCGGCGTTGGGGTCAGGAGGCCCGTCCTTCGGATCAAAGCCCCAAATTCGAAACATTTCCTCGGACCAGTGCCTTTTCCCCGTGAACGGGTTGAAAGCCCAGCTGCCAGTGTGGGTCAGCTTCTGCGCTTCCGCTAAATACGCCTCGCTCCGCCGCAGCTTTTCCTCTCCCAGCTTACGTTGAATGGCGACGCCCGCCAGGTGAGTGATCTGCTCGATGAGCTCTTGATCGCGCGCGCTGGGGCTGCGTGGCTCGCGATAGTACAGGGCAAACGTCGCGATCACTGTGCCCTCCGACGAGAAGATGGGCGTCGACCAGCAGGCGCGTAAGCCGTGGGGCAATGCCACCTCACGATAGTCGGCCCACAACGGATCGGTGGCGATGTCAGAGACAATGACTTGTTCGCCACGGTAGGCCGCCGTGCCGCAGGAACCTACGCACGGCCCAATGACTACTCCATCGATGGCATCCGTGTAGGCTTTGGGCAGGCTCGGCGCCCCGCCATGGCGCAGGCTGTTGCCATCCACCAACAGGATGGATGCCAGTACATCGTGGGCTTGCTCTTCCATGAGCCAGCACAAACTGTCAAGTATCTTCGTCAGCGAATCGCCCCCGGCTACCATCTCGAGAATCCGTTTCTCTCCCGCCAGCAAGGCCTCGGCGCGCTTGCGGTCTTCAATGTCCGTCGCGATCCCATACCATTTGAGGATCTTCCCTCGCTCATCCCGCAGCGGCACGGCGCGAACCAAAAACCAGCGATATTCCCCATCAGCGGCGCGACGGAAGCGCACCTCACCCTCGAACGGCTTGCCGCCTGCCACCGACGCGAGCCACTTGTCCACAAATCGATCAACGTCTTCGGGGTGAACTACGGCCTGCCAACCTAAGCCTGATGTGTACTCCGCGGACAAACCCGTATATTCCCGCCAATATCGATTCACGAATACATCGGACCCATCGGGCAGAGCCGTCCACGCTATCGTCGGAATAGTTTCGATCACATCCCGGAGCTCATTCTCGCTACGGAGGACGGCTTCTTCGGCCCGCCTGCGTTCGGTGATGTCATTGTTCGTCTCTAAAATCGCCACGGCGGCTCCCCCCTCGTCGCGCTGCAAAGACCATCGGCTCGCCACCACCACCTGCGTCCCGTCTCGCTTCGTGTGTATGAGCTCACCCTCCCAGCGCCCCGCGCGCAGTAGTTCGGCATTAATCTCTGCGAGCGGCGCGGGGAAGATCGTCCGCGTGAGCCGGTGAGAGACCTGACCGATGGCCTCCTCCTTTTCCCAGCCGTACAGCTCCTCGGCGCCGCGATTCCAGTAGGTGATCACATCATTGATGTCGCGCACGAAGACGGTGTCGTGGGTGAGGTCGAGGAGGTCAACCCACTCCCGGAGCGCCTTCTCCGCCTGCTTGCGACTGGTGATGTCGATCATCACGCCCCGAAGTTTGGTCGCCCGGCCGCCCTCGACCACGACAGTCACAATATCCCGCAGCCAGACGATGCGTCCGTCGGCGGCGGTCATGCGGTATTCAAAATCGTGATTCTTTTTTTCCGCAGTGGCCTTCACGCAATACTCGACGGCCCACTCGCGGTCATCTGGGTGGAGGTGGTCCCTCCAGAACGTCGGCTCGCGTAGCCATCGTTCCGTCGGGTAGCCGAGGATCCGTTCCGCCCGCTCGCTGACGAAGGAGAACGCAAATGTGTTCGCGTCGGCTTCCCAAACGATACCCTCCACCGAGTTGACGAGATCCGCGAACCGCTGATGCGCGGCGACGGCTTCGGCGTGGCGCAGGTTGGTGTTGTGAGCCTCCCTGCGCGCCCGCTCTAAGAGATGGCTCGTAGTGAACCCGATGACGAGGAAGGCAATCAGTACGTAGAAGTCACGTGAATCCGTGAAATGGAAGCGGCCGGCCGGCGGGATCAACCAATTGAACCCCAGGGCGGCAAGGAATGAGACGAAGACCGCGTAACGAACGCCCCAGAAGGATGACACGATCAACACGACAAAAAGAAAGGTGAGAGCCGCGGCCAAGGGCAGATCACGAGGGGGCAGCGCATAGAGCACGGCGGTGACAGCGAACACCACTACCATGCAGATGGCCAGTCGCGCCATGGCGTTCTCGGTGTGACTCGATCGCATCGCGTTAGACCTCAATGAGCGCACGACGCGCCGGAATACTGTTTATGGGTATGGTAATCAGTTCGACCTCAGCGTGCGCTCGCTTGCGCTCGGCTATCTTGATCTGTAACCGCCCGTTGCTCCGCCTGAGGTCTGCCGCCTGATCTTGAACCTGCGCCTCCAGTTCATTTCGCGCCAGCCTCAGACCGTCCTCGGCGCGCCTGCGCGCGCCACTCCGTGAGCCGGCGAGCAAGGCGGACACCAGGAAGCCAACAAGGTTGGACACATCGTGGAAACGTGTGGCCACGGCGCCCTGCGGGCTGAGAACGAACCCCATAGATAAGGTGACCAGGAACACCGCCAGGAGCCCGAGCCCTGTGCCGCCCAACCACGTGACGACCACGATGGAGAGGAAGAACAGGGGCGTGCGGAACACATAAGGTTGCAGCAGATAGGTGGGGGCCAGCGAAATAGCGACGGGTAAGACAGACAGCCCGTACCTCTTAATCACAGACGGCATGCACCGCGATGGAACATCAGGCTTCGGCATAGGCTTGCCTCGACTTTGATGAACCCCTCAGCCTGGACTACGATCACTGCTTCCGGCGAGCAATGCCCAGATGATAGCTCACCAAATCACCTTCTACAACCAGCGCGCCTTGCCCGGCCGGTGATCGAATGATTAAGGCACCTCGCGCCCGGGTCACAATAATTTCGATTTCGCCGGGGAGAGAAAAATCTGCCCCGCGATGATGCCCTGATGAGCCCGCGTTCCGGCGGGAGGTGAATGGTAAAGGTTTCGCCCTTGCCCCCCCCGCAACTCTCCGCCCACGCTGGCTCCCGCTCGCAGGTCTCGGCCGGTTCACCGCTCAAGCTGGGCACCGCGAAGCCTGAAGCGAGAAGGAAACTAAAGGATATGGCCGGCAGGCGTCTCTCTATATGTTGCGCAAAATGTCGGAATTTTGCGGCCAATTGCTGATTGCCCGCCGTGGCTGCACGCGTTGAGATCGGACGCCCCCTTGTGGACACGTCATGACAGGGGAGGGAAGAAGGGGACACAACTGCTCTCGCACGCCTTCGCGCAGAATCTGAAAGGGTACGCGCGCCTGGCCGGGATCGATCGGATCCACCTGCATCAGATGTGGCACTCCTATGCGCGGATGGTGGCCGAGGAGAGTAGGTCGATCATGGAGACGAAAGCGGCGTTAATGCACCGTCACTGTCTGCCATCGCCGGTTGAAGAGACCTGGCGTCTCAAGGAAAGAAGGCGGTATGCGGTATCAGCAACAGAAAAGACTCACAGCCAAGTCGAGTCCGGAAGGCTGTATAGGCTTAAGCGCTCTCACAGCCGGCTTTGCCTCAAATTAATTTTTGCAACACAACCGCTGAGTTTGGTCCACCGACGGCGTAAGAGTTTAGCCAATCTTTGCTAAACTGATGCGCTACGTAAAGGAACTGTATTTACCGCTTGTCCATCAATCTCGTGTTTTACCAATTCAGGCAGCAACCGGTAGCTGCAAATCACTGGCATGATTAGCCCCTTTAATTTAGCAATAATATAGTTAGCTCACCTATCATTTCTTATGTACAGTAAAGTAAAGCTTACAATTCCGCTGAAACCTTCCTGTGGAATTCATCGTACTAGAACAACACCTAAGTGAATAGCCAAAAGCTATTGCAAAAAAGATCGCAACCAGTAGCTCTTTGACAATACCCCAGCCTTACGCAATGCCTGAGGCTCTGCGCCGCGTCCGAGATCGTCCTACCCTGCTCGGTGACGAGGCGGACGGCCCCTTCCTTGAACTCCTTGGTGAACTGTTTTCTCTCTTTCATCGTGCCTCCATTCTATCGGTTAAGACGGAGGCCCGAAAGAGTCTTATCTCAGTCTCCACTTTTTGGGGTAAGGTTCAGTAAACTGTCCGCAGGCTGAGGCCGGTGATCTGTGCTGACTGTGCGGCGCTATAGCCTTGACAGATCAAGAGCACGGCTTGGATGCGACGAAAGACACGGGCTTGCTGGGCAGCGGCTAAAGCTTCTGAGAGTCGTTGACGATCGCGTGCCGTCAATCTAAGATCGGCTGGTGTGGCTGGCTTTCTCATCCACTCCAGCTTATTGTCAAAGAACTATTCTTGCAAAATGCTTTGGCTATTCACTTAGCGATCCTACAAGTCCGGTGCGGGGCGGAGTGACGAAGCCCAAGCGCGCCCCCGTGCATTTCATACAATCGCTCGCATAAGGAGGACGAGTGAAGCACAACCTTCTGTTAACCATCGTGTCTCTGCTCTCGATTCTCTTCGTCACGCTTCACTTGGCGGGCGACATTGTTTATGGATACGAGCCGGGAACGACCGGAAACCTCATAGCTGTCCCTATCGTCGTCGTCTGGCTGTACGGAACGCTGGTGCTCACCGAACGGCGGTCGGGGTACATCATTATCCTCCTCGGCTCGCTCCTTTCGTTGGTCGTCCCCATCATTCACATGCAAGGCAAGGGCGTCGGCGTCGCGAGCCGGATGGTGAACACCAGCGGACACTTCTTCTTCGTGTGGACGCTGATCGCGCTCGGCGTGACCGGGCTGTTCGGCGTCATCTTGTCGGTGCGCGGACTGTGGAGCCTGCGCCGGGGCCAGTCCCGGTAGCCCGACAACTAAGTGAGCCAAGTATATTAATGCCTTTAATTTTGCAGTTCTTTCTTGGCGCGACGCCTTTCAGCGCAAGTGCCGCAAAATTATCCGCGTGGATATCCAGATGATTCGCCAGGCGCCCTGCCGACGAGACTGCACGCCTGTCCCATGGCCCCATCGGCAGCGGCTCACACGCCGCGGCTATTGCTTTCAGCACCGAGCCACACAACAGCGCCAAGCTGACGCATCGGCACAGCCTTCGTCGAAGACTTGCGTTCAGGCGAGATGAATGTCCGAAAGTGTCGGAACTTTGTCTGTCACATTCATCCGAGCGCTGGTGTCTTAATAGCAGGAGGCAAGCATCACGAATGAGAGAAGACGACCTCGATAATCAGCGACCCGACAGGTCATGCTCTTTCCGATACGTGCCGCGCTCATTGCTCGTCATACTGCGACTGCACCTGGGCGTAATCTTTATCATCACTGTGGCAGGTAAGATTTTTCGCCCGGAGCCATTCTCCGTGGAGATGGTGAGCTACCTACAGGGTTACTCAATGCGCGTGGCGTCGGGGCCGTACCAGTATTTTCAACAGCAAGTAGTTTTTCCGCACGCGGCAGCTTTTAGCTATCTGGTCATGGTCGGGGAAGTGGTCGCAGGTCTCTCTCTGCTGCTCGGCCTGTGTACGCGCGTAGGCGCTTTGGTTGCGATGTTTCTGTTCCTGAATTACATGCTTTCGAAGGGGCGTATGTTCTGGTCGCCTGATAGCTAAGACGCGGCGGTCTTCTTTAGCGCGCTCGTCGTGCTCATAGGCGCGGCGGGCCGCGTCTGGGGCGTGGACTCGTACCTTGCGAAGCGCTGGCCGCGCGCTTTTATCTGGTAACTTCGCCGACGTTTCACTTAGAGGTTTCTGATGAAGGCTCACTCGTTGCAAATCTGGCTGTTGCTTGCCGCCACTCTTTTTACCGGCCCGGCGCGAACGCACGTGCAGCAAACCCCTAGAGCAAACGAACAGACCCCAGCGGCGAAGCGCGGCATCAACGAGACGGACTTGTTCGATTTTGCCTGGATAGCCGACCCGCAAATCTCGCCGGACGGATCGCAGGTCCTATTTTACCGCGTAGTTCCGAACCGTGAACGCACAGGTTACGACGGCTCCATCTGGATGGTCGCCACGAGCGGGAACGCGCCGCCAGTCGAGTTGATAAACGGCAAGAACGTCGTAGGCGCTCG
>CAYLJO010000108.1:19790-21340 GCA_964383905.1 uncultured Blastocatellaceae bacterium
TCGATCACAAGTCGGATGCTCATATCATTACGGAGGCCTTCTACCACTCAAGCGGGCGCGGTTATCTAGACCCCACGCAGCACCAACACGTCTGGGTTATCAACGTGCCCAATAGCGCCGACGAAAGCGCGAAGCCGACGCAACTGACGCGCGGGAACAACGATGATAACGAGCCTGTATGGTCGCCCGACGGGTCTAGGATTTATTTCCTCACTTCCATAGCCGATGAGCAGTTCACGAGAAAAGACCTATATGCTGTGCCCACAGATGGCGGCGAGGCGTCGAAGCTCGCAACGATACCGATGGGCATCTTCCACTTGGCCGTCAGCCCGGACGGGAAACGAGTCGCCTTCCATGGCGCTGTGGTCACTGAGCCGATTCGTTCCTACTCACAGTTTGATCTCTGGGTGATGGAGTTGAATCCGAACGCCGCGCCTCAAAATCTAACAGCCGATTACGACTTCGACATGAACAACACGATCACAGGCGACAACAACGCCTCGTTGCGAACCGGCCAGACGTTGCACTGGTCACCGGATGGTCGCTGGATTTTCGATCTCTCATCTAAGTGGGGGCGCACGGCGCTCGTGCGCGTTGACACGCAGTCGGGCGCGGTTCAGGAGATCACGAAAGGCGACCAAGCGGTGCTCGACTTTACGCTCACGCCGGACGCGCGCACATTCATCGCCGTCGTCTCGAATCCGGTGATGATGGCAGACCTCTTTGTGGTCAGCCCCGAAGGAACTGAGCGCCGCTTAACGGACGTGAACGGAAAGCTATGGTCGCAGCTCGCCCTGACTCTGCCCGAAGAGATCACCTACCGCAGCTTCGACGGGAGGCAGATTCAAGAGTGGATACAGAAGCCGCCGGACTTCAACCCGCAGCGAAAGTATCCGCTCGTTCTACAGATACACGGCGGCCCGCATGGGGCTTGGGGCTGGACTTTCAATCATGAATTTCAACTGATGGCCGCGCGCGGTTACGTCGTTCTTTACGTCAACCCGCGCGGGTCGTTCGGCTACGGACAGGAGTTCGGCAACATCATCCAGTACAACTTCCCCGGAGATGACGCGCGCGATCTGATGGCGGGAGTAGATGAAGTCTTGAAGCGCGGGTACATAGACCCGAAGAAACTCGGAGTTGCGGGAGGCAGCGCGGGCGGCGCGCTCGTTGACTGGATAGTCGGGCACACGGACCGCTTCGCCGCGGCGGTGTCCTCGCGCGATATCTCCAACTGGGAGACTTGGTGGTACACGACCTTCTCCCCGTTTTTTCAGCCCGTGTGGTTTAAGTCTCCGCCGTTTGAAGACAGGGAAACTTACGCCGCACGTTCGCCCATTACCTACGTCGAAAAGATTCACACGCCAATAATGTTCATTGAAGGTGAGGACGATCACAACGCGCCCTCTTACGCTGGCGGCGAGCAGTTGTTCCGTGCGCTGAAGTATCTCAAGCGTCCCACAGTCATGATTATTTTCCCGCGTGAGGGCCACGGCCTTCACGCTGCAGGAGAGCCTTGGCATCGTGTGGAGAGGCTGAGACACATCCTA
>CAYLJO010000109.1:0-21322 GCA_964383905.1 uncultured Blastocatellaceae bacterium
GCAGCCCCTGTAGGTCACAAAAGGCCGACGGTGCCCTGCGCCATCCACTGACGGGATTTATTGCTTGACGCATCGAGCATATTTTGCGCATCATAGGCCGCTCGTTCATGATTCGCGCGGTCGCGCTTCAGGCTATCAAGAGAAGCAGCCCGGCAGGCCCGCGTTGACTGTTGGCCCAGGTATTCCAGAGCAGAGAAGCTCAAGCCATCCGTCAAACGCGCACGCGCTCGGGAGTATCGCGTTTCCGTTTCGACTCTCCAATGAATATTGCCACGCGCGCTGTGCTCGAATTTCAGGAGACGACGCTGCTTGCGGCGCGCGCCGCTCGTGGGCTTTTTAAGCGTCCGAGGTACATCCCCGAAACCGTCACGCAGATGGATGCTATCGGGGTCGGCTCTTTGACCATCGTCATCCTGACCGGATTTTTCACCGGCGGCGTTTTAACCCTGCAAACCTACCCGACGCTCAGTTCCTACGGTGCAATCAGTCAGTTAGGCTACCTGGTGTCGCTCTCGCTCGTTCGCGAGCTCGGACCGGTGCTGACGGCCCTGATGGTCACCGCGCGCGTCGTCTCGGCGATCTCCGCCGAGCTCGGCTCGATGGTCGTCTCGCAACAGATTGATGCCATGCGGGCTCTGGGCACCGACCCCGTCCGCAAGCTGGTCGCGCCCCGCATCCTCGCACTGGTTATCACACTACCACTTTTGACGGTGGTCGCGGATATTATTGGTATCGGCGGCGGGTGGGCGGTTGCGACTAGCCTTTTTGGCGTACCGTCGGGTACATTTATTACATCCGTGCGGGACGGCATTACGTCCGACGATATTATCGGGGGCATTATTAAGCCGCTCGTGTTTGCGCTTCTGATGGGGTCGATCGCCTGCCATAAGGGTCTGAAGACGGAGGGGGGTACCGTCGGCGTCGGTCGCTCGACGACATCAGCCGTCGTGCTCGCGTCGATCCTCGTCATCATCGCGGATTTCTTCCTCGCGCGAGCGTTACAGGCTATTTTACAGACGGATTAAGGGTTAGATTTTATGGCTTCGACAATCGAAATCCCACAGCCCGCGCCCTCTCCCTCAAGAGATGGTCAGGTGAGCGAGCAGGCTGCCGAGTCAACGTTTCAGGAGATGGATGATCGCGACCGTGCGATCCCGGCCATCGAGTTTCGCGACGTGCATCTGGCTTTCGATGACCTGAAAGTGCTCGACGGCCTCAGCTTCAAAGTGATGAAGGGCGAGACCAAGATTATCCTGGGCGGTTCGGGCGGCGGCAAGTCAACCATCATCAAGCTGGTGCTCGGGCTGCTGAAGCCGGATTCGGGGCAGATTTTGGTCGACGGCGAAGACATCACCAACTATAGCGAACCGGAAATGATGCGCGTCCGCAAAAAGATCGGGATGGTCTTTCAAGAGGGGGCGCTCTTCGACTCGCTATCGGTCTATGACAATGTCGCCTTCCGGCTGCACGAACAGGGTGTGCCTGAAGAGGAAGTCGCGCAGGAGGTGCGCCGGATGCTACGTTTCGTCGATCTCGAAGATGCCATTGATAAGATGCCGATTGAGTTATCGGGCGGCATGCGGCGGAGGGTCGGCATCGCCCGCGCGCTAATCGGCGACCCGAAAATTGTCATGTTCGACGAACCGACCGCCGGGCTGGACCCGCCGACGGCGCGCACCATTTGCGAGCTGGCGATGAAGCTGCGCGATCTCGAAGATGTTTCTTCGATCTTCGTCACGCACGAAATGAACAACCTCGACTATATTTGTTCGGAATACGCGGTCGTTAATGATGCGGGCGAAGTCACCTTCGAAAAAGAGGGCGAGCGGCTGTGCCTGATCAACAGCAAGGTGCTGATGATGCGTAAAGGCCGGGTCATCTTCAGCGGCACGGATGAAACTCTGCGCAAGGCTGAAGACCCATACATCCAGAGATTTCTTCGCGGACACTAAAGAAAGGAAGGATGAAGCTAAACGATGAGCGCAACGATGAACGATGAATAAAAGCGTCAAGGCTTGTTCTCTCGTTCAGCGTTCGGCGTTCAGCGTTCATCCTTAAATTATCATGCCTCAAACGAAGCGGAGTATCGGCCTCAGCGAGCTGCGCGTTGGCCTGTTCGTCCTTGGTTCTATCGCGGTGCTGATGTTTCTGATCTTGAATGCTTCCGGTGATATCAATCCGTTTTCGCAGAAACTACATCTGCGCGCACGCTTCACCGACGCCGGCGGACTGCGTACCGGCACTGACGTGCGGCTGGCGGGCGTTCGCGTCGGCAAAATTGATGATATAAAGCTTCTGCCGCCGTCCGACCAGCCCGGGGCGCCAAAGGTCGAAGTGCGTCTCGCCATCAATAATAAAATCGATGGCCGGCCCGCCAGCGACCGCATCCGCAGTGATTCAATCGCCCAGCAAGGCTCGACCAGCCTTCTCGGCAGCGACGCGGTGGTCAACATCACTCCGGGGACGGCAGCGGGCCAGCCCGTGAAAGATAACGACCTGCTCTTATCCACTTCATCAGGCGGCAGCATCAACGATCTGGCGGCTTCCGGCACGGACCTCACACAGCGCTTGAGCAAGCTCACCGACCAACTCAATGATATTGTGAATCAGATCAGGGAGGGGCGTGGGACGGTCGGCCTCCTCTTCAACGACGAGGCGCTTTATAACAACCTGAACGGGGCCGTCCGCGATACCGATAATCTATTGGCCCGGCTCAGATCGGGGCAAGGCTCGGCAGGTAGGTTAATCAACGATCCGGAGCTGTACAACAACGCCAATGCGATTGCGCTCCAGTTGAAAAAGATCTCCGAAGACCTTAACGCGGGGCGCGGCACCGCGGGCAAATTACTCACGGACGACGCGCTCTATAATAGAATAAACTCCATCGCCGACCGCGCCGACCGGTCGGTCGACCAGATCAACAGCCTCGTCGCAGACGTCAGGGCCGGACGCGGCACTGTCGGCAAGCTACTGACGGATGAGGCGGTTTACAATGACACGCGCGCGGCCATCGCTCGATTCAACACCACGACCGAGCGCCTCGACAACATCATCACAACCGCGCAGCGGGGCGAGGGCACCGTCGGAAAGCTCCTGACCGACGAGCAGCTTTACTCCAACATCAACCAGCTCTCTTCCGAAGGCGTCAAACTCATGTACGATTTCCGGCAAAACCCAAAGAAATACCTGACGATCAAGTTCCAGTTGTTTTAGAGCTACCCAAAGTATTTGCGAATAAAGTTGTTCCGTGGATCGCTCTGATTAGGAAGAAAACAGGTCTGCAACGGACTCGTCGGGCCTTTTTACTCGACTATTCTTTTAACCAGCCTTTGACTTCTCGCTGCCCGGCCCTGCCGAAGATCAAGAGCTTGCGCGGGGGGATACAAGGTTCATTCCATTAACCATTCATTGCTACAAACAAAAATTTGAATCACAGAGGGCACAGAGGCTCACAGAGGAAAAGCTTAAGGGATTCAGGATAGATGGTAGCAGCCCCCGCCGGTTAATGATGACCCCTCCATACGTACTATTGCAAACCGCTCTAGATTTATAGCGGGTCTCAAACGAGTGTGACCGAGCTGCAAACAAAATAATTGAACCGCAGAGGACACAGAGGAAAAACAGGTGTGTTCCCCCCTCAGGTACTCTGCAGTAAATTTCCGCCGGCTGGTCGGAATCTCTGCACGAGCACTTGAAAGCTTTCACTCATCCCGCCCGGTAAAATCATCTCGCGCACGCTGGCGCGCAGGATCAGCGCGTCCGCCTCGCCTGGCGCTCCGGCCGTCATCCGCTCCAGCTCTTCAAGTAGACCGGCACGCAACAGAAATCGGTCTTGTCTCTCAAAGAGCACAGTCTCCAGCCCGACCGCTTCACCCGCCTTCTTAATACTGGTCCAATCAACGGTTGTAGTCAGGTCTTGCTCGCCGGGACGCGCTAGGACATTCCCGGCGAATTGATGCCGATAAAAAGCGCGTAACGTTCCGGTGCGGCGGGAAGGCCCTGTGTACAACTCGGGCGCTTCCGCTCCGTAATCGACGGTCACGACGTAGCCACGATCGAAAACGGCGGACACACGCGCCATCCACTCTTCGGCCTCCAGGTTAACCTCCCCAATCTGCCCTTCTGCCAGCGAGGCGCCGATGCGCTGGAAATATGCGGCGAGGCGAGGTGTCGCCGGCTGCTTTTCAACCCAGGTGAATGCTCCCGCGTCGTCGACGCCGACGAACAATTCATATAGCCGACCGTCCCGCATCTTCACACGGTGGACGGGAAAAGCGTCCAGCAATTCATTCGCGAAAACAACGCCTTCACCGATCGGAGCTTCTATCTCGGTGATTGAGAGATACTCCACACGCCCCGCGAACACAGATACCCGGTCGCGTATTTGCTCGCGCGCGGCGGCACTCACTTCATCAATTATGTAGCGCGTGGCGGAGAAGAGGCGCGGGTAATAGAGACGCCACGTCTCCAGCACACCCTGCGCAAAATGGCCTGCGCCTGCGCCGGATTCGATAATCGTCCAGGTCGGAGGAGCGCCGAGCTCTTCATACAGGGTGGCAAAGTAGCGCGCGAAAGTTGCCGCAAACAGCGGGCTGCGCTCGGGGCCGGTTCGGTAGTCGCCCGCGCGCCCCCACCGCGCAAGATCGGCGCGACGGTAATAGCCTTCGCGCTGATCATAAAGCGCAGCTTCCATCCAATCGCGAAAGCTCATCGGCCCATTGCGCCAGATGCGCTCGCGCAGGCGTTCCGCGAGCGGTGTTTCCTTCGATTGTTCTGCGACTTGATTGCTCATCCACAGGCGAAAGCGCCGGGCGACAAAGGAATGCGACCACGAGAAAGTCATCAACGCAGCCACAGATTACCTGGGTCTGATGACCTAACGGGTCTCCGACTCCGGAGGATCTTTAAGCAGCCGTGTGGTGTTTTCTGTGACGCTGGGAGGCGGAACAAGCTCGGCCGTGGTGGCACTTTTACGCCAGCCTGTCACCGGTGTACCCCGTGACGGAGGCAAGGCGTTGCCGACACCTGCGCCCATACCAAGTCCCGCAGGCACGCCGGGCGCAGTATATTGCGGTAGGGCGCTTTGCCGCGTGCGCGGCCAGTCTTCCTCGAAGAACAGGGCGTAAAAAATGCGCAGCAACCCGCCAATGAAACAAAAGAAAGCGGCCAGCGGAATAAAAATATGTGGGGTGCGTGTGAGAAAGACGCTCAAGATAGCCACGACCGGAACCACCAGCAAAGTGCTCAGCATCAGCATCGCGCCCTGCCGCAGCCCCTTCTGGCGCGGTGAGAAATTGCGTCCTTGAGTCTCTGTCTCCCGCCTGAGTGGAACGCCTCCATTAGCCAGCAACTCCATCACGCCGTCGAGCGGAAAGCCGCAGCGCGAGCAGAAGCGAACCTGACCGGGAACCTGTTGCTGGCCGCATTGTGGACAGTGCATCGAGAGAGTCACCTCGGCTGAAAAATTGGTTGGCGCTACGTTAACGGATGACATCCTGCCTCAACGGATTACGAGATTCACCAAAATAAAGTTCGCTGATGGCCCCACGCCACATAACTTGACCTCGAGACAAAAATCAAATGAATCCCTATTTAACTCCACTGCGCCCCCTCAGGTCCTCCGCGGCAAATTCATCCTTTACCATAGGCTCGACTGACACCGACTTAAATATGCGGCAAACGGGCATCGGAGAAGACACGGAAGGTCGCAAAGGCCTGGCCCTGATGATGCGCCGCGCGCGCCAGCGTCTCAATTAAAAGGGCGAAGAGGGTCTGCGTTTCGCCGGAGGGGACGGCGATCTCTTTGACCAAGTCGTCGTCGCTGGAAAAGAGATCGAACCCGCGTCGCCGTGTGGCTTCAACCTCCTGTAGATATTCCGCGACGCGCTGCGGCGTTGAGAGCGATTCAGGCAGCGTCCACTCGAACGGGTCGTCCCATAAATTCACGGTGATCCCGCCGAAAGTTTGCTCGACGGCAGCGGCGCTGCGCAACAGGTGTTCCCCGCACGAGTAAACGGGAAACGCACCCATCACCTTGCGTGGTTGACGATAGAGCATCTCCGCCGGAATGGTCGCGATCAACGCGCAGGAGCGTTGGTGCAGGCGTGCGAACTCCTTGTCGAGACTCAAAGAGAATTGATTCATCAGGTTTAAATGAATCATCGGCTCATTTAACAATGAATCAATCAAACAATGAACCAATGAGCCCACTCTTATCGGGACCTGGTTCGCCGGTCGGTCTCTTCCAGCACGGTCCCGAAGTTTCTTCCGCCAAAGTTAAAGCCTGTATAGATATGCCCTTGCGCGCCGATCCTTGCGCCGCGCGAAGGGATGCCGCGTTGTGTAACGACCCAGAGCTTGCCCGTGCCGTCGTCGATCTCATAGGCGCCATTTCCGAGCGCGCCATAACTGTCCGTGACCGTCCCGGTAATTATCACCTCTTTATTCCTATACCGGGCCGGATCGGCATTGATTTTTGCGATCGTCGTCTGGTTCGGACACGCGACGGTGAAAACTGCGAGAACGAGGATGAGCGACAGAAACAGAGCTTTGTGACCTCTGCGCATTGCATCTCCTTTACTGTTCAAATCAGATTTTGGGAGAGCGCCAAGATGATACCATGCTCCGCCTAAATCATAGAAACGTAGGGACATTGCTGCAGAAATGCAGCTCACAAATGCCCGGCCTTACCAAACTTTCATAATGTGCCGCGCTGGCCGGCGCGCTCCTGGCCGCGCCCCCTACAGCCCCGGCACCCCCGTCGGGTCCATAACTACTTCCGCGCCTGTGACTTTCAGAATGTTTTCGGGGGACGTTTACTCCATATTGAGGGCGAAGCAATTAGCGAACTTTCATCCCATGAGACTCGTAATCCGTTAGTACTGTTACTGATTGTAAAGGTGATACAATCCACCGCCGATGATGAAGTGTCCCTCCTGTGCTACAGATATCCCTGATGAGAGGCGCTCCTGCCCCTCTTGCGGGGCGGTGCTTGAAGATTCCTTCATCCCGACTCGTGTGTTTGCGGATGCTCCACACCCGGCATCTTTTAAAAATGCTGATTCAGGCCGGAGGGCTTCTCCGAACTCGATCCGTTCATCCTCTTCCTTTGACTCAATTAATGATGACAGGTTTATCCCCGGCGCGATCGTAGCCGATCGCTACCGGATCGTCGGTCTCTTAGGCAAGGGCGGCATGGGCGAAGTCTATCGGGCCGATGATCTCAAACTCGGGCAGCCCGTCGCCCTCAAGTTTCTTCCACAAAATCTCTCGAATAACGGGGCCGCGCTGGCGCGCTTTCACCGTGAGGTACGCACTGCTCGGCAGGTCACACACCGCAACGTCTGCCGCGTTTACGACATCGACGAAGTGGACGGGCAGCACTACCTTTCCATGGAGTTCATTAAGGGCGAGGAGCTCTCTTCATTATTAAGACGAATCGGTCGCCTGCCCGCCGACAAAGCGCTGGAGATCGCGCGCCAGCTTTGCGCGGGACTGGCTGCCGCGCATGACAACGGCGTGCTGCACCGCGATCTTAAGCCCGCCAACGTGATGATCGACGAGAACGGCAACGTGCGCATCACCGATTTTGGCCTGGCCGGGCTGACCGAAGAGTTTGACGGGGAGGAGGTGCGCGCGGGCACACCGGGTTACATGTCGCCGGAACAGCTGACCGGGAAAGAGTTGACCACCAAAAGTGACATCTACTCGCTCGGGCTGGTGCTGTATGAAGTATTCACGGGTAAGAAGGCCTTTGACGCGCGCACGCTGCCGGAACTGCTCCGGCTGCGCAGGGGCGATACGACGCCGACCAACCCTTCCAGCCTGGTGAAGGATATTGATCCACTGGTGGAGCGAGTAATCCTGCGCTGTATTGAGAAGGAGCCGGATGATAGACCATCATCGGCGCTACAGGTGGCGGCGGCGCTGCCGGGAGGAGACCCGCTGCAGGCGGCACTGGCGGCTGGCGAGACCCCTTCGCCAGAGATGGTCGCCGCTTGCCGCACTGAAGGGAGCCTTAAACCAGTGGTGGCGATGGTCCTACTGGCCTCAGCCATCATCGGGCTTGGCATCCTCATGCTCCTTTCAGGCAAGGTCATGCTGTATCGTCAGGTGCCGCTCGAAAAGTCGCCCGAGGGGCTCAAAGACCGGGCGAGCGACATTGCCAGGAAATTTGGCTACGCCGATCACCCAACAGACCACGCTTACGGATTAAGCTACAAGAAGAACTACATCCGGCATCTCAGGGAAGATGACTTGTCGCAGGCGCGCTGGGATAAATTGGCGAGCGGACAATCGGCCGCCATCTATTTCTGGCATCGCCAGAGCCCACGCTACCTGGAATCATTTAACGGTAGAATTGTGACGGCCAATGATCCGCCGCTAACAGTCTCCGGGATGGTGGAGATGGCGCTCGACACGCGGGGGCGATTGATCCAATTCGAAGCCGTTCCACCACAGGTCGACAACTCACCAGGACAGGCTTCGACTGCACCCAACTGGCCGGTGCTGTTCTCCGAAGCAGGGCTTGACCCTGCCAATTTCAAGCCGTCTGAATCCAGGTGGGTTCCGCCGCAACCTTATGATACGCGGGCGGCGTGGGAAGGAGTCTTCCCCGACCAATGGCAAATTCCGATTCACGTCGAGGCGGCGGCTTATCATGGCCAGCCTGTTTATTTTGAGATTATTACCCCGTGGGAAAAACCTCTTCGGCAGGAAGAATATCAAGAGAGCGCTAAGATCAAGCTGGTCATGACCTTATTCTTCGCCTTGCTTCTCTCGGTGATGGTGGGAGCCATCCTTCTTGCTCAACGAAATCTGCGGCTCGGGCACGGTGACATGAAAGGCGCTTTCCGGCTGGCGCTCTTTATTTTCCTCACACATATGATCTTTTGGGTCTCCGCTTCCCATCACCTTCCAACACTCGGGGGTGAGTTGGATGTTTTCATCGAGGATATTTCATCGGCCTTATTCTGGGGGTGTTTCATTTGGCTTATCTACATCGCGCTCGAGCCACTCGTCCGGCGGCGATGGCCGAACATGATTATCTCCTGGAACCGGCTTCTCACCGGAGGGTTCCGCGACCCGCTGGTCGGCCGGGACATTCTCATCGGCGCGCTCTTTGGAATCGGCGCCGGCTTGATCGCATACCTTTGGGTCCTTGCGCCGAAGTGGATGGGCCTGCCTCCTGATACCAGTACAGAACTGGAGCTCAATACACTGCTCGGGATTCGCGGGTTAACCGGCGCCTTTTCCGATTGCCTGATATTCTCTATCTTCATTCCGTTGGCCTATCTGTTCTTACTTCTGCTGCTCACTATTCTGCTGCGAAGGGAGCGGGTGGCACTCGGTGTGGCCTGGTTCATCTTCGCTCTCGTTTTTGACTTGATCGGGCACACCCCGGCTATCGATTGGTTCTTCGCCGGGTTGATGGCGGGGTTAATGATTCTTGTCCTGACGCGCTACGGGCTGCTGGCGGCAATCTTCGCCGAGTTCTTCTCACACATTGGCATGGCATACCCACTGACATTAGATCTTTCTGCATGGTATGCGGGAAGCGCTATCTTTGCCGTAGCTATCACCATCGCGCTGGCCCTTTACGGCTTCAACACCTCGACCGGAGGACAACCACTATTTAAAGGTGGCTTTATCCAGGATTGACTTGCCCCGGCTGAACCTATTTTACTTCTTCTGTCTTTCCTCTCGTGTCCTCTCCAGTCCTGCGGCGGTTCAAGTCTTTGGCTTGTCTTGCTCTCTCACTACTTACCAAACCATCCAATCGGCTTACCCGAGAGATCAACCCACACGCTCTTGACCTGCGTATAAAGCTCGAGCGCATGTTTGCCCATCTCGCGTCCATAGCCTGATTGCTTGTAACCACCAAACGGTGAGGCGGCATTGAACATATTAAAGGTGTTGATCCAGACGACGCCCGCCTTGATCTCTTTCGCGAAACGATGTGCGCGAACTATATCGCGCGTCCAGATCCCGGCCGAAAGGCCGTAGATGGTTTCGTTGGCCTGCAGGATCAAATCATCCTCATCTTTGAAGGTGATGACGGAGCTGACCGGGCCGAAGATCTCTTCCTGGGCGACGCGCATCCGGTTGTTCACCTCGCTAAAGATTGTCGGCTGGAAGAAATAGCCCTTCTGGAAATTACCTGGAAGCTGCGGGGGCTCGCCGCCGGTAAGAACGGTCGCCCCCTCTTCGCGCCCGATATTGACATAGCTTTTAATGCGGTTCAGCTGCTCTTCGGAGACCTGCGGCCCCATGTGTGTCGCCTTATCCATCGGGTCGCCGACCCGGACAGCTTGGGCTTTCTTCTTGAATCTCTCGAGAAACTCGTCTTTTACCTCTTCGGCAAGGAACAGTCGCGAGCCGGCGCAGCAGACCTGGCCCTGATTGAAAAAGATGCCCATCATCGCGCCGTTGACGGCCTGCTCAAGGTCGGCGTCGGCGAAGACGATGTTGGGAGCCTTGCCGCCCAGCTCTAAAGAGACTTTGGTGAGATTTTCGGCAGCCGCTCGAGCGATCAATTTGCCGACCTCGGTCGAGCCTGTGAAAGCTATCTTATCGATACCGGGATGAGCGGCGAGTGCCGCGCCGGCTGTCTCGCCGTAGCCGGGCACGATGTTGACGACGCCGTCAGGAAAGCCCGCCTCCTGGATCAGCTTCGCCAGCTCCATCGCGGTGACCGGAGTTTGTTCGGCAGGCTTGAGCACAACTGTGTTTCCGGCGGCCAGCGCGGGCGCGAGCTTCCACGCCGCCATTAAGAGTGGAAAGTTCCAGGGAATGATCTGCCCGCACACGCCGAGCGGCTCGCGCAAGGTGTAGTTGAACATCTGACCGGGAACGGGGATCGTCTCGCCTTCGATTTTGGTCGCGTAGCCCGCAAAGTACTCAAAATTCTCGACGACCTGCGGCAAATCGACATAGGCCGATTCGCGAATTGGCTTGCCGTTGTCCGCCGTCTCGAGCTCGGCCAGCTCCTTCGCGTGCGCTTCGATCAACTGCGACAGCTTGTAGAGCAGCCGGCCTCGATCACGCGCGCTCATTTTGGACCAACGCCCCTCGTATGCGAGACGGGCTGCGCTGACCGCCTTTTCAATGTCGGCTTTGTCGGCCTCGGCGACCTGGGCGAGCGGCTCACCCGTCGCGGGATTGGGGCTGATGAATGTTTTGCCGGACTCGGCATCGACGAATTTGCCGTCGATAAAGAGTTGGTAACGACGGGACGCGGCTAACCCGGACAACTGCGTGGATGACATATCATGACTCCTGTTCGGTAATCGTTTGATACGAGAAATGTGGAGAGCAGCAACAAGTAATGTATCACTCTGATATAGAATAAGTCCAAGAGGGGATTGAGGAATGAACCACAGAGGACACGGAGGAGCACAGAGGGAAAGACATTGGATAAGCAAGCATAGAAAAATTGCCGACCATTACTTCTGAGTGCTGTACTCCAATTATTTGCTTTCCCTTATTACTTATCTTCCCTCTGTGCTCCTCCGTGTCCTCTGTGGTTCAATCTTTTCGTATTTATTACCAGCACCCTTATCGGCCTTCTACGGCGGGGATGATGAATTGAGGCACCAGCTCATCACGGAATTTGCCCCAGGTTGGAAAGTTTCCGTAATTGCCGCCGGCAAACATCACCACCAGATCAAGCTCCGGGATCACAATCACGAGCTGGCCGCCGTTTCCCGACGCGTAGTACACGTGATACGTCTTCCCGCCGACACGGTATTGATTGATCCACCAACCGTAGCCGTAGTCGTTCTCGCCGTTGATACTCGAATGAGGACGGGTGGCGCGCTCCACCCATCGCCGGCTGACAACCTGCCGGCCGTTCCAACGGCTGCCGACAAGAAACAGTTGTCCGAGTTTCATGAAATCACGCGGACGCATGTAAATTCCGCCGGCCCCGTAGCCGTTGCCGAGCGGAATCAGGTTCATGTGGTAACGATGAATGTCCAGCGGCCGAGCAAAATTCACGCCGTAGAATCTGAAAATCGCTAATATTTGATGGCTTAGTGCAGGAATCATGCTATTTAGATAAGAGGTTCGATGAAAATCAGTGGAGCAAAGAGACATGGACTCTTTTGATGTTAAAATCCTCAACATCATTCAGCGTGACAACTGCCTCCCGGCGGAAAAGATCGCCGATCAAGTGGGGATATCCCCTTCGGCCGTCCAGCGCCGGCTCAAGCGGCTACGAGAGAACGGGATCATAGAAGCCGAGGTGGCGATTATTTCGCCGGAAACAGCCGGGGCGCAAGCTTACCGCCATTGTTGCGGTGACGCCTCAGCGGGAGCGTCTATGTCATTGGTGTAATCTGGTAAAGTAAATGCTCAGGGGAGGAGTTAGTCAAAGAAAACCGCTGGAGGAGAGGCGGTCAGAGGTGTGGTGAGAACGAAGGGCGGTGCCCGGGATCAGTGCGGGGAATGACTCTTACGGTAGTCATGAAGAGAGAAAGGCTGCTCCTTCGAGGTTGAATTCAAAGGTATGCGCTTTCATCCAGATACACTCAAAGGATGCAGGAGAAGAGAAATATGAATCGTGATGAACTGATCAGGCGTTATGCGGCCGGCGAAAGAGATTTCCACAGTATCGAGTTTCGTGGTGCCGATCTCAGCCATACCGATTTAAGAGAAATAGACCTCAGCGGTGCTAAGTTTGGCGCCGCACTCTCATTCCCCCATCATTTGACGAACCTCGAGGGCGCTAACTTAAGCCACGCCAATCTACGGGGAGCGGATTTGGAGACTTGTCTCCTCAGTCATGCTAATTTGAGCTACGCCGACTTGAGAGAAGCCAAATTCGGCGGTGAGCATGGGAGGAATGTAAATTTGAGCGGCGCCGACCTAAGGGGGGCTGAGTTGGCGGAAGGAATACTTGAAGACAGCGACTTAAGCGGCGCGAACTTAAGCGGCGCGGTGCTATTTCAATTTCTGTTAGACGGTTCAGACCTTTCTGGGGTCGATTTGAGCGGGAGTCGTATCAACGCGGAAGTTTCTCTCATCAGGGTTAATCTCAGTAAGGCTAATCTCAAGGATGCGGATTTAGAATCGGATGAAATTTTTGAAGCGGAGGGGATTATTTTCAACCATACAATCATGCCCGATGGGAGCATTAGGGATGGTTAGTAGGTATGCTTCCAAGTAGAGGAATGCCTAAAAAGTCCTAATATATAGTGGAGCACTTTAGATCAGGCCGCGTATAACAAGCGCTGCCAGCCGACCGTATCCCGGTAGACCTTCCTTTCGATCGTTCGTGCGGCGGCAGAAGCGTGCTTTATGTGTCTCACTGAACGATCTTCTGGAACAATGCTAAATATCGAGAGTTTTATCAGTGTATTAAGCGATTCGGGTTTACGGAGGGACAAATGTCATTCTGGATAAGGAGAAAAGATAAAAGCAGCCATCGACTTCTCTATCTCATCGACATGCCAATTGAATTAATGTTTATACTTGCAGGGATTCTCCTCGGTCTCATTGTATATATTCTGCGCTTTATCAATGCACACTGAATCGCTCCATTGACGATGCATAACAAAGGCTGAACCGGACGCGAACTGAGGTGCATATTTCTTTAAAGGTCCGTCGCACCGGTTAGCCAAACGTTATACCGATTACTGCTTATGGACATCATCAAAGGCAACATTACCTTCACGGACTCCGATCTGAAGGAAGTCTTTGAGCTCTTCTCAAGTCCTTCCAAATATGAGTTGCGGCGTCTCTACGATCAGAGTAGTGAACACTTCTACGAACGTGCCGACCTGGCGCAAGAGTACGACCTCTGCATGCCGAAGCAGGATTATGCCCTGGACGCATTACGAGCCGTCTTCGCTTTCCTACATCGACATGGCTACAAGCTTGAAAAGGATAAAACTGTCATTGGCCTCAATGGCATCTTCGATTATTTTATCTAGCGCGGGACGAGACATCTGCCTGCCGCGGGCAGTATGGGAGGATCAACGAAACCCCAAGCTATGGCGCAACAGATAGAGCAGGGCCTGGCATGTAGCTAATGTAGAATGCTTTCTCGCGGGGTGCCACTTAACGATAAATGTAGGGGACGAGCCGCGATTTGAGGGGTTACGTGGAAAGGCAGCGCGTGCCGCCGGTTAAATCGTCATGCGCTTAGGAGATAATAACCTGGAGGTGTTGCTATGGTTGAGTTGGTGATCGAGAGAGATAAAGTGATTCTTGGGATGGCGGGCTGGAATAAGAGGGGTGGCACGAAGCGTCGCATTGAATTACCGCTTACTCATCTGGCAGGCGCCCGGGCAGACTCTTTTCTGGCGCGCTCATGGGTTAAAAGAGTTCAATTCATTGGCAACTTTATTCCCAGTCTGATCCGGGACGGCATTCTTTATGAAGATGGGGATTGCGTGTTCTGGGAGGTGCGCAATCCCGATAAAGCAATCGTGCTCTACCTGGAAGATGAACCTTATACAAAGTTGATCGTCGAAGTTGCTGATCCGGCAAGAGCCGTAGCTCTGATTGAAAAAGCTTTATGAGATTCAGGCAGGGATCTCACGCTGGAGGCGCCAAGAAAAGAGGCAATCCGTCTAACTTTCCGGCACATTCCGGGTGAATACCTCTCTACAGTGTGTGCCAATATCATAGGGAAGCTGAATGGAAACGTCATCAACTCCTGGGCAGATGATGCCCATCAACGGGATGGAGATGTATTACGAGATTCGTGGCGAAGGCGAGCCACTGGTACTGCTCCATGGCGGGGGCGGGGTGGGTGCTAATTGGCGACTCATCTTCAAGGAGCCTCCTGACGGTTACCGGTTAATTGTGCCGGACCTGCGCGGCCACGGTCGCTCAACCAACCCCTCAATGGAGTTCACCTTCCGGCAGTCGGCGCTCGATGTGTTCGCGCTGCTGGATCACCTTGGCATCGAGCGATTCAAGGCGGCCGGCATGAGCATGGGGGCCAAGACCCTTCTGCACATGGCCACCCAACAGCCGGCGCAGGTCGAGGCCATGGTGCTGGTGAGCGCGGCGCCGTACTTCCCGGAACAGGCGCGCGCCATCATGCGGCAAGTAGGTATCTCGGAGCACACCGAGGCGGAGTGGCGGCAGATGCGTGAGTGGCATAAACATGGCGACGAGCAAATCCGGGCGCTCTGGGGGCTGGCGAATGCGTTCAAGGACAGTTATACGGACATGAACTTCACGCCCCCTTACCTGTCAACCATTACGGCCCGCACCCTGATCGTGCATGGCGACCGTGACCCGCTATATCCGGTCAAGCTGGCGATAGAGATGTACGCCGCAATCCCTCGCTCGTACCTCTGGGTGATACCGAACGGCGGGCACGGCCCCATCTTCGGCGACATGGCCGCACAATTTACCGAGACCTCGTCGGCGTTCCTACGCGGCGAATGGAAAGATAACCGGTGAGGGACGTGGCCTACACACCGCCGATGCCGGCCTTCGGCGGCGAATTTTCTTCGGAGAATCTAATGGGAAACTTCTACACGAACATCATTCTTCGCGGCTCGAGCCAGGAGTCAATTGCCGAATACCTTGACCGGCAAAATCGTAACGCCTATGTTTCACCTACCGTGAATGGATGTACCGTCGTCTATGACGAGCAATGCGAATCGCAGGACACACCCATCCTGGAAGGACTCGCCGCAAATTTATCAAAGCAGTTTGTTTGCCCCGCGCTCGCTATCTTGAATCACGATGATGATATTCTCTGGTACAAACTCTATGATTCGGGTCAGTTTGTGGATGAATATGATTCTTCGCCCAGCTACTTTGATACTTCTGCCACTGAGATAGCCGCTCCCAAAGGTGGAGTTGCGCAGGTGTTGTGCAGGGTATTCAAAGCCGAAAATAATCTCGCGGAGGTTGAGAAGATTCTTCGCGCCCCACAACCTGACAGATATGTATTCGCAATAGAGCGTCACGAAGAATTAGCGAGAGCTCTGGGTATACCGAATTTTTCGGTTGGGTGCGGATATAATTACATTCAGGAAGATGAATTGCCGGAAGGTTTAGATTTTAACGATCTACGGCAGACGGGCGAAGACTAAGGCCGATGGATGTCACCCAGAGCCTCACCACCGAGGCACAGAGGACACAGAGAACGCCGCTTACACCCAATTGCAATCTGCTATAGGTATCGTGAGAAATGATCAGTACCGCGGGCTGAAGCTACCGGGTCGGCATACCAACTCGGTAGCTTCAGCCCGCGGTACTGTAGCAGGCGAATAACGCTCAAGCTTAAAAATCAGTAGTCCCTGAGAGCAATTGGCGCAGCACGAATGGGAGGATACCGCCGTGCTGGTAGTAATCGATCTCAATCGGCGTATCAATACACAGTGTGACCGGAACTTCCTTCGTCTCGCCGCTTCTCCGGTGAATGATTAGCGTTACATCTGCCCGCGGCTTGATGCCGGACTCTAAGCCGACGAGATCAAAGGTCTCGGTGCCGTCAAGCTGAAGCGACTGTGCGCTGACGTCGTCCTTGAATTGACAGGGCAGAACGCCCATGCCCACCAGGTTGCTCCTGTGTATGCGTTCGAAGCTTTGTGCGACGACCGCCTTGACGCCGAGCAGCCGGGTGCCCTTCGCGGCCCAGTCGCGAGAACTCCCCGTGCCGTATTCCTGCCCGGCGATGACGACCAGCGGAACCCCCTCCTCCTGATACTTGGTAGAAGCGTCGTAGATGCTCATCCGCTCGCCATCTGGCTGGTGCAGCGTGACGCCGCCCTCGACGCCCGGCACCATCAGATTTTTGATCCGCACGTTGGCGAAAGTCCCACGCACCATCACCTGATGATTGCCCCGCCGCGAGCCGTAGCTGTTGAAATCCCCGGGGGCGACGCCCTGCTGCTGCAGGTAAATTCCGGCGGGGGACGCGGGCTTGATCGCGCCAGCCGGGCTGATGTGGTCGGTCGTCACAGAATCCCCGAAGATCGCCAACGGGCGGGCGCCGTGGATGTCGCTGAACCTGCCCGCCTCCCTCCCAAACTCCTCGAAGTAGGGGGGCTCCTGTATGTAAGTTGACTGCCGATCCCAGTCATAGACATCGCCGGCGGTGGTCGGTATCTCATTCCACAACGGGTTTTGTTCGGCAAAATCGCTGTAGAGCCGGCGGTATGTTTCCGGGTCGAAGGCTGAGCGCATCAAGTCGCTGACTTCTTCCAGGGAGGGCCATATATCACGCAGGTAAACATCCTGGCCGTCCCAACCTCTGCCGATCGGCTCTCTGGACATGTCGATGCTGACGCGGCCGGCAAGGGCGAAAGCGACGACGAGCGGCGGGCTCATCAAAAAGTTCGCCTTGATACTCTGGTGAACACGCGCTTCAAAATTTCGGTTCCCCGACAACACACTCGCGGCGACCAGGTCATGTTCGCCGATCAAATCTTCGATGCACGGATCGAGCGGGCCGGAGTTGCCGATGCATGTCGTGCAGCCGTAGCCGACCAGATTGAATCCGAGCTTGTTCAGGTAGGGTTGAAGTCCTGTCTTCTCAAGGTATTCGGTGACCACGCGCGACCCCGGCGCGAGCGAATTTTTGACCGTCGGTCGCACCCTGAGACCGTGTTCAACCGCCTTTTTCGCCAGCAGTCCGGCCGCCAGCATGACGCTCGGATTCGAAGTGTTGGTGCATGAGGTGATCGCCGCGATCAACACGTCACCATGACCGACTTCGATCTCCGCCGACGGGAACTCTTCCGGCAAAATTTCTTCAACACGGTCGGGCGTCGGGCGGTTGTTTATCATCTCCGTCTCGGTCCACGAACTCGTGTTTTTAGGGGTCGTGAGGTTACTCGCCGGGGCGGGGGTGGTTTCTGATTTCTGCTCTCCGCCGCCGGCCAAGTGCTGCCTCTCTACTTCATCCAGACTGCACGCCCCGATCCTTGCTCGGAAACGCTCCCCAAGATCCCCGTTCGTCTTCCCGTAGCCGCCCGCGCCGGCCGGCCTCTGCAGCAGATCGAGGAATTGATCTTTCAGTTTAGGAAGTTCGATGCGATCCTGCGGGCGCTTTGGTCCGGCCACGCTCGGCACGATCTGGGCGAGGTCAAGCTCGAGCACAGTTGTGTAATCACACTCGCCTCTCAGCGGCATGCCGAACATGCCTTGCGCGGTGTAGTAGCTGCGCACCGCTTCGACCTGTTCTTCCGTGCGCCCTGTCGCCGTCAAATATTTGCAGGTCTCTTCATCGACGGGGAAGAAGCCCATCGTCGCCCCATATTCGGGCGCCATGTTGGCAATCGTGGCGCGATCCGTGACGGGCAGTGACGCCGCGCCTTCGCCGTGGAATTCAACAAATTTGCCGACGACTTTGGCCTGGCGCAGCATCTCAGTCACACGCAAGACCAGGTCGGTGGCGGTGACGCCTTCCCGCAGCTTTCCGCTTAAATGGACGCCGACCACGTCAGGCGTGAGGAAGTAAACGGGCTGGCCCAGCATCCCCGCCTCGGCCTCAATGCCGCCCACGCCCCAGCCGACGATGCCGAGTCCGTTGATCATCGTCGTGTGCGAGTCTGTGCCGACCAGCGTGTCCGGGTAGTAGATGCCCTCCCGCTCCCAGACGCCCTTCGCCAGGTATTCAAGATTGACCTGATGACAGATGCCGATGCCCGGAGGGACGACACGAAATCCGTCAAACGCCTGCATACCCCACTTCAGGAACTGGTAGCGCGAGTTGTTGCGCTTGAACTCCATCTCCATGTTCTTCGTGAAAGCATCCGCGGTGCTGGAGAAATCAACCTGCACCGAATGGTCAATCACCAGGTCAACGGGTACGAGCGGCTCGATCAAGTTCGGATTCTTGCCTAAGCGCGCGACGGCAGAACGCATCGCCGCCAGATCGACGAGAAGCGGCACGCCGGTGAAATCCTGCAATAACACCCGCGCGACAATGAACGGGATCTCGTCCGTTCGCTCGGCTCGTGGCTTCCAGTTCGCAAGTTGACGCACATCTTTTTCCCTGATCTTCTTGCCGTCGAACTTGCGCAAGACAGACTCGAGAACGATGCGGATGCTGACGGGTAGCCTGGAAACCGGCCCGACGTCCTCCTTCTCGAGTTGCGGCAAAGAATAGAACTGGCCCTCGCGTTTGTTGCCGGGACTGAATCGCTGCAGTGAATTAAGGAGATTATGTGGCATAAGAATTCAGGCGCTATAGATCAAATTACAGTCTACGCCGGCGCCGGCAAGACATGGTGAAAGCTTAATGAGACAAGGTGCTGGTTTAACAAGTATCAGTTTAAAGGCGAGGGGCGCGAAACGTCAAGGAAGTCAGTAGTGGGTCAGTTGGCAAAATAGCCCGTTGTGCCACAATGGTTTACAGACCATATTGAGCCACTACGAGGAAGTCTTTTCGACCGCCCCACCGGTGCCGGGTAGTGACCTCGTTAGGTTTGGGATTGAAAAAAGGAAGGCCAAGCGTGGAAAGTGGCGGCTGTCATGGCTCGTCACAGAATCCATCATGCCCCGCCTTCCCTGCGCTGCCCTCATTGCAGAGGTCAAGCGCGCCATCTCTTTTATCACAGCACCTACCGGACGCGCGATGGGCCGCGTCAACTCTGGCAGTGTCGTCTGTGTGGCAGGTGCTTATCCGAGCGCAGAGCCACAGCTTTTTTCAACCTGAAGACTCCTGAGGTGGAGGTGGCACGCTCTCTTGATGCGATGCTGCGCGGCGATACGCAGACCTCGACGGCCCAGACTCGTCACCACCGCGGAGAGACATTGCGCAGGTGGCGCAGGCGAGCAGCCTCTTGCGCTCGTGCTGTGGATCAGGACTTCGTCACAGACTTGGAAGTCACAGACCTGGAGTTGGATGAGCAGTGGTCATTCGCCGGGAAGAAGCAGGCCGCTTTTGCTGATAGCTCCGCGTGCGGCCAAGCGTGGTGGCACAAGGCGATGGCGCGAGAAAGCCGCCTGTTGGTCGAGCAGTTCGTCGCTGCGCGCACCCCGGAAGCCGCCCAACTACTTGTTAATGCGAGCTTTGACCGCCTGGCCGCGGAATGCTTGCCGAGAGTCTCAAGTGATGGCTATGACGCCTACACCCAAGCTTTGATGGAGCAAGTCAAGGCTGTGACGCTCTATCCGTTGCAGTGGGCTTTGATGAAGGGGAAGCGCGGACCGCCACCCCTTCCGAAAGTCATCCCCGACCCCTCTCTCGTCTATGGACAAGTGGTCAAGGGGCGTGAAGGCCGCAAGGTGGTAAAGGTGGAGAAGCGCCTGGTGCTGGGGCCAAAGGCCACTGATCCGAAGGCTATCTCGACTTCACTGATTGAGAGACAGAATGGGACGGCGCGCTCTCGCAATCGCTACTTGGTGCGTAAGACTTATGCGTTTGCCAAGCGAGTCGAGGATATGGACGATCAGTGCGCGCTGGATAAGACCTTTTACAACTTCTGTCGCAAACATCGCGGACTCAAGGGCGAGACGCCAGCGATGAGGCAAGGCATCACGAATCACGTGTGGTCAGTGACGGAAGTGTTGCGCTATCGCAGCGCCGTCCCCTGATTCCCAAATGTAACAAGGTCACTACCCGGTGCCGGCACAATCGCATTCGATTGCCGATGTTTCCAGCCATTTGATATATTGCAAGTGTTTAGCAATCAGCCGTCAACGTTCATGGCGTATGTTGGGCGCCCGTCGCGGTGGGCTCAAAGGAGATAAAGCTCCATCACCGCACTCGCTGCTCATCACCGCCTATCGATCGGGCTGATCGCTGACCGCTGATAGCTGAACGCTTTTTATCGAGGAGATAAATACCATGCCGAAAAAGAGGCCCGAAGATTTTGAATACTTTAGTAACAACCCGAACTACGTGCCTGATCCGGACATCGAAGAATTCATGGAAGAAGAGATCGCGCGCGCGCCGAAGGACCCTGACCTCCTTGCACAGCGCCTGCGCAACAATACCGCCGCTTCACCAAATGACGCGGGCGGCGACCCGGACGCCACCTGGGAAGACGTCAATGACAGTGGCACGGAAACAATCGCAGGCGATAACCCGACCCCCGATCAATCGATGGTCGAGGAAAACGCCCGGGCGGTCGGCGTGAATTATGAGGACAATGAAGAACTAGATTTTCTCGAAAAAATAGAGCGCCGCGACCGCGAGCGCTATGAACTCGATCCGCGCTCGAAAACTGATGACGACACGATTTAATGTGAGCGGCCATCCACTTTTAGCTTTGACCAGCTACGTGACTACTCCACGCTCTAAAGAGCATGGCTTCTCATGCTACGGCGTGAGTCAACTACCTCTAACGTTAACGCATGAGCGCTCAGTCCGAGCGCGCGCCTTAAGATGACCAGAGCACTG
>CAYLJO010000110.1:0-20974 GCA_964383905.1 uncultured Blastocatellaceae bacterium
GATCCTCTACGAGCGGGGGTTGCGATTGAACGCCGTCCGCGATGAGATCGCACGCCAGACCGGGGCGGATGCGCGCGCTTCGCAGAAGAAGGATACGCCGCACCTGGTGGAGTTCTCCCGCGACCTGACCGACGATGCCGCGAGCGATAAACTTGATCCACTCGTCGGACGCGAAGCCGAGATCGAGCGTGTCGTGCAAATTCTCTGCCGCCGCACCAAGAATAACCCGGTGCTCATCGGCGAGCCCGGTGTCGGCAAAACCGCCATCGTCGAAGGTCTCGCGCAAAGAATTGTGCGCGGTGATGTGCCGTCATTTTTGGAGAACAAGCGGATCCTCTCACTGGACCTTTCGCTGATCGTGGCGGGCACGAAATATCGCGGGCAGTTCGAAGAGCGCTTGAAGCAGATCATGCGCGAGCTGATCGAGAACCCGCACTACATAGTTTTCATCGACGAGCTCCACACGCTGGTCGGCGCGGGCTCGGCGGAAGGCTCGCTGGACGCGGCCAATATTCTGAAGCCGGCCCTGTCACGCGGCGAAGTTCAGTGCATCGGCGCGACGACGCCGGCGGAGTTTCGCAAGTCGATCGAGAAAGATCGCTCGCTCGAGCGCCGCTTCCAGGCCGTCAAGGTTCCGCCGCCGTCCGAACAGGAGGCGGTGCAGATCCTTGACGGTGTGCGCGAGCGCTACGAGAGCTTTCACCAGGTTCGCTATACGGCCGAAGCGCTCGAGGCGGCCGTCTACCAGTCGAACCGCTATATCCCCGACCGCTTTTTGCCCGATAAAGCGATTGACGTGATTGACGAAGCGGGAGCGCGCGTCAAGCTACGGGTCCGCCGTGAGCAGGGACGCATCGAAGACTGGAACGCCCCGATCAAAGAGTGGCCGCGGGCGACTTACGCCAATGATCGGCCGCTTGTCATCAACAGCCGTGAGGCCGATGAGGACGCGCTGGTCTCCGCCGAGGTCACCAGGGATGACATCGAAGAGGTCATCGCCCGCTGGACGGGCATCCCCGTCACGTCCCTTAAAGAAGAAGAGACGCAGAAGCTCTTACGAATCGAGACGGAGCTGCACCTGCGCGTCGTGTCGCAGCGTACGGCCATCTCGGCGCTCGCGCGCGCGATCCGCCGTTCACGCGCCGGCTTGAAGAATCCGCAACGCCCCGTCGGCTCTTTCCTCTTCCTCGGCCCGACCGGCGTGGGCAAGACGGAAGTGGCGCGCTCGCTGGCGCAGTTTCTCTTCGGGTCAGAGCGTTCGATGATCCGCTTCGACATGTCGGAGTTCATGGAGAAACATTCCGTGTCGAAGCTGATCGGGAGCCCCCCCGGCTACGTCGGGCACGAGGAGGGCGGGCAGTTGACCGAGCGCATTAAACGTTCGCCGTACTCGGTGCTGCTCTTTGACGAGATAGAAAAAGCGCACCCGGACATCTTTAATGTCCTGCTGCAGGTCTTCGAAGACGGTATTTTGACGGACGCGCTCGGCAACACTGTTGATTTTAAGAACGTCATTATCATTATGACGTCGAATATCGGCGCGCGCTTCATCCAGAAGCGGGGCACGCTCGGCTTTCAGGCGACGACCGACGCCACGCGGGAGAAGCTGGAAGAGATGGTGATGTCGGCCGTGCGCCAGACATTCAACCCGGAATTCATTAACCGGCTGGATGAAATTATCATTTTCGATCAGCTTTACGATGAGGAGCTGCTTGAGGTCGTCCAACTGCAAATCGAGCAGATGAACCGTACGCTCGCCACGCGCGGGCTGGAAGTCCGTCTGACGGACGAGGCGAAGCGCTGGATCGTCAATAAGACCTGCGCCGACCGCTCCTACGGCGCGCGACCGCTCAGGCGCGCGCTGCAAAAATATGTTGAAGACCCGCTCTCTGAAGCGTTGATTCAGGGCAACCTGGGCGGGGCGACGCTGATCGAAGTCTTCCTCGACGGCACGGAGCTCAATTACCGTCCGGCAGGGGTCGAAGAGCCGGGTGACGCACTCTTAATTCACTGAAAAGAGAGTCTCAAGTCCAAGGTCCAAAGTCCAAGGTCCAAAGCCGTAAACAGGTTTTAGACCTTGGACTTTAGACTTTGAACCAGTTTTGCCTGTATAATGCGCGCCTTTGTAGCCGTCGAAGCTGGCAACCGAAGGCGCGCTTTATTGAATCAAAGTGCCTCGAAGCCTGTAATGCATCCGGCGACAGCTATTTTAGTCTTCGCCTTTTATTTTGCCTTTTCGATACGCTCCCGAAGTCTGACCAGGATCTCTGAGGGAAATTGCTTTTATGCCCATCAGTCGTGCCATTCTGCTCATCATTCTGAGCGCTATTATTGGCGTCGTTTCGCTCGTTGCGACCCTCCGTAGCGTGCGCGCGCAAACTCAGCAGCGGCTCGTCGAAAATGTTGACATCGTCGGCAACCGCCGTTTGCGCAAGGAAGATCTGCTCTACTACATCCAAACGCGCCCGGGTGATCCGTACAGCCCCGAGCAGGTCCAACGCGACCTGCAGGCCCTCGTGGCACTCAACTTCTTCGATAAAACGGCGACCAGTGTCTCCATCGAAGACGCCCCGCGCGGCGGCATCAACGTCATCTTTACCGTCAAGGAGCTCCCGATCATCCGCGACATCCAGTTCCAGGGCCTGCACAGTGTCACCGAATCCGACGTGCTCAAAGCCTTTCGCGAGCGGCGGGTCGGCGTCTCCAAAGAGAGCGTTTACGACCCCGTCAAGGTCCGCAACGCCATTCGCGTGATGAAGGAGCTACTGGCGGCGAAGGGTCATCCGAACGCGACCGTGGACAAACGTGAAGACCAGGTCTCGGCCACCTCGACGGCGATCACTTTTGTTGTCAACGAGGGCGAGCGCGTCCGCGTCGTCGAAATTCGATTCGAGGGTAACAAGGTTTTCAGCAGCGGCAAGCTGCGCGATCAGATGAAGTATGTCAAAGAGGCGGGGCTGATTACGCGCTTCAAGGGGCAGGATATTCTGGACCGTGAAAAACTGGACGTCGACCTGAGGCAGCATGTGGACAACTACATGCGCTCGAAGGGCTACCTGCAGGCGCGACACGGCGAGCCGCGCGTCGAGGGCCTCGGCAAGCGCACGACCGGTCTCTTCATCCCGCTGCCGTTCCTCTCATCGACGGACGAGGCGCTGCGCGTGACGGTCCCCATCACGGAAGGCAAGCTTTACCGGATCGGCTCGATCAAGATCGAGGGCAACTCGATCTTTTCCGAGCAGCAGATCAGCTCGGTGATCGGGCTCAAGCCGGGCGACGTCGCCAACGGCGAGCGCATCGGCAAAGCGCTTTACGAGAACCTTAAAAAGCTCTACGGTCAGGCCGGCTTTATCCAATACTCGGCCGAGCCGACGCCGACCTTCAAGGACAACCCGCAGAAACCGGACGAGGGCATCGTCGATTTCAACATCGCGATTGAGGAAGGCAAACAGTTTACGCTGCGCCGCCTGGAGTTCTTAGGCAACACATTTACGCGTGACAACGTGCTGCGCCGCGAATTTATCTTGAATGAAGGGGATATCTACAACCAGACGGCGTTCGAATATTCGGTCCTGCGTCTTAACCAGCTCGGCTACTTCGAGGCGGTAGACAAGGAGAAGGATGTGGACTTCCGTACCAATGAAGAAGAGGGCCAGGTTGACGTCAACGTGAAAGTGTCGGAGAAGGGGCGCCAGCAGATCTCCTTTAACGGGGGCATCTCCGGCATCGGCGGGTCATTCTTCGGGCTTGAATACTCGACCAACAACCTTCTCGGGCGCGGCGAAGTGCTCTCCTTCAACGTCGCTTACGGGAACCGCCAGCGCTCGTTTCAGTTCTCTTTCACGGAGCCGTACATCCGCAACCGCCCGATCACGGGAGGCTTCTCCGTTTTTACGTTTTCACAGAAGTTCTTCGGCGAGGGCACGTTCCTTTCGCAAAATATCAACGCGCAGCAAGGGCTGTTCGGCACCGCCGCGGACTTCTTCAATACGAATGAGGCGAACCTCTTTACGCGGAATTCTACGGGCGCGTCCGTTTTCGCCAGCGCGCCGCTCTCGGAGTTCTACCGCAAGCGGCGCTTCACGCAGTTTTCACGCATCGGTCTGTCTTACCAGATTTCGCAATCGAGCGTGAAACAGCCCGCGGTCAATGCGCAGAACAACCCCAACACGTTTATTCCGGTGATCTACGACCAACCGAACATCATCTCCAGCCGCATCACGCCGAGCTTCACTTTTGATACGCGCAGCTACTCAAAGAATACGGGGATTGATGCGACGGGCGGCAAGGAAATTTCGGCGGCGGTTGCCCTCACCGGTTTAGGCGGCGACGTCCGCTCGTACGAGCCGACGCTCTCTTACACGCAGTTCATTAAAGTGCGCCATAAGAAGTCTGACTCGCCCGAAGTGTTCGGCTTCCGCCTGATCGCCGGGACGGTCGGCAGCTTCGCCACTTCGAGTAAGATCCGCAACTCAAACTCGCTCGCGTTCGTCGGCGGCGTGCCGATCTACGAGCGGTTCTTCCTCGGCGATGAATTCACGATCCGCGGCTATAACGTGCGTTCGATCAGCCCGATCGTGCCGCTTGACTCGTTCGTTACGTCGCGCAATGTGACGCTAGCGACGAACCAGACGGGCACGCCCGTCCCCGCCGGTCTGCCGGCGTCGCTCGCCAACGTCGGCGTCTTTACCGGCGCGGGGGGAGCAAATAGCTTCAATTTCTCGCGCACCTTTACCTTCATCGGCGGCGACACGCAGCTCCTCGGCAATTTCGAGTACCGGGTCCCGATCTTCGGGCCGGTCAGCGCCGCTGCCTTCGCAGACATCGGCTCGGCCTTCAACCTGCGCACGAAAGGCGACCAAACCTTTTCGAGCAATTTTTTGACTGAAAACCAGTTCGCGGGCACGGCCGGATTAATCCAGTGTCGCGGCAGCTTTGTGGCGGCTACGTTAAACGGGTTCGCCGCTTGTTCCCCCGGCTCGCAGCTTGCGCTGACAGCCCTCGGCGCCCTTGTCGCGCGTGATAACCGGCTGGTGTCGCAGGAAGAGTTCAATAACGCGTTGCGCGTCGGCCCCGTTGACCCGCTGTCGGGCCTGCCCGTCGGCTTCCAGCCCGTCTTTTTGCGGGGCGAAGCGCAGATCAACACGGTCGCGCGGCTCAGCCAGAGCCTTTTTTCAAAATTTACTGACTACCGAGCCAGCCTGGGCGTCGAATTTCGCGTCCAAGTACCTGTTATCAACGTGCCATTTCGTCTGATTTATGCTTATAATCCTAACGCGCGGACCGGCATCGTGAGTGGCTTGCCGTTCAATTTCGGCGAACGTAGGAGCGTCTTTCGTTTCAGCATCGGTCGCACTTTTTAACCTTTTCAAAGTCAACAACTTAGGCGATGCTTGCCAGTTTTCAGCGCATGGGCGCCGCCTTTCATCGTAAGGAGCATTACAGGAAAGTCATGAAAATATATCGTTTGATTGCCGCGGCTGCCTTGGTTGCGGCCGTCGCCGCCCTCCCCATTTACGCACAGGGTAACGGCCGGACAGCGTCGCAACCGTCGGCCGCTGCCGCTGTGCCCGATACCAGGATTGCGTTCATCAACACGGAAATTTTCGCCGATGATAAGCAGGGCATCACGCGCTTTGTCAATGCCATGAGGAGTTTGGAGCGCGAATTCCAGCCGCGCTCGACCGAGCTTACTAACATGCAGGCGCAGATCAAATCCATTGCCGAGGACATCCAGAAAACCCAAAGTCTGTCCGATCCTAAAGCGCTGCAGGCGAAGCAGGAGCGGGGGGATGCCTTACAGCGCGAATACGAATTCAAGAAGAAGAGTGCGGACGCCGATTACCAGAAGCGCTTCCAGGCAGTCGTGAGCCCGATCTATGAAGACATCGGAAAGGCCCTCGATACGTTCGCCAAGCAGCGCGGAATCACCATGATTCTCGACATCAGCAAGCTTGCGCCCGCCGTTCTCACGGTGAATGAGAACATGGATGTGACGAAGGCTTTCATCGCCGAGTACAACAGCCGGAATCCGGCCACCGCTTCGAGATAGCACCGCGTAGGCGCGTCGCGGATCATTCTTACAGCAGGGTGCGGAGGCGTGGAACGACCGATTCTGCGCTCCGCATTCGGCGCTTTACGGGCCGGTCACGGCGGCCGGTAGTAGTTCTTAGCACCCCGAAAGTTCAAGACCTGCGATGGAGACGGTTCTCGATACGCGCGCCATACAGCAACTCCTGCCGCACCGCTACCCTTTTCTGCTCGTCGATCGCATCGTCGAGCTCGAGCCGCTGAAGAGGATTGTCGGTATCAAACAGGTGAGCGCCAACGAGCCTTTTTTTCAGGGCCACTTCCCCGGTACGCCCGTCATGCCGGGCGTGCTGGTCATCGAAGCGATGGCCCAGGCCGGGGCCGTGCTCGCCCTGCGCGAGGTAGAGAACCGGGATCAAAAGCTGGTCCTCTTTACCAGCATTAAGGAGGCGCGTTTTCGCCGCCCGGTCGTGCCCGGTGACACTTTGATCCTGGAGGTGACGGCCCTGCGCTTCGGCCCGCGCGTGCAGCGGATGCGCGGCGAAGCCAAAGTTAATGGGCAACTCGCCGCCGACGCCGAGCTGATGAGCGTGATAGTCGATCGCGAGACCACCACATGAAAGGCAAAAGGTAAAAGGTAAAGGCAAAAAGGGAGATCACAGATTAAACTTATCAGAACTGGTTTCCGCTTTTTTACTTTTACCTTTTTCCTTTTGCCATCTTCAGTATGCGCGCCAAAAAAGCCCCAACGCAGACGATTCATCCCTCGGCCGTTGTCAGCCCGCGTGCGCAGCTCGGTCTGGAGTGTTACGTCGGCCCCTATTCAACTGTCGGCGATGAGGTCGTATTGGGCGACGGCGTGCGACTGGAATCACACTGTGTCGTTGACGGGCGGACCATCATCGGCGACGGGACACACGTTTTTCCCTTCGTTTCGATCGGCCTTGCGTCGCAGGACTTGAAATACAGAGGCGAGCGCTCGGAGACGCGTATCGGGCGGCGCAATCGCATTCGCGAGTTCGTCACCATCCATCGCGGCACGGAGGGCGGCGGGATGTTGACGGCGACGGGCGATCACTGTTTGATTATGGCTCAGGCGCACGTCGCGCACGATTGCGTTATCGGCAACGGAGTCATTATGGCCAACGGGGCCACACTCGCCGGGCACGTTATCGTTGAAGACGGCGCGAACATCGGCGCTTATTCGGGCGTTCACCAGTTCTGCCGCGTGGGCCGCGAGGCCTATATCGGCGGTTATTCTGTGATCGTCAAAGACGCGCTACCCTACGCGCTTACGGTCGGCAACCACGCGCGCTGCTACGGGCTCAACGTGACGGGAATGAAGCGGCGCGGCTACCCGCGCGGAGTCATCAAGACCCTTCATCACGCCTTTCACCTGCTCCTCTCCTCGCGCCTCAACACCTCGCAGGCGCTTGAGGCGATCCGCGGAGAGATCAAAGACTCGACGGAAGTGGACGAACTCGTGCGCTTCATCGAAACTTCCAGGCGCGGGGTCATCAAGTAAAGGATGAGCGATGAACGCGGAATGATGAATAGAAGAACTTTCTTTTCATTCATCGTTCCGCGTTCATCATTCATCATTTGGTTATGCGTTACGGGCTGATTGCGGGCAACGGACGTTTCCCTTTCCTCGTGCTTGAAGGGGCGCGCCGGGCGGGCGTTTCGCTCTCCGTCGTAGCGATCCGCGAAGAGACCGATCCGGAGATCGAGCGGGTGGCCGAGCGCGTCCAGTGGGTCGGCATCGGGCAGCTCGGCAAGATGATCCGCTTCTTCAAACGTGAAGGGGTCGAGCGAGCGATGATGGCCGGGCAGGTCAAGCACGTGCAAATTTTCAGTAACGCCATACCCGATGTGCGCATGCTGAAAATGCTCATGCGGTTGCCGCGCCGTAACACGGACGCTCTGATCGGCGCTGTGGCCGCGGAGCTTGCCGGCGAAGGCATCGAGCTGATCGATTCAACCTATTTTCTACAGGACCACCTCCCGGCAGCGGGAATCCTCACACGCCGCGCCCCGGACGGGCGCGAGCGCGGCGACATCGAATACGGCCTCGAAGTCGCACGCGAGATCGCGCGCCTCGACCTGGGGCAGACCATCATCGTTCGCGCCAAAGCCTGCGTCGCCGTCGAAGCGATGGAAGGCACCGACGCGACCATCCGACGCGCGGGCTCTCTCGCGCGCGGCCGCCTGACCGTGGTGAAAATTGCCAAGCCTGATCAGGACATGCGCTTCGACGTGCCGGTGGTCGGTGTGCCGACGATTGAAAGCATGTTGGAGGCGGGCGCGACGTGCCTGTGCATCACGGCGGGCAAAACCCTGATGTTTGATCACGACCGGATGCTGCGGTTGGCCGACGAGAAGCATATTGCCATCGCGGCCGTTCCGCCCGTCTAATTTCTTACCCGCGCAATGAGCCGAGAAATTCTGTGAGCGCGCGGTTAAACTCTGCTGGGCGTTCGAGGTTGGAGAGGTGCGCAGCCCCGTCAATAATTTTAAGACGCGCGCCGGGGATCTCGCGCCGCATGAGCTCCGAATCCTTCGGGGGTGTGAGTTGGTCCTCACTTCCGACGATAATGAGTGCCGGCGCGTCTATGTTTGGCAGAAAGTCTGTGTGATCGCGACGCGCGGCCATACCGCCGAGCGCGTTGGCCGCGCCCTGCGGTTTCGTGCCCGTAATCATCTCCCGGACGCGTGCGACTATTTCGGGCCGCGCGGTCAGCGTGGCGGGCGCAAGCACTTTCTGCAGAAAGCCATCGGCAATGCTCTCCATACCTTCTTTGAGAACTTTATTCGCCTGCTCTTCGCGGCTCCGGCGGCCCTCGTCCGTGTCCGCTTGCGGGCGCGTGTCGGCGAGGATCAGCGCACGCACGCGTCTGGGGAAGTGGCGATAGAAAGCCAGCGTGACGTAACCGCCCATCGAGAGGCCGCCCAAGACGGCGCCCTTGACGTCCAGTTTATCCATTAACGCGGCGACGTCTTCAGCCATCTCGTCCATCGTCGCAGGACCGGCCGTGACGGTCGTCTCGCCGAGCCCGCGTAAGTCAGGAGTAATAACGCGATAGCTTGGGCTCAATGACTCCACCTGCTCGCGCCACATGGAGCGGTTGAAGGGGTAGCCGTGAAGCAGCACGACGGGTGGGCCGCTGCCCACATCATCGTACGCCATCTCAATCCCCCGCACGCGTATTCTGGTCATCCCTCAAGCTCCTGCTATCTCCTTTAACCCTCGCTCCCATTCCCACCGGGCTTATTTGGGTGTTGCCCTGCCAGCTCGGCAAGAACTGCGATCAGCTCAGACGGCTCGACAGGCTTGGCTAAGTGTATCTGGTACCCCGCCGAAAGTGAGCGCATTCGATCCTCCTCTCTGGCATAGGCCGTGAGGGCAACGGCCGGGATGGCTCCCCCTCGCTTCGACTCAAGCCGCCTGACCGCCCGAATCAGCTCATAGCCATCCGCGTCCGGCATCCCGATATCAGATACCAGGATATCAGGCGTCGATCTTTCGATGGCCTTGATGGCCTCGCCTGCCGACGACGCGGTCGTCACTTTCACCCTGCGCTCCTCCAGTATCGTGGTCAGCATCGTGAGGGTATCCGGCTCATCGTCGACGACGAGGACGTGCAGGCCCCCGAGCGCCGTCTGATGGTTAACCGGCACATTCTCCTCGGCCAGCGCCTTCACGTCCTCGGCGACGGCCCCCTCTCTCATTACCTTACCCGCCAGTGGGAGTCTCGGCGTGAATGTTGCGCCCTGCCCCTCCCCGGGGCTCTCGGCGTGAACAGTCCCGCCGTGCAGCTCCACCAGGTGGCGCACAATCGCCAGCCCCAGCCCGAGCCCGCCGTGTTGTCTCGCGGTCATGCTATCGGCCTGGCGAAAGCGGTCAAAAACGTAGGGCAGGAACTCACGGCTGATGCCCTGGCCCGTGTCAATAACTTTAAGCTCGGTGGAGGAACCGGTGTTGCGGAGGTGAACCTGGATGCGCCCGCCGCCGGGTGTAAACTTGACGGCGTTTGAGAGGAGGTTCCAGATCACCTGCTGCAGCCGGTCGGCATCACCGAAGACAACGTTCGCGCCGGAGTCGAGCACAGCCTCAAGCTGAATACCTTTGGCCTCGACCGCCGGGCGTACGGCATTCATGGCCGCCTCAATCACGCTGATGAGTTCGACGGGCTGGAACTCCAGGTGAAGCTTTCCTGTGATGATTCGCGAGACATCGAGGATATCCTCAATAATCTGCGTCTGGACCTTCGCGTTGCGTTCGATGATCTGGATGGCGCGGGCGGACGTCGCCCCGTCGAGCGTTCCGGAGGTCAACATCCGCGACCATCCGAGAATGGCAGTCAACGGCGTGCGCAGCTCGTGTGAAACGGTGGCGAGAAACTCGTCCTTCATCCGGTTGGATTCTTCCGCCGCTGCGCGGGCGCGGCTCTCACGCTCGAAGAGCTGCACATTCTCGATGGCGACCGCGGCGAGATTGGCCGCCATGCGCATCGCCGTGACGTGCTCGTCCTTGTAGGTCGCCCGCTCGTAGCTCTGCACCTCAATGGTGCCGACGATTCGACCCATCACGGCCATCGGGGCGGCGAGTGAAGACTGCGGGCGCAAGCCGTTGTCAGGCCCAACCACGACGCCCGGGTTGGCCTTCGTCGCGCTCATGTAATCGTCGGTGATGATGATTTGTCCGGTCCTGACCGCGCGGCTGTTCGGGCCCTCCGTTGTAACCGGCATGGGTGGAAGCCCCGAGACGTCGAACTCTACGCCGTCGCCCCAGCCGTAGCTGGCGGTGCGCACCTGCCGCCCCGGGTCATAGAGCGAGATGAAGATGCCGGCGCAGGGGACCGAGGCGGCGGCGAAATCCCGCAGGGCGCGAAAGATCGTCGCGAGGTCGCGCGCCGTGCCGAGCGCCTGGCCGAGGCCGGTAATCCGATCGAGAAGGCGTTCGTATTCGGTGAGCGCACGCTGGTCCGCCTCGCGTAACGCCTCCTCGGCCCGCTTACGCTCGCTAATATTGGTGGAGACTCCGATAATGCCGATCAGCGATCCCTTGTCGTCGTAAATAGGCGAGTCTGTCACCAGCGCCGGGAAGGTCGAACCGTCCCGGCGCCGCAAGAGTATTTCCCCCGACCAGCTTTTGCCCGCTTTTAAACGGGACATGATCTCGGTCGCTTGTCCCAGCGTCGCCTCCGCCGGAGTGACCTCCATGATGTTACGGCCCGTCGCTTCCGCCGCCGGCCAGCCGTAAAGCGCTTCAGCAAATTTGTTCCAATAGATAATCGTCCCGTTTAAATCGGTGGCGATCACCGACTGCTCAACCGTATCCAGCAGATGCGCTTGAAAGCGGATGGCTTCCTCAGACTGGCGCAGTTCCAGGGCCGAGCGCTCCGCCACCTGCCGCGCCCTGGTCTGCGCCAGGGTGACGCCGAACAGCACCAGGCTAACCAGCGTGCCGCCCTGCAAAATGGGTGGCGCCAGTCCTTTCCCGGAAGCCACCGCGTCAAATTCCGGCCGCGTGGCGAATGAAAGGCTCCAGGTGCGCCCCGCAACGTCCATCGTCGTCGTGGCTGTAAAGCGTGGCCGATAGGAACTGCTGTCGGCAGCCCCTCGGGACTGGTTGGACCGATACAGCAGATGGTCCGGCGTCAGTTCCGTTCCATCAAAGATCTGAAGGTCAACGCTCTTGCGGCTCTGACGGCTGAGGATCTCATCCAGCAGGTCATTAGCCCGGAACGGGCTGTAGATAAAACCCTCCAACGAGGCCTGACGCTCGGCAACGGTGTCGGGCACCTTACCATTACGATAAACGGGAACGTAGATGAGAAACCCGGCCTGCTTCTGCTCATCAATCTCCTGGACCAGAGTGACTCGACCGGAGGCGGCGCGGTGGCCGGTGTCCCGGGCCCGCTCCATCGCGCCGCGCCGCTCTGGCTCCGTGAACATATCATAGCCGATGGCCACACGGTTGCGGCGGTCCAGCGGCTCGAGGTAAACGATTGAGTAATATTCCGGGCGCTCGCCCTCGGGCCATATCCGAAAGTTTTCGACGCCCCGCCGGCGCATGGAAGCGACTAGCGCGTCCCTTTCTTCCGGCTTCACGCGCACGGAAAACCCTATGCCCTGGCTTCCCGGATAGTTACTACGCAGGTTCAGCCGGTCGACAAAAGCGTGAAACTGATCGGCGCTCACCTGGCCGCCGGCGCTAAAAAGTGCGCTGCCGCTGCGCAGCAGGGCGATATAAGTCTCCAGACGGTCGTGAATGCTGTCATGAATGTCCTCGATGGCGTTCTGAAACTTTAGCTGATCTTTCGCCTCGGCCGTTCTGGCGACATAATAAGTGGCGAGGACGGTCAGCAGTAGTGCGACCGCCAGGACAAAATAGGGGGCCCAGGCGCGGTGCGTTTGACCGCCTTTTAAGGTGGGATCGCCCAGTTTTATTGGGAGCTTTGAGCCTTCGCGCTGCTCACCAGTATGGTTCATCACATTGAATTGTTGCGAGGATGGCCCCAAATTTCAGACGGCGGAAGCCGCTTCCAGGCATGGGCGCACCTTTCGACCACCTCGACGGCAACTTAAACTGCCGGTCATTTAACACGACTCTTTCTTCTTTTTAAGAAGTCTATTAAGACGAACTGCGAAAGATTATTGGGGTTAGCGAAGTACGCCTTACCGTTAGTCATCGCCGTCATCTGCTTCACGAAGTCGACAAGGTAGTAGTCGCTGGCGAGCATGAACGTGTTGATCATGATGCCGGCCTTGCGGCACGCCTGAACCTCTTTGAATGTCTCGGCCATGACGAACGGGTCGAGGCCCATCGGGTTCTTGTAAAGCCTGCGTTCACCGCTCCCGGGAAACTCCGATTGGCTGCGCCTATATGGAACGGTGCTGGCGGCGTCCAGAAAGCAGGCCGTCGGTTTCCCGTCCGTGACCATCACGACCTGCTTCATCTCCTTGCGTTGCGCTTGCAATATGCGACGGGCCAGCCTCAAGCCTTCGGCGGTGTTGGTGTGATACGGGCCGACCTGAGTAGTCGCAAGCTTCGCCATCGGGAGTTCCTCGGCGCTGTCGTGAAAGAGTACGATTTTGAGCGAGTCGCCGGGGTATTGCGTGCGGATCAGGTGGGCCAGCGCGAGCGCGACTTTTTTCGCCGGCGTGAAGCGGTCTTCACCATAGAGGATCATCGAATGCGAGCAGTCGAGCATCACGACCGTTGCACATGACGATTGATAATCGCACTGGTGGACGTGAAGATCGCTGTATTCCAGGTTGAGCGGAACGCCCAGGCCCTCGCGCCGGATCGCCGAAAGAAGCGTGGTGTTAACGTCGAGGTTGATCGTATCGCCGAATTCGTAGAGCTTGCTGGCGGCTGCCGCTTCGACGCCGGTCGAGAGGTGCGACGTGTCGTGGCGGCCGACGGAACTCTTGCCGAGGCTTCCGAGCAGGTTCCGCAGAGTTTTGTAGCCGAGAAAATCGAGCCCTTTCTCCGTGACTTCAAAATGGACGTCGCGCGGCGTGGGCTCTCCGATTTCGCCCGGCCCCCCGCGCCTTTGCTCGCGCGCCTGCCGAGGTGTCCGCTCCTCCTTCAATTTCAGGTAGCCTTCTTCCACCAGCCGCTCGATCAGTTGGTTGAGCATCTCCTCGAGCTGCGATCCTTTGAACTGGCCGTCGTTATCGGCCAGCATCTCCGCGACCTGTTGCTCGTCGATCAGGCCCTGATCGATCAAAGCCTGAAGCAGGGCCCGGCGCAGCGCATCGAGCGACGTGTCCTGCGGGCGGCGCTGTCTGGTCCAGTAGTAATCGTCGTCATACCCCGACTGGAGAATGGAATCCGACAGCGCGTCCATCAGATCGCCCAGGTTGATCGAGGAAACATCGATGCCTTTAAATTTTGAGTAGCGTGTGAACTTCATATGCAAAAAATCAGACAAAAATTTCGGATACAGTGCAATGAAAGCCGGGTATGGTCGTCTCTCCATCGAGCATATCGTTTTCAGTCAGCGTCTCAGGCTCGGCCGCCTGGCGAAACACCGTAATCGTCCGGCGCTTTGGATTGACAACCCACACCAGACTGGCGCCGGCGGCCAGCCACTCATTAGCTTTCTCATTCGTTTTGCGGATCGTGTCATCCGGCGACATCACTTCAACGGCAAGGTCGGGTGCACCCGGCCAGAACCCCTTCGTCCTGCCGATGCGATCGATTCGCTCCTGACTGACGAAGGCAATATCGGGAGCCAGCACCGTGTCAGGGTTGCTGGCAAGCTTAAACCCTGTTTCAGCACCGCAGACCATGCCGAGCCGATTCACCTTGACATACTGTCCAAGCAAGACTGTTAAGGCAGCGATGATTGCTCCGTGCTCAAAGCCGGCGGGTGACATTTTGATCAGTGCTCCCTTCCTCAACTCATACCGAAAGTTGTCTGACGGCATTGCTAAGAGCTGATCGGCGGTGAAGGGCTCAGTAGTGACGCTCATGCGGCCTCCTTGCCTTTGAACAGTGTGTAGACTTCATGATGCATTGCTCATTAATGATCACCGATTAACTTCTGCCGAAAGAAGGCGGTTACCGCATGTACCCGCCGGTACGGACCTCACCCATGCTAATCTTCTGTGGTCCGATTCAGCTATATCGTCCCGTCTCAGTCAGATCATCATAGATCATGCCGCGCCGGTCCTTCTTGGCTTTCGTCGCCGCCGTGTAGCCGCCTTCTTCATTGCGGCTGATCTTGTTCTGCGCGTAGAGACCTTCGAGCGCAAACTCGCAGGCGGTGACGGTCTGCGCGTCGCTGGAGCGCTTGAAGTCGAAGGGGATGAGCGCCGTGTCAATCAGTTCGGGTACGGGATCAAGCAGGTTGATGCACTCTTCGGCCGAAGCGGTGTCGGCGAGCCTGAGGGTGTTTCCCTGGTCGAACCAGCGCGTGACGCTGGTGAAGTCGATGCCGACGAAGTACCCTTCGAAGATCTCTCCGGCGGCGCGTTTGATCAGGTCTTTCGCGATCTTGTTCGCCCCGACCTGCTCGCCCTCGTACTCGAGTTCCATTTTGCCGGTCATGGAAGGCACGGCGGCGTAGATGTCGGAGATGCGCGGCACGATCTCTTCTTCACCGGTCAGGAGCGCGCGGCGTTCGGCGTTAGAGACGACCGACTCCATCACGGAGATCGGCAGTCGCTGCGAGACGCCGGAGCGCTTGTCAACGCGTTGATCGTCACGCGCCTCGAAAGCGATCTGCTCGATGATGTCGCGGATGAAGTCCGGGATGTGCAGGCGGCCGTCAAGACCTTCGCGTGCGGTCCACGCCTCCTGCCGGGTGATTTCGACGCCGAGCTGCAGCTCAGTCGGGTAGTGTGTCGCGACCTCCGACCCGATGCGGTCTTTGAGCGGCGTGATAATCTTGCCGCGCGCGGTGTAGTCTTCGGGGTTGGCCGAGAAGACGAGCATCACGTCGAGCGGGAGGCGCACCGGGTAGCCTTTGATCTGCACGTCGCCCTCCTGCATGATGTTGAAGAGGCCGACCTGTATCTTACCGGCGAGGTCCGGCAGCTCGTTAATAGCAAAGATCCCACGGTTGGCGCGCGGCAAAAGTCCGTAGTGGATGGTCAGTTCGTCGCTCAAAAGGTGGCCGCCTTTGGCCGCCTTGATCGGATCGACGTCGCCGATAATGTCGGCGACGGTCACGTCGGGGGTGGCCAGTTTTTCGACGAAGCGCGCGTCACGCCCGACCCACATGATGGGTGCCCTGTCGCCGTCCATCTCGATCATCTGCCGCCCGTAAGCGCTGATGGGATGAAACGGGTCGTCGTTGACTTCTGAGCCGGCGACGGCCGGAATGCGCTCGTCGAGCAGGTCCGTCAGTTGGCGGATGATACGGCTCTTGGCCTGTCCGCGCAGGCCGAGCAGGATCAAATTGTGGCGCGCGAGGATGGCGTTGACGATCTGCGGCACGACCGTCTCGTCGTAGCCGACGATGCCTGGGAAAAGTCGCTCGCCGGCCTGCAGCTTGCGCACGAGGTTGGCGCGCATCTCGTCTTTAACCGAAACGCTGCGGTAACCGCTCTTCTTCAGTTCACCTAATGTTTTTGGAAGTGACATTGCTTAAAATCCCTAACCCTGTTGATTGATTCTATAGCAGATTGCAATTGAGAGTAACCTGTATTCTCTGTGCCCCCTCTGTGTCCTCTGTGAAACAAACCCGTAACTTGTTGTTTTGCTGGCAAGATTTTATGCCGCACGAGCCGGGGCGCAGCTTCTTTCTCGCCAGATTTAGCCCCGGCCGGGTCTATGTTGCTTCTTCCTTATTCCCTTTCTCTTTCCTCTGTGTCCTCTGCGTCCTCTGTGGTTCAAGCTTTTGGTTATTGGTGTCGTTGGCGACGAAGCGCCCGGCCCCGTCACGTGTGACGAGGTTATCCGCTTCCAGTTTTTCGAGATGGGCGAGGACGGCGCGCTCCGCCATCGCGTGCGCTTTCGGATGCACATCCGTGTAAACACGCCCGACGATCTCTTTCGGGACGCCTGCGCCTTCCCGGACGGCGTCAAGAATCTTCTGCTCGCGTTCGAGTCGGTGCGTAATGTACTCCTCGATCCTGGCACGCGGATTACCCATCGCCGGGCCGTGCGCGCCGAAGAGGACTGTGAGATGCGGCAGAGCGCGCAGACGTTCGAGCGAGCGCAGGTAGTCACGCATCTCCCCTTCCGGCGGATCAATCAGCACAGACCCCAGGCCCACGATATTGTCGCCCGTGAACAGCGCGCCCGTGCGCTCTTCATAAAAGCAGAGATGGCCTCGCGCGTGCCCCGGCGTGTGCATGGCGCGCAGGGAGATGGGCGCCGGGCCGTCAAGCTCAATCACTTCCCCGTCTTCAATCAGGCGGTCAACGCGAATCTGGCCGGCGAGCGCCTCAGCCGTCAGGCGATGCGCGGCAACTCGGACTTTGCCACCGAGATGCGCATTAAGCACCACGACACCGCCCGTGTGGTCAGGGTGTAGGTGCGTGAGGATGATTTCGCGTACGCTGCGGCCCTCCCTGATCATGTCATCCACGCAATCGGCGAGTGCTTCCTGCTCGTCCTGATAGGGCGACGCGGGATCGATCACGATCATCTCGCGCGGCCCGTAGATGATGTAACAGTTTGTGTGCGTCGCCGGTGGCTTCGTCGGCGTCCGCACCGGAAAGCAGATGAAGCCGGGGCGAAACTCTATCCGGCGCACAGGCTCGCGGTGGGCCTGCGGGACGGACAGGAACCTTTCGACAAGGTCGCCCGTCAGGCCCCCGGCGAGCGTCTTCAAAGCATGAAGGACGGGCGGCGCTCCCAGGATCTCGGAGCGCTGCCACCTGTCATAGGCCTCCCGTGCGCCGACCCACTCGCCGGTCTCGAATTCCCCGTCCGCCGTCACGCGCGGCTCCTGTTTCGGCGGGCAATGGGCGAGAAAGAACCAGGTATCGAAACGGCGCGGGCTGAACGGCGGCGTGACCCACCGCCCGGCAAAAGTGAAATCGCCGGCGTCGAGGTGTAGGCCGTAATGGGCCAACAGCTCTGGAAATCTCATGCGCTTTGATTCGAGGTCGTCGAGCAGCGAAGCGAGCTGGCCCTTCGTTAGCGCGTGTGCCCCGCGCGCCAGGAGCACGCCGAGCTCTTCAAAAAGCTCGCGCGCCGCACAACTGATCATCGCGGCCGTTTCCCTGTTAGCGCAATTCTCGACGGGCGTTTCGGCGTCCGCCTCCTCGCGCTGCCCGCCCGGGAAGGCGTGAAAGCCGCCGAGGAAGGCCAGCTTCTCGCTGCGCCGCGCCCAGAAGACCTCGGGGCGTGCCGCATCCGTATGCGGCCTGAGTAGGATCACCGCCGCCGCATCCTTTGGGGTCGCCGCGCTGAAAGCACTTGAGTTAGCGCCTGTCGGCGTGTTGGTTTGTGCGCTCACGTTAACTAAGAAGAAAAAAGGTAAAAGTAAGGTGGAAAACCGCATTTACTTAATAGTTGTTTTAGGCGGCCTTGACTTTGGACTTTCGACCCTGGATTTTGGGCTCACTCATCCTGCCAGCGAAAGCGTTCGCCGTCGCGCCCGGCCCACGGGTTGCCGCGCATATGGTAGCCACCCTGTTCCCAATAGCCCGGCTGATCGCTTTCGAGAAATCGCACGCCCTTGACCCACTTGGCCGACTTCCAGGCGTAGAGCTGCGGAACAATCAGGCGCACCGGCCCGCCGTGCTCGGGCGGGATCGGCGCCCCGTCGTGTGACCACGCGAAGAGCGAATCTTCGGCGAGGTAATTTTCGAGCGGAATGTTCGTCGACCACCCGTAGTCGTAGCCGAAAGCGAGCACAAAATTGGCCTCCGGCTTGACGCCCACGATTTGGGCCACCTCGCGCGCCGGCACGCCGCCCCAGACGTTGTCCAGCCGCGACCAGCGCGTCACGCAGTGAAAGTCGGCGTAGACTTTGACGGCCGTCAACTGCATGAACTCGTCGAGAGACCACTGCCGCGGATGCTCGACAAGGCCGTCGACTTCGAACGTCCACGTCTCAAGGTCTATGTCGGGAGCGCCGTGCGCGTCCAGCACGGGCCACTTGCGTGTGCGGGTCTGGCCGGGCGGAATGCGCTTCTCGCGCCGCGTATCGGGGCTGATGATAATCTCGGGGTCCTCGACCTCTTCCGGCTTGCGCGGATTGCCCGACTGGTATAAAGAGTCGTTCAATAAATTTCCCAGGAAGCTCATTGACTTCTCCAAAAGAAGTAATCAGTAGCCAGTAATCAGTTATTAGCCGGCAGCGTTTGATTCCTGCTCTTACTGGTTACTAACTACTGATTACTGATCACTTCTTCGATTGGCGCTCGGCCAGCCTCATCAAATCTTCGGGCATCCATTTACTGATGCCCTTCCTGAGCGGCTCGTCTATACCAACGGTACGATCATGCCACTGGTCGCGGCTTGAGTCGCCGCCCCGCTGCTGTTCGTAGTTCTCCGTCTGCTCGAGGCTCAGCACGATGCCGTTGGCCACCTCTTTCCAGTCCTGCCGCTGGATGCCGCGCAGCACAAGCGGGAGTCCCGACGACCAGTCCTCCTCGGGCGCGCGCGCGTCCTGTTCGGGAATCGTCAAATTATAGACCGGCGGGAACGGAGACCCGGCGTATTCTTTGACGAGCTGCGCTTTGATATCTTTGTAAGACACTTGCGGGTTCTCGCGCCTGATCGCCTGCGCCCGGCGAAAAATGTCCGCAACACTCGGTTGCTCTCTAGCCATCTAAGTCCCTGACGACCTCCCCCATATTTTTCCCGGTTGGTGATAGAAATACCTTACACGCCCGGCGCGCGAATCACAACCTGTCAATTCGGCGGCCGGCTTCAATCCACAGTCATGTGGCCCGCCGGGATGGAACGGCCGGAACCCGCCGCACCGTTTTCGCCTGTCAACGCGAGCTCGAAGGCGACATCTGATTGACGACTTTGCCGTCGGCGTCCAGGAAGGACAGGCCCGGAGTACCATCCGCCCTGACCTCCATCACTATCCGACTCTTCCCATTGGTATCCATCAGAGCCACGGTCGCGGCCCCGTCCTCACCGCGCCCCACCCAGACGCGCCGGTGGACCTCTGTACCCGTCGGACTATCCGTGACAATCAGACCGGCGAAGCGGTCCTCCTTGTCATCAACCCCGGCCAGTTGCACGATCTGATTGGCCCCGTACTTGTCGAACGACAGGCTCCCACCGGAGTCGATAATCTCGCCCCTGGCATTACGGCGGCCGCCGAAAATCAGGCCGCCGTTCTCCGAACCCTCATCATTGTAGAACAGCATGCCGGCCTGTGGCCGCGCCAACGGCTGCTCTTTCCCGCGTACGATGATGCCGGGCAGTTTGGCGTGATTCGAAATAACCATTCGTAAGGTTCCGTCCGGCTCGACCACGTTAATGCGGTGAACCGTTATCTCGTCAAAGCTCGTTCTCCCGGATGACGTGAACCCGGTCAGCATCATGAAGGCGAAGACCCCAGCCAAGACGCAGGAATAGATGACAAGAAATCGCTGACCGATATTGGCCATAGTGGTTTCCTCCATTCATCCATGAAACAGATGACGGGTGTCAAGAGAAACAAAACAGACCTCTCCTCTTGTGTCTCCCCGCAGGTCGGTCTTCTGCCGCTCGTCACCCCGCAGACGGCTTACTTCTCATCCCTTCAATTCAGCCGAGGTATGATTGCCCTTCCCGTGGTCGGGTCTGTAATGTATTCGCCTAACCGCAACGTCCCGACGACTTCATCCCACACCGGCCTTACTCGGTCAGCTTCCTCGGCCCAATAATCCAGGGTCAGCAGGCATTGCACATTACCGCCGATCCCGATCAGAATGCGCGAATACGCCTCCCGCCGCTCGACAGGGTCCATGAAGCACAGCTCGGTCCAGACTAATCTGAGATCATGACGATTGATGCTGATAACTTCCCCCTTCGAGATTATCTCCCGATGATCACCGGCCACCACCGTCTGCAGCAGAGGTGCTAGGGGTAGGCCACTCCAGTCGATCGGCTGAAGCTGATTAAAGGAGACCTCCAGCCTGCAATTATCATTGGGTGGCTCACCGTCATAAAATTTAATGGATTCCGAGTCGGGTTGGAGAATCCAGTCTTGAGGGATGTCGAACCGAACAGCGCCGTGGCCAGCGACGAAAATTCTGTAGCCTGGTTTAGCTTTCCAGCTATGGTTCTTCTTCAGTTTGAGAGTTTGTCTCTTCCATTTAGCCACAGTTTCGAGCCTTCACGCCTAATCTTGTTAAATAGGGCGGGCATCTTATCAACTTCAAGCCCACTCAATAAAGCCGCCCCACGCCCTAATCCAGCCCGGCGGGCCTTCATAATGATCAGTCAACTCAGGCCGTGTACGGTCCATCTACTGTTAGGCGGCTGTTTACAACTATCATACCCATCCACTTGATTTACTCCGCCAAA
>CAYLJO010000111.1:0-20758 GCA_964383905.1 uncultured Blastocatellaceae bacterium
AACGCCATACATCACCCGCACACCCTGCACAACCTGCATGAGATTCAAGCTGAAGGGGCGTCGGGTGTATGCCCTTATTAGGCGCGGCATAGTGATAAAGCTGCCCCCCTCATTTAACGCCTTTACGCAGCAACTCAACAACAGCATCGACAATCTGCTTTAACACGTCATCCTTCAGCTTTCCGACCAGATTGACCATCAGGGTCGAGATAGCTGTGAAAAGCTTGCCGGGACGCGCATAACTCGTGATATGTAGCAAACCTTGTGTAAAACTATTGTTGGTCAGTTCTATTGCCCGCGGATCGGAATATGACTTCTGGTAATCTGGCAGAGAATCCAGTCACCTCTAGCGGCACCCGCCAGTACCACGGCCGGGCGTAATTTTGATTGGGATAAGTCAGAGAACGGGAAAGGTACGAGGATTACGGAACCTGCTGAAGGTGTGACCACGCCTCATCCTCCTCAGTCCGATTCCAATCTTCCGCCAGGGCTTGCTCGCTCAACAGTGCTGTTTCAGATACCTCGGTCGCAGGTTCTTCTTCCAAGATGGTTATAAGGGCACGCCGCGCTTGAGGTAAGCGCACAGATTCCAGCAAACGAACTTTGCCGTTCTCGTCTATGACTGCCTCAACCGTCTGAATCATAAAACTTCCTCCAACCACATTCTCTTCCTACCGTAGCCTCTACGAAATGCTCTCGCTAGAAAGATACAATTCTCTTTAGTTGGGGCCGTTTTCAAAATAACCCTCAACTCTTCATCCGTCCAAGAATTACCACTGTTTTCGGTATTGAAGCTCAAACTCTTTTCAGCCTCGACGATACGCTGCCTTACAATTGCAGCCTTCTCATCCCAATCTATATTATCAACATCGGCGGCAAGAATATCATCCACCTTTTCTCTGAATTCACTTTTCTTCATACAATTCTCCTTCGGCACTTCTTAGCATTCCAACACGAAACAACATAACGTAAAGTAGACGTACTAACAGCAGCCAGTAAAGATGCCCATTCCGGCGTATCCCTTTTTATTCCAGACTAACTGCCGCCATCAATGACGCCCGTTCCGCCGCCTAATCCCGCTGGCCTGACAGATTTCCGAGTGTTTGCCTTACGGTTACAATCTCACTCGATTGAATTGGGCCAATGAGTAAATGAGTTATTCTATCACTGCCAGAACGTCGCCGGCGTTGACGGTTGCGCCCGCCTCGACACGAAACTCTTTAACCGTTCCGGTTCTCGGCGACTTCATCTCGTTTTGCATCTTCATCGCTTCGACCACTACTATCCCGTCGCCTGTTTTCACCCTGTCGCCCGCCCCAACGAGTACGCGAACAACTTTGCCCGGCATTGGAGCAACGATCTGTGCCGGTCCGTCAAGGTGCGGGCCGGATACCTGCGCTGCGCGGAGACGTTTTGGATCAACCAAGGTAACCTGATAGAGACGACTGCCGATATGCACATCCACCGCATCACGCTGTGCGCTGCCCACGTCCACGCGACAATCATACACACGGCCGTCCGTGATCAGGAGGTAAGCGCCCGGCTTTAGCTCGCGCGCCACCAGCTCATGGCGACGCCCGTCAATCTCGGCGACCACCTCCGACTGCTCGCGCGTCAGCCTTATCTCGTACTTTTGGTTAGCAATCTCTGCCGACAATTTCATGACGGTTCACTATAGCAGATTTGAAATCTCAAATTTCAAAGTACTCATCCGGCCCTGCGCAAGAAAAGGGCGGTATGCTACGGGACGTGACCACGGAATACTTTCTCGTAGCTTTGCGGAAAAGAGAGCTCACGCAAAGACGCTAAGGCGCAAAGGTTGCGCTTACCACTATAGAAAGAAGGTGTGTGGCGAGCCGAACTGCGAGGGTAAAGCTCAACTTCGGGAGTTGTGTAACGCCACCCGGCCGGCGAGCCGCCAACGGCTTTGTTCTTGCCTGTCCGGCTGGCGGTTGGAAGAAGCCTGGTGCTGATGTTGCTCGTAATTGAGAGCGGCGGCGATGAGTGCCATATCGCGCTGGCGCGTCTCGGCCGTGTCCGCTTCTGCCAACCGTTCATCGTCGCGCGGTTCGGCGTGGCGTTGATTGAAGCGCGTGATGAAGCCTGTGTCGAGCCTGCCTTCGATGAACTCCTGATCTCTAACGATCCTGCGGAAGAAGGGGAGGGTCGTCTTGATGCCGCCGACGGCGTATTCGTCGAGCGCGCGGCGCAGGCGATCAATCGCTTCGCGTCGCGTGCGCCCCCACGCGGCGAGTTTGGAGATCATCGGGTCATAATAGATCGAGATTTCTGCGCCCTCTTCCACGCCGCCGTCATCACGTATACCCGGGCCCGCCGGGACGCGCAGAAAAGTGATGCGTCCGGGAGAAGGTAGAAAGTTGTGATCAGGGTCTTCGGCGTAAACACGGCACTCGATGGCGTGGCCCGTCCAACGAACATCCGCCTGTGTGAAAGAGAGGGGCGCACCGTTGGCCACCGTAATCTGCTCGCGCACGAGGTCGATACCGGTAACAAGCTCCGTGACCGGGTGCTCGACCTGGAGGCGCGTGTTCATCTCCAGAAAATAGAAGTCGCGTGTGGCGCCGGCGACAAGAAATTCAATCGTACCCGCGCCGAGGTAATTAACAGTGCGCGCTATCTGTACCGCCGCCAGACCCATCTGTTCGCGCAAATTCGCATCGTCAATCGGCGACGGGCACTCTTCGATCACCTTCTGGTGGCGACGCTGGATAGAGCATTCACGCTCGCCGAGGTGAGCAACATTGCCGTGCGCGTCGGCGAAGATTTGGATCTCGATGTGGCGCGGGCGCTCAACAGCCTTTTCAAGATAGACCTCGGGATTGCCAAACGCGGCGGCGGCCTCGGACTGCGCCGTCTCGAAAGCGGACCGGAGCTCATCCGATGAGGCTACAAGCCGCATGCCCTTGCCGCCGCCACCGGCGGAAGCCTTGAGCATCACGGGATAGCCAAACGTTTCGGCGACGGCGCGAGCTTCATCGTATGAGGCGAGCGGTTCGGTGGTGCCGGGCACGACGGGCACCCCGGCCGCAATCGCAACGCGTCGCGCGCTCGTCTTCGATCCCATCAATTCCATCGCTTCAGCGGTCGGCCCAATGAAGGTAATACCGGCGGCCGTCACTGCGCGTGCGCAATCGGCATTCTCGGCGAGAAAGCCGTAGCCCGGATGGACCGCATCCGCGCGGCTGCGAAGGGCGGCATCAACGATCCGGTCGATACGTAGATAGCTTTCCACCGAGGGGGCCGGGCCGATCTCGTAAGCTTCATCGGCGAGACGGACGTGCATCGCATCCGCGTCCGCTTCGGAGAAGACGGCGACAGGCGAGACGCCAAGGTCGCGACACGCGCGGATGATCCGCACGGCGATCTCGCCGCGATTAGCAATGAGAATCTTACGAAACATGAAATTGCAGGTCGGTGACCGGCAGCCGGTATTAAATTGTCAGCTTTTGGCTCTAGCTGATTACTCTTACGCTACCACCGAATTTCCAGGTTGGCGCGGATCGTAGCGGACGGTGACGCGCGCACCGGGCGCGTAGTCCTCCGGACGCCCGCGCTGCTCTTCATCAAGGGACTGCGACGATTCGTATTCAACACCGCTGATCGTGTAGGAGTAGAAGATTTGTGTGATCGTGCCGGAATCATCATTACTGGTATCGATGATCGTCCCATCGGCGATGCGGCCGGTGCGGAGCAGGCGGGCGCGCCGCGACTCTTCATCATCCTTTTTCTGCCGGAAACGATCTAAAAATGGCATGATGCGGGCCTCTTACGGCGTGTTGGTGTCGCCTGAGAGAGAGGCCGACGAGACCTCCCGGGTGGATTTTGAATGATTGACGATCACGCCGTCAATCATCTTACGGTCCTCCAATTTGCCAAAAATGTCGTCTTCACCCGGCAAAGTCAGTTCGTAGTTAGTGAAGGTGAATCCCCGATCGAGCGCTTCGTCCAAGCCAGCATTGGTCGAGACCTGGCGCACGACCGCGCCTCGTAAAGCGCGTGATTTGGCATTAGGCCGGGTCGCCGCTTGCACGGACGAGGGTTTGTAGCTTATCGGATCAACACCGGCAAGGGCGGCGGCGATAGAGCCGTTCGGGTCGGGCAGGTTGTTGCACAGATCATAGAGGTCTGCCGGGAGTGTGCCGTAGCGCGTGCGGTATTCAAGGAGTGCTCGATCAATTGTCCGGAGCCGCGCGTTAGCGGCAGCCTCGATGCCCCTTTGGCGCTGGCGTAAGCGCTCAGGGATCGTGACCCCGATCAAGGTGGCAATCATCAGGGCGACAAGCGCTGACGCGGTTAAGCCGCCATAGGCCACACGCATCCCAGTAAAGCGCTGAGGCTCACGACGTATCGAAGCGCAGATACGCGCCCCAACCCATAACGCTGCGGCCAGGACGGGCAGCGCGACCAATTTAAGACGCCAGGCGGCGGTCTCCGCGGCCGCGACCGGTGACCAGAACTGAAGGGAAACGGGCGGGCGTTCGAGCAGCGCGCCAACTGTGCTGCCTAGAAACATGGCGAGCGCCAGCGCCCCCACCCCGCCGACAAACAGCGCGCGCCCATAATACGGCAACACGTATTCCGGTTGGGTGAGCGGCTCACCGACGGCGCGCGCGCCGCACGCGGCGCAGCCCATACGAAGATCGCCTTCAAATTTGCAACCGCAACACGGGCAGACGGTCAATTTTGTGCACCTCAAACATTGAATGGAGAAACGTCAGAACTCTTGCAGAGCGGAAGCCCATTGCTACCGGCGACCGCCTCTAACGCACAAGACCGGGCTCGGCGCGCCGGTCCGGTCCGGCGTTAGGCGCCGGCACAGCCTTTTCGGCCGACGCCTTCGTCGCGCGCGCGGCGTCGGCCATGTTTACTTCGCGCCACGTGTGGTACATGCGATGAGCGAACGTCCAGTAGGAGCCCACCGCGAGGATCCAAAGGACGGCGGGCATTCGATTCAAAAATGGATTCTGCGAGCCGGGGTGCGTTGTGAGCGCGCCGATAATCAACAGTACGACGCGTTCTGGGCGACGCAAGAAACCGACATCACATTTCGGAATCAAACTCTCGGCGCGCGCGCTCGTGTAGCTGACCATCACCGATCCCATCAGTGCGGCCCCGGCCAGAAAGACGTTAAGCGTGGAATGGAATGGCGTATCACGCGCATAGAAGACCATCAGGCCGACGAAGACAACCATGTCGGAGAGGCGGTCGAGCGAAGAATCGAGAAAGCCGCCGAACCGCGTCACGCGCCCCGAGAGGCGCGCCACCTGCCCGTCGAGCATGTCGAATAGGTTGGCGACGATCAGGATAATACCGGCCCAGAAGAAATGGCCGAAGCCGAAGAGCAACCCGCACCCGACATTGATTGAGACACCGGTGACGGTGAGAAGGTTTGGGTTGATGTGACCGTACGCAAGACCGCGCACCATCGCATTGATGATGCGTTGCGCGCCACGCCCGATGCTCGCCCCGAACAAGTTCTTAACCCCTCTCCTCTATGGCAAGACGGGAAATTGATTTTACCCTCACCAGGTTAAAGCCGCCGACATGGCATCATAGAAACGGGCCGAACGGCTTGTCAAGGATGATGTACGTTTGGCTTTCGGCAGGGCTCATGCCCGCTTTGGTGGGGCACAGAATAACGTCCCAGCATGTGGATTGCCCTTTACGTTTCCGCAGCGCTCCCCTTTTCGGTCTCATCATGCAAGGTCGTCAGTCGCCGGATTTCAAAACGCCGCGCGCCTGCGGGCGTTCGCACGACAACCTCGTCGCCCTTTTCTTTGCCCATCAGGCTCTTACCGACGGGTGACGCGGTCGAGATCAACCCGCCTTGTGGATCACTCTCTTCCGGCGTGACGAGGCGATAAGTCACTTCCTCATCACGCTCCGGGTCGTAAAGCAGAAGCGTCGAGCCGTAGGACGCGCGGTCGCGCGGCACTTTCGATATATCGATCGAGGCGATTTCGCTGATCCGCTGGCGAAGCTCTCTGATCCGCGCCTTGATGAACTCCTGACGGTCAAGCGCGGCGCGGTACTCGGCGTTTTCGCGCAGGTCACCGAATTCCAGCGCACGCTTAATCTCTTTCGGTAAGTGGACCCGCAATTCTGTGTCTAACTCGTCCACCTCGGCCTGAAGGCGTTGTTTAATATCTTGTGTCAACTTTAGTCCTCGCTCTCCCCGGATATCTAACCTGGGTCTATGTGATACCTCTAAAATACAACCAAAATGTAATAATGAAAAATCCACAGCGGAGTTATACTCCACCGGGCGTCTTCGCTAAAGAATTTTAAACAACTCCATCCAAGCGTGTTTTTTGCTTCTCTCCCGGTGGACGCATATAAAACGCTAAGCGCTCGATCTGCGGTTTGTCGCCACTCAAACCCGGGCGCAGGTTTCGGACTGAAACTCTCCTCGCCGCACTTTACCGCCTGATAACAGGGGGCGCGCCGCTCCTTACAACTCGACGGCGCACTGGATGGATGCAATGCTCAATAAAAATCGGAACGGGAAAGAACGGGTCCTTCTGGTGGACGATGATCCGGCCTTGCTCAAGCTCGGGCAGACCATCATCGAGCGCGCGGGCTACAGCTTTATTGGCGCGTCTAACGGCGGCGAAGCCCTTCGCTTCGCCCGCGCGGCGCATCCCGACCTCATTCTGCTAGATTATATGATGCCGGACACCAGCGGAAAAGAGGTGTTCGTTCAATTAAAACTTAGCGGTGACGAGCGCCTGCGGCGCACGCCCGTCATCATGCTGACCGCCAAATCAGATAATCACACGGAGCAGCGCCGGTTGCTTGAGCTGGGGCTGTCGGCCTACCTCTGCAAGCCTTTCGGCCGGCATGAGCTTTTGAACGTGATCGATCACGTTCTTGTGATGGCTCGGATCACGGAATGCAACCGCGTTCTCAAGGCAGAGTTGCGCCAGTCATTCATCTCAACGGTCCGCGCGCTCGTCTCGCTGCTGGCCGTGAAAGATAGTTACACGGGTGAGCATTCCAACATGACCGCTAATTATGCGGAGGCGCTCGCCCGACGTTTCAGTCTCGCGGAAGCGGAAGTCATGCATATCAAGCTCGGCGCGCTGCTTCATGACATCGGCAAGATCGGCGTGCCGGAGTGCATCCTGTGCAAGCCGGCGCGTCTGACGCCGGAAGAAACCCTGGTGATGCGTCGCCACGTTGATTACGGCACACAAGTCCTGGAAAGCGTGCCGCACATGGAAACTGTCTGCGCCATTGTCAGGCATCATCACGAGTGGTGGGGCGGCGGCGGCTACCCCGGCGGCCTGCGAGGTGAGGAGATACCACTGGGGGCGCGCATCGTCGCGGTGGCCGACGCCTACGACGCCATGACGAGCGACCGCCCCTACCGGCGGCACCTGGGGAAGGCGACAGCTATTCAGCGGTTACGGGCGGCCGCCGGAATTCAGTTCGACGACAACGTGGTCGAAGAGCTGGTCGGGTATCTGGACACCTGCGATGGCGAACAACCCCGCTCGCTGCGATTCGATTTCCTCAACGAGCTTCAGTACGTAGCGTAGTGAAACGATGAATGATGGACGCGGATCGATGAATGGGAAGGCGAAAGCCCGCCTTCTTTGATTCATCGTTGATCGATCCGCGTCCATCATTTACGGTGGTGTTCCCTCTCGTCGGGCGCGCCGAATGAGATGCCCGTATCGCGCGCCGTGCGGATGAGCTGGCCCTCGGCCGGCACGGTCTTGATCGAGGCGATGGCTCTCGCGAGTGGAACTGTGACAATATCGCCGGCCTGAAGGGCCACCATCACGCCGCGCTCGCCCCTGGACAGGGCGCGCACGGCGCACGCGCCGTAGTTTGTGGCCAGCATGCGATCAAAGGCATTGGGCGTGCCCCCGCGCTGCAAATGGCCCAGTACGACGCAGCGCGTCTCCTTACCCGTCAACCGTTCAAGCCCGAGGCGACAGTAAGCGCCGACCCCGCCGAGGCGCGGCGCACTGTGAAGGTCGCCGTAGTCCTGATAAATCAGCTCCCGGCCCGCTTCGCGCGCGCCCTCGGCAACAACAAGGATGCTGAACTGTGAATCGGACTGATCCCGCTCGCATATTTTGTCCGCGACGGAATCCATCGAAAAGGGAATCTCGGGAATGAGTATGACGTCGGCGCCGCCGGCGATTCCCGAATAAAGCGCGATCCAGCCCGTGTGCCTGCCCATCACTTCGAGGATCATCACGCGATCATGTGACTCGGCCGTCGTATGCAGGCGATCGAGAGCCTCGGTGGCGATATCGAGCGCGGTGACGAAACCGAAGGTGAGTTCGGTGCAGGCGAGATCGTTATCAATAGTTTTCGGCACGCCGACGACGGGAAAGCCGAGCCGGTCAAGCTCGGCCGCAATGGTCAGCGTGCCTTCACCCCCGAGCACGATGAGCCCCTCTATGCCGAGTTGTCGCAGGCTCCCGACAGCCTCCTGATAAACGTCCTCGGGTGTGGTCTCGCCTTCGGCCCTGTGTTCGACGAAGCGACCACGATTCCGCGTCCCCAGAATCGTGCCGCCGCGCGGCAGTAGACCGCGCACATCAGCCTGCGTCAACTCGCGCGTCAGCGGCCGGCCCAACAGTCCCTCAAAACTGTCTTCGATGCCGATCACCCGCATGCCGTACTCGCCCGCGGCTGTTTTCACGACCGCGCGAATGACCGCGTTCAAACCGGGCGCGTCGCCGCCGCCCGTGAGTATGCCGATGGTCTGATACATGGATTAAGTCACGAGTCTCAGGTTCCGGGCTCAGAGTTTTTAGCTCAAAGCTTTTAACCCGGAACGCGAAACTTAGTTCTTCACACGAGGCGGCTCATACTGCTCGCCGTATTCCGGGTAGGGGCGGGTAATGACTTCACCGGGTGGCGTATGCTCGGTCAGCAATTTCAGGGCGTCACGCAAGACCTGGCGCTGCAGCTCACGCATCCGGGGGCGACCCAAGCTGTTGCCGACCTTAAACCCTTTCGGATAAAGTGCGCGGGGCGGGCGCATCTGCGCCGAAACTTCCGGGCTGACGGTGATTAAAATCGTCGGGATGCCCTTCATCTCGATTTCGCGTTGGACCGCGACGACCGTGCGGTGGCAGACGTTGGGTCAACCGCCGGTCAGCACGACGGCGTCGGCGCGTGATCCCCTGTCGATCTCGTTGGCGATCTCCGGCGCGGTGCCCTCATACATCGCTTTCAACTGCATGGTGTAGCCCATGTAGCCGACGTGCTTGCGGGCCACCCCGCCGATAAACCCTTCCGCCACAAGGTCGCGCAAGACGTCAATCGGAAAGACTACGTTAATGTCCTGATCCGCGTCCGTGTGGTCATAGTGATGATGCGTGACCATCAGCCGGGATGAGTCAACGTCCCCAGGGATGACGCGGTAGCCGAGATCGCCAAGCTCATCCGCGATGTTGAAGGGCTCCTGATCTTTAAGATGAACGCCGCCCGCCGTGACAATGGCAATCGTGCTTTTCCGGAGCTCGCGGTCGAACGGGGTAAATGGCACGCACTTTCTTGATATCGACATATGTTCTTCCTGAGAAGCAACGCGGGCTGAACCTGAGTAGCTTAATTAAAAGCACCTGAGGTTCAGCCCGCTGGCTCAAATTAGGTAGCGCCCGGGCGCATTGTTACAGCTTGCGCAGCACTTCGAACAGATCTTCGTTGTCAGGTTGATCGGAAATATTGTGGATGTCTTTGTAGGCGATCTTACCTTCCTTGTCCACGATAAAGAGCGCACGTTCCGAAATACCGTCGTTTTCGCGATACGCGCCATACTTTCTGGCGACTTCGCCTTTCGGGTGAAAATCGCTCAGCAGATCGTAGGAGAGATTGCCGAGGCTTTTAGCCCAGGCGGCGTTGCACGGGACGCTGTCAACAGAGATGCCCAGGACCTGGGCATCATAGCCTCTAAAGCGTTCGAGGTCGGCCTCGTACGCAGGCATCTGGGCCGTTCAAACGGGCGTCCACGCCAGCGGATAGAACGCCAGCACGACGTTCTGTTTGCCGCGAAAATTCGAGAGCTTCACCTTTTTGCCCTTCTCAAGGTGGCTGCCGAGCTCGAAATCCGGGGCCATATCTCCAACTTCAGGCATTAAAAATAGTCCTCCTTGCAAGAATAGAAACAGTACGCAGAACTTTTGTGATCCGAGGGTCACGGGAAGCTTACATCTTTGCCAAGGCTGATTCAAGCGCGGGGAAACCATTTTGTTTACTGATAGATTGACCGGTTGACGATTTGGACAATCGGCTTTGCTAATGATTCAATGGTGAAAACGGGTCAAAAGAGCGAATGAAAATGTCCGGTGTGATCATCACAAAACGTGGGGCGGAGCGAGCCCGCAACGGGCATTTGTGGATCTACCGCAGCGATCTGCTCGAGACGGCAGGGCAGACGGGCGGTTCGGTCGCGCGCGTGCGCGACGAGCGCGGTAAGTACGTGGGGCAGGCCCTCTACAGCGATCGCTCGGAGATCGCCCTCAGGTTATTGACGCTGCGCGACAAAACGATCGACCGCGAATGGTGGCGCGGGCGCTTGCGCGAAGCGGCCCGGAGGCGCGCCCATCTGACGACCGCCACCAACGCCTACCGCCTGGTCTATTCCGAAGGCGATCTTCTGCCGTCGCTGATCGTGGATGTTTACGATGACGTGCTGGTGCTGCAAACGCTTTCGCAGGGGACGGACGCGATCAAAGGGATGCTGGTGGGATTGCTGGTGGAAGAGTTTGCGCCGCGGGCGGTCGTCGAGCGTAACGACGTGCGCGTACGCGTGCTGGAAGGACTGGAGATGAGCGCCGGCGTCCTTTACGGTAATGCGCCTGATCATTTGTTGATCGAGCAGCACGGCGTACGTTTTTCTATCGCGCCGCTCGGCGGCCAGAAGACCGGCTTATTCCTGGACCAGCGCGAGAACGTCCGCGCCGCGCGGGCGGTGGCGCACGGACGAGCGCTCGACTGCTTTACTTTCAACGGTGGATTTGCGCTTAACCTCGCGCCCGTGTGCGAGAGCGTGCTCGGCCTGGATATTTCCGCCGATGCGATCATGGCAGCGCAACGAAATGCGGAGCTGAATGACGCGCGCAACATCGAATTTCGCACGGCCAACGTTTTCGATGCGCTGCGCGAGATGGAGGCGGCGCGGGAGCGCTTTGACACCGTCGTGCTCGACCCGCCCGCTTTCACCAAGAACCGCGCGAGCATTCGGGCTGCCGCGCGCGGATACAAAGAGATCAACCTGCGCGCCCTCAAGCTGCTCAATACGGGTGGTGTGCTCGTGACATGCACATGCTCTTACCACATGCCGGAAACCATGTTCCTCGACATCATTGCGGAAGCGGGAAGGGACGCGCGGCGCCGGGTGCAGCTGATCGAGAAGCGGCTGCAGGCGCGTGATCATCCGGTGCTCCTCAACATGCCGGAGACTTATTATCTGAAATGCGTTATTGCGCGGGTAATTGATTGAGGAATAAAGGGCAGAAACTATTATTAACTTTGCAATTCACCTGATTCGAGAGGCGCGGTGGTGAAGGCGGCGGATTCGTTGTATAAATATATCAACACCCCTCAACAAGTTTGGGACATCTGATCTGGAGACGTTTATGAATTATTACGAAAATGTTCTCGGCCTCGTCGGTCGCACACCGCTGGTCAGGCTGAATCGAATCACGCGTAATCTCAAGGCGACAGTGTTGGCCAAAATGGAGAGTCTCAATCCCGGCTACTCCGTTAAAGACCGCATCGGTCGCGCGATGATCGAGGCGGCCGAGCGGGAGGGAAAACTCAAGCCGGGCGGCACGGTCGTCGAAGCGACGTCAGGCAATACAGGGATCGGGCTCGCGCTGGCGGCGGCCGTCAAGGGGTACCACTGCATTTTCGTCATGACCGACAAATCTGCGGTCGAAAAGGTGCGTTACCTGAAAGCGCTCGGGGCCGACGTCGTAGTCACGCCCGCCACGGCCAAGCCCGGCACGCCGGATCACTATGTCACCACGGCGCAGCGCATCGCGGCGGAGACGCCAAACTCGTTTTACCCGGACCAGTATTCGCATCCGGCCAACCCGGAGGCGCACTACCGCACGACGGGGCCGGAAATCTGGGAGCAGACCGAGGGCAAGGTCACCCACTTCGTCGCCGGCATCGGGACGGGTGGAACAATCTCCGGTACCGGTCGTTTCCTCAAAGAGAAGAATCCGGGCATCAAGATCATCGGCGCGGACCCCTACGGATCGATTTTCAAGACGTACAAGGAGACGGGGAAGCTCATCGAAGCAACGCCCTACCTTGTCGAAGGCATCGGCCAGCAGACGATTCCCGAAAATGCTCACATGAGATACATTGACGACGTGATCAATATTACGGACCGTGAGTCGTTCGAACTCTCGAGGCAACTCGGCCGCCTGGAGGGCATCTTCTGCGGCGGATCGTCGGGGACAAATCTTGCCGCGGCGTTGCGCGTGGCGCGCGACCTGGATGAGAATGCCATCGTCGTCTTCATCATTTGCGACACCGGCGAGCACTATCTGACCAAGCATCATTCTGACGAGTGGATGAAAGAGAAGCGACTGCTCGAGCCACAGAAGATCACGGCCGGCCTGATCAGTGGAACGAAGGGACAGAACTCTCCACCCTCACTCATCACGGCTTCCCCGATTGAGCGCGTGAAGGACGTGCTGGCAAAAATGGATGAACTGGGCGTGACTCAGATTCCGGTGCTCGAAGATGGCCACTCGGTCGGCGCGCTGCGTGAGAACCGCGTGCTGGCAAAAGTTCTCGGCAACCGCGAACTGTTAGAATCACCTGTGAGCGAAGTGATGGAGGCGAGTTTCCCGGTTGTCGATGTGGACGCCAGCGCCAATGAAGTCACACGGCTGTTGCAATCAAAACAGGCTGTCCTGGTGGAAGAGTACGGACGCATCACCGGCATTATTACGCGTCATGACGTGCTCGACGCGACGACGACCGGCACGCGCGGCTGACCGCCACCGTCATTTGTGACGTGTCAGACGGGGCGTTTCTTCTACATCCAGAGCTTATCTCAGTTGGGTGTATGGGAGGACGCGATGTTCACCACAGGGGGCACAGAGGTTCACAGAGGAAAAGCGTAATCAATTCAGGAGAGATGGTAGCGACTCTCCGCCGATTAGTGATGACCCTCCATACGTACTATGCAAATCGCTCTAAGTATCCCTTCCTCTATATGATACCGGAGTTGTCCGGCTTTCCATCGCCTCTGATGATCAAGGGCGCGGCCTCCCACTCATGAATGATGCTGCCATCTGACATCGGGGCATTCTCTTTGACCGGTTGATCTGGCAGTGTTTCGGTCAGACAGACCGGAATCCAAACCGGCGGCCTCCTGTTTTCTCCAATAAAATCAACAGTTAAGAGGTGAAAGCGCCGTGGCACGCGCCTTGTTTATTGCATTGCCTCAGTCTCGACGTGCGGGCGCGACTGAAATAACAAACTGCTTTGACATTGCAAGGAGCCCTATCTGTGTTTCGCAAATCAATCCCCTTAACACTGCTATTGATATTTTCTCTATTCTCGCCCCTCGCCGGCACGCTCTCCCCGGTCACCCAAGGGCAGACGCGCGCGCGCCATCAGGTCACGGTTAAGATGACTGATGATCTTGCCGCACGCTCCCAATGGGCTCGGCCTGGCAGCGGGGAGAGGGCGCGCGTCATAGTTAAGGTGGCTGAAGGTAAAGCGGGCAATCAAACGCGCCTGGCGCTTCAAAGCGCGGGCGCAAACGTCAGCCATCAATTGGACGCCCTCGGCATCGTGGTGGCGGACGTTCCCGTCGAAAAGCTATCCGAACTGGCAGCGCACGATGCCGTGTCGTGGATGTCAGCCGACCAGGAGGTGCGTTCGCTCTCAACTTCGACTAACAACACGAGTCACGTCGAGGTGACTACCGGCGCGAGCAGAGTGTTGCCGGTGGATCAAGACGGCGTCTACGGCAGCGGCGTCGCCAACGGCGGCGCGGGCAATAATATTGGCATAGCGGTCTTAGACAGTGGCATTAGCCCGCCCGACGCGGCGGAATTTGCCGGTTATCAGTGGCAGTGGAGTGGCGGCTTACTCGGCCTCGGACTTACCTCGCAGCGGTACGTGCAATCCTATGACCGTGTCAAAAAGTCGATAGATTTCACCGGCGAAGGCCGAACCGACGACGCTTACGGGCACGGCACACACACCGCCGGGATCGCCGCGGGCACAGGGCAGTCGAGCGTAGACTATGCCGCAAATAATCCCGGCGCACCCACCTACGGCGGCGTAGCAACGGGCGCGAACCTGATCAACGTACGCGTACTCAACTCGCAGGGCGTCGGTACGGTCTCGGGCGTCATCGCCGGCATCAACTGGGTGATCCAGAATAAAAGCACCTACAACATCCGCGTGATGAATCTTTCATTGGGCACGGCAATCACGCAGAGCTACAAGACCGATCCGCTCTGCCAGGCGGTCGGGAAGGCTGTTGATGCCGGGATCGTCGTCGTCGTGGCGGCCGGCAACTGGGGCAAAGACTCTGATGGTCGTACGATTTATGGCGGGATACTCTCCCCGGCCAACTCGCCGAAAGTAATTACGGTCGGCGCAACGAACACGCAGCAGACCGACCGGCGCTCGGACGACGTGGTCACGAGTTATTCATCGCGCGGCCCGACGCTCGTAGACGGCCTGGTCAAGCCTGACCTGGTTGCGCCCGGCAACAGAACAGGGGCCGCACAAACAGCCGACACGTCCCCGTCGGCCAGCTATTCTTATACACCCACCGGCGGCGGAGGACTTCTTGGGACGCTCATCAGCGGCGATACGAGTACTAACACTCCGGTCGCAACCGGGACCTATCAAATACTGAGCGGCACATCATTCGCCGCGCCGGTCGTCTCCGGTACGGTTGCGCTGATGCTCGAAGCCAATCCGTCGCTCACGCCACGCATCGTCAAAGCTGTATTGATGCGCACGGCACAGCGGCTGCCCGTCTATGAGAACATGATGGCGAACTGGCGGATGACGCCTTTCGAGCGCATCATCACGGAGGGCGCGGGTGAAGTGAATACAAGCGCCGCGCTGACGGTTGCCAAAGCGATCCGCCGCGACGCCAACAGGGCCCAGCCCGGCGACAACCTCATCACCAATAATAATTGGACCTATTCGAACATAGGCGTCACCGCACCCATCGCAGGCGAGAGCATCCCGCTCAACAACGGGCTCGTCTGGGCGGAAGGGGTCGCTTTCACCGACCGCTTGCTGCTCACCAACGGCTACCAGTTGGTGGACGGCCGGGTGATCACAGACGGTTTCGTCGTCGCCGGCGGCTATATGATGAGTGATGGGAGCTACGTGTTCTACGACGGATACATCCTCGGCAGCGGCTACATCCTCGGCAGCGGTTACATTCTCGGCAGTGGTTACATCCTGGGCAGCGGTTACATCCTCGGCAGCGGTTATATCCTGGGCAGCGGCTACATCCTCGGCAGCGAATTTGTCGGCTCTGACGGCACGCTCTCAACCGGCGGCTTGAAAGGATGTAGCTTTGATAACCAGGCAACGTGGGCGTCAAACATAATAGATCCTAGTTCGATCAGTGGTAATGAGGAATCGCAGGTGATGATTCAGGGCGAGAATGCCGTGCCCGCTAACGTCCAGCGACTGTCCGGCACGAGCCCGCTCTACCCACACCGCTAGTTTCAGCCCGAGCGGCGTGGGGGTGAAGCGCTTCGCCCCCACGCCGCTTTTTGTGGAAAGGGAATGCAAAGCAGAACGAAAGAGAGCGAGAATGGGAAAGGCCGCCTGTTCCAGGCGGGCGTGACCGGTGTCGGTGTTTTGTTGTGGCTGATTGCCGCCGCCAGCGTCTTCACCGGGTACGCCTGGCGCGACCAGATGGTACTGCTCGCCCTCGTGCCGTTGATAGTCATTGTCAGCTTGTTCCCCATCAGTTTCCCTTTGCCCACCGGTTGGAGCTCCCGCAATGAGAACGTCAACTTTACGCTGATAGATGCCTTCGTTCTGATCGCCGCGAGCTGGTACGGGATCACCGCGGCGGTTTTAATCGCCGGCGTTGAAGGGTTTACTTCATCGCGCCGCCTCGTGCGACGCCTCTCCAGCAACCTGTTTTCATCGGGGATGATGGCGCTCGCGGCCGCCGCCGCCTCTTACAGCCTGAGCCTGGTACTACATTATGGCTGGGCGGGTGGGGACGTCGCGCGCAACCACAAATTTTCGTCCGTCGCGATCGCATTGCTGATCGCCAGCGTTGTTCAAGTGAGCGTGAACTGGGGACTGCTTTCCACGCTGCTCGCGCTGCGGCATAGCAATTCGATCGTGCGCGAGTGGAAGGAAAACTTTCTCTGCTCGGCGCCGATGTTTCTCCCGACCGGCGTGGTCGCGAGCCTGATGTACTTTGCCCTGCAGTATGACGCCCTGGTCATGATCGCGATCGGCGGCCCCATTCTTCTGGCGATTTATTTTGGGCACCGCCAATACCGCACGACGGCCGAACAGGCTGAGCAGGCCGAACGCAAGCGCGCCGAACAGGCCGAGCGTCACGTCGAGGAGCTTTCCCGCTACATCGCCGAGCAGGAGCGCATCCTCGAGCAGTTTGCGCAGGTGGAGAAGTTATCGGCGCTCGGCGAACTGGCCTCCGGGGTGGCGCATGATCTCAACAACACGCTGGCCGGAATACTCGGCCGGGCGCAGCTTTTGCTGATGCATAGCGGCAATCCGGAGGTGGAGCGCGGACTACAAATCATTATCAAGACTGCGCAGGACGGCGCGAAGACAATTAAGCGGATTCAGGACTTCGCGCGCCAGCGACGGGATCATGATTTCGCGCCGGTGCCGGTAGACCAGTTGCTGATGGACGTCGGCGAAATCACACGCCCGCGCTGGAAGGACCGGGCCGAAGCGGCAAACATCCATATCAACCTGGAGTTAGAGATCCGGACGAACGCTTTGGTGATGGGGGATGAATCGGAACTGCGCGAGGTTCTGGTGAACATGGTCTTTAATGCGGTGGACGCCATGCCGAAGGGCGGGCGTCTGGCCCTTTCGGCCAGGGATGCGGACGGCGCGGTCGAGATCAGCGTGAGTGATTCCGGCTCGGGCATGAGCTCGGAGGTACGTTCGCGCATCTTCGACCCGTTCTTCACCACCAAGGGTAAGGCGGGCATGGGCCTCGGCCTGGCGGTCAGTTTCGGTATCATTCGTCGTCACGAAGGGACGATCGAAGTCGACTCGGAGGTCGGGCGGGGCACGACCTTCCGGATCACGCTGCCGGTGGCGGAGGGCGCGGTGATGCCGGAATCCCAACCTGAAACGGTCGCGCCTGTTAAGCCGGTTCCCCAACCGAAGCGGACCAGAATCCTCGTCGTTGACGATGAGGATTACGTCCGCGAGCTCTTGTACGACATCCTGGAGAGCGAGGGCTATGAGGCGATCCTGGCGGAGGGCGGGCGAGAGGCGCTGGCGCTTTTCGATGCCGAAGAGTTCGATGCCGTCTTCACGGATGTAGGGATGCCTGAGATGAGCGGCTGGGAGCTTGCCCGTGCCGTCCGCGAGCGAGACGCCCGCATCCCGCTAGCGGTGCTGACGGGGTGGGGTGAGGCGGTCGGTTCGGATGAGCAGCGGGCCGCCAAGGTGGACTGGGTAATAACCAAGCCCTTCACCCTTGATCGGATTAGAGAGCTGGCGGAGGAAGTCTCCCGGAGCAAGCCAGAAACGTCGGGCGCGCGACCCTCACTCAAGGTGGTGGCGGCATAGACTGCGGCGCACAGTCCTTACTATATTCTTTCGTAGAACGCAATTTTCCTTAGATCCCCTCGGATAAACCCATCAACCCCGGTTTAGTGTTTCAAAGTTGGGGGGCGCATTAACAATCCGCTTCATCTAAAGGACCTCCCCGGCCCCTCCCTACAAGCAGTGCGACGGCCGCACGTTTCGCCTCCAGTGTCGCGATCGCATCGCGCCCCGTCATCGAAGGAATAGCGTGGCCGAGCAGGCCCGAAATCACATATTCCCTGAGGCCCCATTCCATCGGGACACGAACGCGCCTGACCTTCCTCCGGTTCGAGAGGAGTGGTCGCGTAAGACGTCTCCGGCCGCATCACAGCGCCGACGGAGACTGAAATCGGGAGGGCACTTCTGTTCAATGCGGGCGGGGCTGGTGCCCCGGAGCGGGACGCCGCAGGCCGTCGGCAGGTCGGCCGCCAGCAGCCAGTGGCATTACGGGCTGTCGGGGAAGATGGCGAACCTGTTATCGCTCATTCCTTGGCGCCTCTCTTCTCGATATTTTTAGTGCGGCCATTGCCTCACCGTTGCCGATAGGTACATGATCACCCCTGCGGCAAACAACAGGATACCGATGGCCAGCACGAAGCGTCCGACTCTGTTGTCCCCAGCGAAATAACTTTCGGCGACGAGGACGCGAAACATTAAGCACGCTACTCCCGCGGCCATGAAGAAGCCGGCGACCGCCTTGTTCCTCATTCACTCACTTCCTGGTGCCGTTCCTAATTTTTTTTCTGCCCGCTGCCTGTGGCATTCTTCTTTGCGCTGACCCACCTGGCGACGTGGTCGGCAACATGGAAGAGGTCGTTAGGCTTGATCAAATAGTCCTGCGCCCCGGCCTTCAACGCCTGCGCTTTTTCTGCGGGCATGGCGCGGGCGGAATAAAACAGAATTGGCGTCTCGGTATCGAACTCACGAACTCCCATGCACAAAGCTATGCCCGATGAATCAGGGAATGTGTGATCCAGAAGGAAGAGGTCAAAGCCGCCGCTCTTAGCCAGTCCGGTAAATTCCTTCCCATAGCTAACGCCCGTCACTTGAAAACCGGCCTGTTCGAGCATCATGGTCATGAGCACGCGGGTGTCGTCGTGGTCTTCACAGTAGAGGATGCGGCCTTTTGACGCTGCGCTCACTTCTGACCGCCTTTCTTCCAACTCAATTCCTCTTAGCCGTCTTGGCGATTCGTGCGCCACGCACTTTCGCTACAACGGAGGACGGCGGGGGCCCGTTCCGGTGAATTTCTGCGACCACCTCCGGGTCGCTCCGGTTGAAAAGGTCAATCTTTCGCGCCCGCGCCGGCTCAGGGAGCGCGGACAAGTAGGCGTCGACGGCGGTAGCCCACTGCTGCTTTTCTTTTTCCGTCCATAGGCCCCGTGTCTCATCGTTTGTGAGATGGTCTAATTTAAGTTGAGTCACTTCCCGCTGCCTTCCCCCTCTCATAAAGTCTGCTCACCTGTTGTCCAGACGAACTGGTTGCCGCAGTCCACGCAGACCAGCAAACGGTCCTCAACATGCACCTTGCTGTTCATGCCTTGCCACCCCCCTTTTCCTGCAGCTTGTTGGCGTTCCTCACGGCGTCGCGGAGGGTCGCAAGCCGGCCGCTGATGGCCTCACGCAGCTCACCCACCAGGGCTTCCTGGTCCGGGGCGTCGAGGAGTTCGGCGTACTCCTCAAGGAAATCGGCCAACTCCTTTGCCGTCTGTGCCGCGTCACGCGCCAGGCTTGCCGCCCTCGGCTGACGCCCCTTGAGGCCTTCCGGGTTTGCCATCGCTTGCCGCCCTTCTTCTTTATGACACCAGGTCACTTCGCCGCGTGAATCTCCTTGATGAGTCTGACGAGTCCATAAATGAAACCGACGGCGACGCTGAGCGGCGCCATGGCCATTACGTAACCCAAGACGAATAAGCCCGGATCGCCCGAGCCGTGGCACAGTAGAAATGTTGTCGTGCTGCTCATTGCTTGCCGCCCCTCTACGGCTTTGTTGTTCTCATCCACCACCCGGCCGTGCCCCCGGTGTCCACCAGATCCTCAACCCGCCAAGCGGTCAACTGGCCGACGTAGTGGATCTGCCCCGAAGCATAAACCTCATAGAGGGCCGGCGCGTAGGGATATAGCTCCCAATCCGCCGGAGCATAGAAGAGGTAGCCAGCACGACCGTCCGAGACCGCGATCACTTCCTCCTCATCCGGCAGCGCGTAGACGCCGCGGGGTCTGAGCACGACAGCTGCCACGACACACCCTTCTACCTACTTCTTACCGCCTCTCTTCTTACCGTTTGTCTTCTTCTCCTCGGCTTTAGGCTTTAGCCTATTTTTATCAGCGCCGGCGTTGACAATGAGGCCCAGATCCTGGGCGCGTTTTTTCAGCTCCTCGGTCTTTTTGTCTTCAATCATTACTAGCCGCCTTTCTCCGCTCCCTGTCCGACTCGTCCATCGGCAGGGGTGACGGCTTTTCGGGGGTTCTGGATTATTCTGAATGTCGGACGGCGCGTCTCGGGCGCGGGGGATTAGTCCGCTTTGCTCATCGTTTTCCCCCTTTCTTCCTGCCCGCTCTGGCCCGCCAGTCACCGCCGCCCTTGTCCGTCGGCTTATAGTTCAACACGTCTGAGAGCCGCACGAACCGCTTGCCTCCAACCTGTACACTCTCAATCTTGCCCCGGCGTATCAGACTATCAATCCATTGCCGACTAACACCACGCGCCCGCGCAGCCACTGGTGGCGTTAATAATTCCTGAGTGTCAACCTTCGCCATGACGGACATTATATATCTGCCTTGTCATGTGTCAATAGCTCGACAATACAGGACACAGAAAAAGAACGTTTCAACCTGTATTTGTGGCGCGAAAATTAATTTAATCATTCTCACTTCACCTATTGGCATACGTCAATAGGTGTGTATAACAGGAGTGCGGCAACCAAAATTTGGTGACTGGCGGCGC
>CAYLJO010000112.1:0-20508 GCA_964383905.1 uncultured Blastocatellaceae bacterium
CATCGCCGCCACGGCGCGAGCCGGAACCGTCACCGATGCCGGCGGTTGACCAGATCATCGACCGTTATGTCCAGGCTATTGGTGGGAGGGCAGCGGTCGAAAGATTTACTACCCGCATGGTGAAAGGATGGGTCGAGATGTCATCTCTGGGCGTTAGAATGCCGACCGAGGTTTATTCGAAGAAACCCAACAAGACGGTGAACGTCTCTCTCATCTCGAACCTGCGATCATTATTAAAATAGGTCGGGTGGGATTCGAACCCACAACTCTCGCCTTAAAAGGGCGATACTCTACCATTGAGTTACCGACCTGTCCCTAGTTGCTCGATTAAACTAATAAGTCTCCAATTCTGCTCGTGAGCAGTTTTGCGGCGAGGGCAATTTGCACACCTCACGACGCATTTAGCAATTTCTGCTTCGATGGCCTTCCAGGACCACTCCTCCTGTATCATGCTGGATATATCCTTTGTTTTAATCCCTCGCACATGGTCAAACTCCAAAACTAGCGGGTTGCTTTCACCACAGTCCAGGCAAGGGTGCTTGAGTAAATAATCCAACAGCAATGCGGTATTTCGCTCACGCACTGCGATATTGTTGATATGAACATGCTTGATATGCCTTTCGCGGTTCTTCTTATACCAATTTTGTTGGTACTCTCGCCTGTGAGTTCGACATAGATTATCACGGCCATCGCGTCGCGTCGGATTCTTATTAAATTGAGAAATATCAATGTCAGCCTTACAACGAATACAGTATTTCCGCTCCATGCATCGATACTAATTATCGTTGGCGTTTAAGTCAACGAAAAGTCTAAAAGCCAGTTGCTCTACCGACTGAGCTATCGGCCCATTCTTAACTGATTGGCAAATAAAACTTGTTCTCCTTGGCCAATCTCTAAGCGACCGTCGCCTTCTTGATTAGGCCGCAGGAAAACATTTGAGATTCAGATCAATCTAAAAAAATATTCTACATGGGATGCCGGGACTGATCAAGGAGCATAGCTATGACCCCGAGGGCAGGAGGATAAAGTTAAATGGTAAGGCGATATGAACCGCAGAGGTCACTGAGGAAAAACGTAGTGAATTCAGAATGCTCCGAGCCAGCGGCTCAGGGCTGAATCTTTGCAGATGATGGTTTGGCCGCGCTCGGGGCCCGTCGAAACCAGCCCGATCTCGACGTCGATGGAGCGCGAGAGGAATTCGATGTACTGACGCGCTTCAGACGGGAGCATGTCCATTCTTGTGACACCTTCCGTCGATCTTTTCCAGCCGGGCAGTGTTTCATAAACAGGCTCGACGCGGCGCAGGTCCTGTGAGACGGCCGGGAATGAGTCGAGGAGACGGCCGTCAAGGCGGTAACCCGTGCAGACCTTGATCTCGTCGAGGGCGTCGAGCACGTCGAGCTTGGTCAGTGCCACGGAGGTGAAACCATTGATCTCCGCCGCGTAGCGTGTGGCAAAGGCATCAAACCAGCCGCAGCGACGCGGGCGACCGGTTGACGCGCCGTACTCGCGACCGCGCTCGCGGATCAGTTGCCCCAGCTCGGCTTCCCCTTCGAGCATCTCGGTCGGGAAAGGGCCTTCGCCGACGCGCGTCGTGTAGGTGCGAACGATGCCCAGGACACCCGTGATGCGGTGCGGAGCGAGGCCCGTGCCGATTGATGCGCCCCCGGCCGTGGTGCTCGACGACGTGACAAAAGGGTATGTCCCGTGGTCCACGTCAAGCAGTGTGGCCTGCGCCCCTTCGATCAGGATCGAGCGACCTTTGATCGCGGCGGTGTTAAGAAAATGGGTCGTGTCGGCGATGAATGGGGCGAGGCGCTCGGCCAGGCGTGATGTCTCGACAAAAATTTGATCGGCGTCGAGACGCTGGCCGCCGTACGCAAGGACGATCCGGTTGGCGTCTTCAAGGTTGCGCTCAATGCGCGAGCGCAGTACTTCCGGTACGAGGGCGTCGGCGACGCGAATGCCGCGCCGCCCGGCCTTATCTTCATAGGCCGGGCCGATGCCGCGCAAGGTCGTTCCGACCCGCTCATTACCGAGACGCTCTTCGCTCGTGTGGTCGAGCATGCGGTGGTAGGGAAGTATCAGGTGCGCGCGCGAGCTGACCAGAACGCGCTCCGGTGTGACGTCAATGCCCTGTCCGGCCAGACGATCAGCCTCCTCGAAAAAGGCCTTCGGATCAATCACCATGCCGTTGCCGAGCACGCACGTTTTGCCGGCGTGCACGATGCCTGATGGGATCAGGTGTAAGACAAAAGACCGGTCTTTGACCTGGACGGAATGGCCTGCGTTATGCCCGCCCTGATAGCGCGCGACGATGTCGAAGCGTTCGGCCAGGAGATCAACGATCTTGCCTTTTCCCTCATCACCCCACTGGGCGCCGATGACGACGATAATCATGAATTTGGTCTGGAGTCTGGGGTCTGGAGTCTAGAGAGTCAAGCGGACTTCAGACTCTAGACTTCAGACTTTGAATCAGCTGGCTTTTTCCAGCTTGACCGGTTTCTCGATGAAGTAGAAGCTACAGGAACCGCGTACCTCCTCTAAATCGCGCTTTTCGATCGGGAAAAGGCGGCACTGGTTGGGACGGTCTTCGTAGATGCCGCAGGTGGTTGTCCCGTCGCCGTGCTTCTTGAGAAATGGGCATTTGAATAGAATCTCGCAGCACGCTCCGCAGCGATTGCACTCGCCGCGCCGGAGCGCAATCGCAGCAATCACATCCTGCTTACGGAAATTTGCGCTGACGAAGCGACGCAGCTTGCCTTGCGCCTGGCGAGCGCGGAACTTAGCGTCTTCAACGGTACGCGAGCGCAGGCGTTCGGCGAGCCGTTCCTCCATCGAGCGCTGGCGCGTCGCGGCGCGAAGCTTATGCGGTGGTTTCATAGAGTAGCACTCAGTTTAGCGAGCCGCGGAGGCGCAATAAGCTTGATTGACGCACTCGGTACTACTTCTAACTACTCGGGGCCGCGCTGCTCTTAAACAAAGAAAGGGGCGCCGGAGTAAGCCTTACTCTATCAAGACCCTCCACGCCCTTCCTATCTTAACCCTTAGGCGTTAGCGGTAGTGACATGCTTATCAATCATGCGGGAGATCGCCTCCTTGCTCGTCGCCCCCACCACCCGCTCTTCCTCCTTCCCTCCTTTGAACAGGATCAGCGTCGGGATCCCCTTGATCCCGTACCGCTGCGACACAGAGGGGTTCTCGTCCACGTTCAACTTGACCACCCGCGCGCTGCCCGAGTACTTCTCCGCCACGGCCTCCACCGTCGGGGCCAGCATGCGGCAGGGCGCGCACCAGGCGGCCCAGAAGTCGACCAGGACTGGGCGGTCGGCCTGCAGGACATCGCGCTCGAAACTGCTGTCACTGACTTCGCTCACGTGCTCACTCATTTCCTTTATTCTCCTTGATTCTTTTTCTAAACGCCTGTCACGTTGAAATAACCTGACGGCGTCCGATGATGGCGAAAAACTGGGGGTTAAAAACCAGATGTTACAAGCAATTGCCTTCTGCCTCAACTACCCGGTGGCCGCTAAGGCACTGCCATGGAGGTGTAGAGCTCAATATACTTTTTGGCGGCGGCCGACCACGAATGATCCGCGCTCATCCCGTTTAACTGGATTGTCCGCCACACTTCGGGCTCCGCGTAACAATCGAGCGCCTGGTCTATCTTTCCAAGCATTGCGCTCGCCGTATAGGGCTCAAACTTGAACCCATTACCGGCCGCACGCTCGCGGTCGAAATCCTCCACCGTATCATCAAGTCCCCCGGTCTCGCGCACCACCGGCACGGCTCCGTAGCGCATGCTGTACATCTGATTTAACCCGCACGGCTCGAATAGTGATGGCATCAGAAAAATATCGGCGCCGGCTTCAATCTGGTGCGCGAGAGGCTCGCCCGCATAACCCAGGTAGATACCCACCTGCTGCGGCGCGCCGACGCGAAATGACTGTAAAAAGTCTTCATACTCCCGCGCCCCCGCGCCGAGCGCGATGAAAAATGGGCCCCGGGCAAGAATCGGGATCGCCGCTTCTCTGATTAAATCATAGCCTTTTTGCTCCACCAGACGCGAGATAATCGCGATAATCGGATGATTCGCTTCCGCGGGCAGCCCGAAGCGGCGCAGCAGGTCGAGCTTGCAAGCCCGTTTGCCTGTCAAATCGTCTACGCTGTAGTGTGCCGCGATGTGTTGATCAGTCGCCGGATTCCAGACATCGTAATCCACGCCATTAGTGATGCCGACAAGCCGGTCGCGGCGCGCGCGCAACAGCCAGTCGAGACCGTAGCCCTGCTCGGGCGTCTGGATCTCCAACGCATAACGCTTACTCACGGTCGAGAGCCAGTCGGCGACCATCAGGCCGGCCTTCAAGGCGGACGCCGCCCCGTTCAGCATAAAATCGTTGGTGTCTTCCACCGAGCCGAAGCCCAACCACCAGAGGTCGCCCGGATTGAACACGCCCTGATAGGCGAGATTATGAATGGAAAAAAGCGTCCGCGTCCTGGCGTAAAAAGGGTCGAAGCGGCGGCGCGAGCGGAGCTCGACGGCGGCAAATCCGCCGGGCCAATCGTTGCAATGGAGAATGTCGAGCGGCCCCCCGAGCCGCTTGAATAGCGTAAGGGCGGCGCGACCGAAGAAGGCGAAGCGTTCGTGATCGTCCGGAAAGCCGTAGATTGAGGGACGCGCGAAATACTCCGGCGCGTCGATGAAGAAAACGGGGGCGCCCAAGACGTCGCTGCCCCAGACACGAGTGCGCCGTACTCCGCCACGCCACTGGACTTCCAAATTATCAAAGACCTGGCCGCCGAGCAGCCGGCGATCAACCTGTTCGTAGAGCGGCAGCGCGAGCAACACATCGACGTCGCTCCCGCGCAGAGCTTTGGGCAGAGCGCCTGCTACATCACCGAGGCCGCCAGTCTTGGCGAAAGGTACGGCTTCGGATGACAGTATCGCAACGCGCAAAACTCTTCACACTGCGCCCCTGACGCGGGGCATGCCGCAGTTAATAGATTGGTAGAGCGTTGGATAATACTATGCGAACCCCACCGAAGTTTCAAGTTTCAAGTTAAAAGCGGCGGCCGAACTTGAAACTCGGAACCGGGTATTAACTCTGCATCGAAGCCAGGAATTCGGCGTTGGATTTGGATTTCTCCAGACGCTCCAGGACGACTTCCATTTGTTCGACGGGGGACAGGGGGTTCAGGACGCGACGCATCACCCAGATGCGATTGAGGTCTTCCTTACTGATCAGCAGCTCCTCTTTTCGCGTGCCCGAGCGTTGAAGGTCGATGGCGGGGAAGAGCCGCTTGTCACTGAGCCTGCGGTCAAGATGAATCTCGCAGTTGCCCGTGCCCTTGAACTCTTCGAAGATCACGTCGTCCATGCGCGAGCCAGTATCAATCAGCGCCGTGGCGATGATCGTCAGGCTGCCCCCTTCTTCAATGTTCCGGGCCGCGCCGAAAAATCTCTTCGGGCGCTGGAGGGCGTTTGAATCAATACCGCCGGAGAGAATCTTACCGCTCGGCGGAACGACCGCGTTGTGCGCCCGCGCCAGGCGTGTGATCGAGTCGAGCAGGATCACCACATCGCGTTTATGTTCGACGAGCCGCTTCGCCTTCTCGATGACCATGTCCGCGACCTGCACGTGCCGCGTCGGCGGCTCGTCGAAGGTTGACGAGATGACTTCGCCGTTGACCGAGCGTTGCATGTCCGTGACCTCTTCGGGCCGCTCGTCAATGAGCAGAACGATGAGCGTCACTTCAGGGTGGTTCTGTGTAATGGAATTGGCGATAGTCTGGAGGAGCATCGTCTTGCCGGTGCGCGGCGGCGCCACGATCAACCCGCGCTGGCCTTTACCGATGGGCGTGACGAGGTCGATGACGCGCGCCGCCAGGTTTTCCTTCGCCGTCTCCATCTTCAGCTGCTCGTCCGGGTAGAGCGGCGTCAGGTTGTCGAAGAAGACTTTTTCGCGCGCCTGATCCGGGGCCTCGAAGTTAATGGCCTCGACCTTGATGAGCGCAAAGTAGCGCTCCCCCTCCTTCGGCGGACGGATCTGCCCGCTGACCGTGTCGCCGGTGCGCAGATCGAATTTGCGAATCTGGGACGGCGAGACATAGATGTCGTCCGGGCCCGGAAGATAGTTGTACTCGGGGGCGCGCAGGAAACCAAAACCGTCGGGAAGGGTTTCGAGCACGCCTTCGGAAAAGATGAGACCGCTCTTCTCCGTCTGCGCCGCCAGGACTTTGAAGATCAGTTCCTGCTTGCGCATCCCCGTCGCACCGGGCACGTCCATGCTCTTGGCTATCTGTGTGAGCTTAGAGATGGACATCTCCTTAAGGTCGGCGAGATTAAGAAGCTCTTCGCCGCCCTTGGCTTCCTTGGACTCCTTGGCGGACGTTTTTTCGGGCGGGGCCTCGGCGGTGGCCGTGGTGGCCGTCGTGCCGCCTTCGCCGTTGGTGTTGTTATTACTGCTGCTGCTGTTGCTGCTGCTGGCACTGCGTGTGCGTGGTGTGCGTTGTGACATTTCAGTTTCTTCTCTATGCGGCGTGTCGTTTCCGGTCCGCCGCTCTGCTTTCTGCCTTTACGTTTGCGGTTCAATACCGCGTCATTGTCAATTTGATGGAAACAGACGTTGATTGATCGGGAATGATGCCTATGTGCGCGTCTGGAGAGCAGGCGCGTGTGGGGGCGCTACCTTTCACGTCCTTGTGCGAGGTAAACGAAGTTCTGCTCTAACGGCTCGCGTTTGCAAAATTCAGTAAAATGTATGCGAGGGCTTCCAGCTTCTCTTAGATGCCGGGGGCGTCCCGCACGTGGCCTCAGGGCTAAACTAAGAAAACCGAGGGGGCTAATCAGTGGCTAATACCTCATCAATAATGCGCCAAATCTCTTCACGTCCTTGTTTAGTCGTGGCGGAGTAGGCTATCACGCGCTCCGCGTGAAGCGTCCGCCGAATGCGCTCAATATTCTTTCTCAACTCATTTTGAGAGAGCTTGTCGGATTTCGTAGCAACTACAATTCGCGGCTTGCCGTAGTGCCGGAGCCAGTCATGTAGTTGCACATCCAGTGTTGTGGGTTCGTGGCGCGAATCTACAATCTGAATTGATAGCATAAGCCCTAGGCGCTTGGCAAGGTATTGTGAAGCCATCTCGCCCCAGGCCGCCTTAATATTTTTCGGCGCGCGCGCGTAACCGTAGCCCGGGAGGTCAACGAAACGGAAACGATTATTGATCAGAAAGAAGTTAAGAGCCTGTGTCCGGCCGGGCGTCGCAGACGTTCGCGCCAGGCCACGGACGCCCAGCAGGGAATTGATCAAACTCGATTTCCCAACGTTCGATCGGCCTAGAAAAGCTATTTCCGGCGCTCGGTCGCGCGGCCAACCCCCCTCGTCGAATGCGCTTTTGATGAACTCGGCGCTCGTGATCTTCATAGAAGTATCGAGTTTAGGGTTTCGAGTCCTGAGTTAAAGCGAACCGGAAACTCGATCTTCAAAGGCGAGACCATTAAAATGCGACCGGCTTGAAAGATTGATGGGTGCCGCCGAAAAATGTGGCATACCGAGGCGAGAGGGCGCGGCATATATGCGGGTAGGCGCGCCAGCCCCCTACCGGAAACCGGTCGGCGCCCGCCGCTCCCACACCGCCCTAGTGTTCGGCAATTGTCTGCACGCCCTGCGACGGCGGCTCCGTGGTCCACAGCGGGGGCGCCTTCGTCTCGTCCGCCGCGGCGGCTTCCGCCGGGCAGGAGTCTTCGAGCGCGAGTGCGAGAACTTCGTCAATCGTCTCGACGAGATTAATGTCCAATTTGTTGCGGACTTCTTCAGAGATTTCGATCAGGTCCTTCTCGTTGTCCTTGGGCAGGATGATCGTCGTGATGCCGAAGCGATGTGCGGCCATCAATTTTTCCTTAACGCCGCCGATCGGCAGCACACGGCCGCGCAAGGTGATCTCGCCGGTCATGGCGACGTTTTTGCGCACCGGCACGCGCGTCAGTGCCGAAGCCATGGCGGTCGCCAGCGTGATGCCGGCCGACGGGCCGTCCTTCGGGATCGCCCCTTCGGGAATGTGAATGTGCAGATCACGCTTGCGGATAAAATCGAGGCTCATGCTCAGACGTTCGGCGCGCGCTTTGATACAGGTGAGGGCCGCCTGCGCCGACTCTTGCATCACTTCGCCAAGCTTACCCGTCAACGTCACGCCGCCACGCCCCTTCACAAGCGTCGCTTCGATCTGCAAAACCTCACCGCCGATCTCAGTCCACGCCAGGCCCGTCGCGAGGCCGATTTCGCTCTCGGCGGCCACACCTTGCTGGCGGAACCTGATGGGCCCGAGCATCTCACGGACACGCTCCGCCGTTATGATGTCTTTGAACTCCTCGCCCGCGCTTTCCGAGACGAACTTGCGGGCGATCTTGCGGCAGCACGAACCGATCTCACGCTCGAGGTTGCGCACGCCGGCTTCCCGAGTGTAGTGGCGAACGATCTCGAGCAGACCCTCTTCAGTGAATTCAAGTTGCTCGGACTTGAGACCGTTGGCCTCGGCCTGCTTCGGCACGAGATGCTGCTTGGCAATCTCAAGCTTTTCGCGCTCGGTGTAGCCGGAAAGACGCAGTATCTCAAGACGGTCTTGCAGCGGCGGCGGGATCGTATGTAACACGTTCGCCGTCGCAATAAAGAAGACCTTGGACAGGTCGTACTCGACGTCCAGGTAGTGATCCTGAAACGTGTGGTTCTGCTCGGGGTCGAGGACTTCAAGCAGTGCTGAGCTCGGGTCCCCGCGGAAGTCCGCGCCAAGCTTATCGACTTCGTCGAGCAGGATGAGCGGGTTGATCGTGCCGGCCTTTTTCATCATCTGGATGATCTGGCCGGGCAGGGCCCCGATGTATGTCCGACGGTGCCCACGAATCTCGGCCTCATCGCGCACGCCGCCCAGAGAGAGGCGCACAAATTTCCTGCCGGTCGCGCGGGCGATGGATTTGCCGAGGCTGGTCTTACCGACCCCCGGCGGGCCGACAAAGCAGAGAATAGATCCTTTCGGGTTCTTCACGAGTTGGCGCACGGCCAGGTATTCGAGGATGCGATCCTTAATCTTCTCCAGACCGTAGTGGTCTTCGTTAAGCACCTCTTCAGCCTTGGCGAGATCCTTAATCTCTTTTGACCTCTGCTTCCACGGCACGCTGATCAGCCAGTCAATGTAGGTGCGCGAGACCGTGCCTTCGGCCGACATCGGCGGCATGGCTTCGAGGCGGTGCAGCTCCTGCATCGCCTTTTCCTTCGCCTCGTCGGTCATGCCGGCCTCTTCGATCTTTTTCTTCAACTCTTCCAGCTCGGCCTTCTCATCCTTGCGGCCGAGCTCTTTGTGAATCGCTTTGATCTGCTCGTTGAGGTAATACTCTTTCTGCGCCTTCTCCATCTGGCGCTTGACGCGCGTCTGAATCGTCCGGTCAAGCTGTCTCTTGTCCAGTTCGGTCTCCAGCAGCTCGATCAGCCGCTGGAGCCGGGCCTGTGTGGAAAAGATCTCAAGCAGACCCTGTTTGTCTTCGACCGAGATGCGCAGTTGCGAGGCGAGCGCGTCAGCCAGATGCGAAGCGTCCTGATTGCGCAGGGCCGTCTGCAAGGCGTCGGTCTGTGCGTCCGGGGCCAGGCGTAAATGCTGTTCGACAAGCTGATTGATCCGCTGAACAAGCGCCTCGACGCGGGATCCTTCTTCAGCCACCGTGGGGGCCCGGCGCACCAGCGCGGTAAAAGCCCCGTTGTTGTTTTCGACGCGGATGGTGGTCGCGCGCTCGCGCCCCTCGACGACTACTTTAATCTGCCCGTTATCCTGCTTCTGCGACTGCAGTATGCGACCCAGCGTGCCGACGCTGTAAATCTGTTCCGGCGTCGGCTCGTCCACGGTCGCGTCATGCTGCGTGGCCAGAAAAATTGTGCGGTCGGAGACCAACGCCTCTTCCAGCGCGCGCACCGAACCGGGCCGCCCAATTTTGAACGCGACCTTGGTAAAGGGAAAGATAACGACATCGCGAATCGGCACCATCGGGTAGCGCGCAATGTCGGCAGGAGTGCGATCTGAATATTCTTCCATAACCGGTTTTGACTCTTTCACTTAAACATGGACGTGGCGAAGAGGGGCGAGCCACCACGTGCGCTCGCCCCCTTTTTGCGAACCATCTAATTGTAGACTATTTTGCGCGTCCGCGCTACTTTTAAAGGATCAGGGATAATGGGTGAAAAGTGAAGGATAAAAGATGAAAAACAAAGGTTTATAAGCTTTTGCGGCACCCTTTGGCTACGCCGCCGCGCCGTCCACGCCCGTCAGGCCCTCGCCGGGGATGGCGCGCTTGCGCTCCACCATCTCGCTCGTGATGACGAACTCCTTGATCCGCTTCTGCGACGGCAGCGTATACATTGCGTCGAGAAGGAGTTCTTCAAGGATCATCATCAGGCCGCGCGCGCCCACCTTGCGTTCGACCGCCTGCCGCGCCACCGCTTTGAGCGCGTCGTCGGTAAACTTGAGCTTGACGTTGTCGAAGTCAAACCGCTTCTGATATTGCTTGATCAGCGCATTCTTCGGCTCCGTTAAAATCTTGATCAGCGCGTTCTCGTCCAGCTCACTGAGGACGCCACAAACGGGAAGGCGCCCGACAAACTCAGGTATCAACCCGTAGCGAATCAGGTCTTCTGGTTGCACCGCGGCCAGCGCTTCGGCGTGCCGGCTCGAGCCCGGTTTTACTTCGGCGTGAAAGCCCATTGACTTGTTGCGGAGCCGCTTTTCGATGACCTTTTCCAGGCCGACAAACGCCCCCCCGCAGATAAAGAGAATGTTCGTTGTATCGACGGGGAAGAACTCCTGGTGCGGGTGCTTGCGGCCGCCCTGCGGCGGAACGTTGGCGATCGTGCCTTCCAGAATTTTCAAGAGGGCTTGCTGCACGCCTTCGCCCGACACGTCGCGCGTGATTGAAGGGTTCTCATCCTTGCGGCAGATCTTGTCAACTTCGTCGATATAAATGATGCCTTGCTGTGCGCGCTCGACGTCGCCGTTAGCCGCCTGTAGAAGCTTGAGGATGATATTCTCCACGTCTTCGCCGACGTAGCCGGCTTCCGTGAGCGTTGTCGCATCAACGATAGTAAAGGGCACGCTCAGCATGCGCGCCAGCGTCTGGGCCAGCAGCGTTTTCCCCGTGCCGGTCGGGCCGATCAGCAGGATGTTGGATTTCTGAATCTCGACATCGCTCCGGCGCCGGGCCAGCTCGATCCTCTTGTAGTGCTGATAAACGGCGACGGCGAGGCGCTTCTTTGTCTCCTCCTGGCCGATCACATATTCGTCGAGAAAACTCTTGATCTCGCCGGGCTTCGGGAGTGGCGGGCGCGTGGTGACGGATTCGGCCTGCTGGTCGTCTGTGATGATCTCGTTGCAGATATCGATGCACTCGTTGCAGATGTAGACTGTCGGGCCGGCAATGAGCTTTTTCACTTCGTTTTGCGACTTGCCGCAAAACGAACAGCGCAACGTGTCATCAGTTCGTCGTACCATAGGCGTTTCGAGGAAGCTCCGTTGAAATCGTTCGAACTTATTTACTAGGGGTGATCACGGGCCGGCCTGAAATATCTCGGCCCGCGATGATTTCGTTGCAAATATCAATGCACTCGTTGCAGATGCAGACCTTAGGTCCGGCGATAAGCTTCTTTACTTCCGTTTCTAACTTGCCGCAGAATGAGCACCGCAGTGTATGCCTGTTCCGGTATGCCAAGAGCCTCAGTGTCGAGCCCGTTCTAAAACGCATCGGCTTCAACCGCCCGCCTGACCATTATACTCGAGCACGCAAGCCGCCTGGGGACTACTCGCGGTGCGCTATTACTTCGTCTATCAAGCCGTACTCTTTAGCCTGCACGGCAGACATAATCTTGTCGCGCTCGACGTCGCGCTCGACCCTCTCGAAAGGCTGACCGGTATGCCGGGCGAGAATGCGGGAGGTCAATTCGCGCATGCGGATGATCTCTTCGGCCTGGATGCGGATGTCCGTCGCCTGGCCCTGTGAGCCGCCAGAAGGCTGGTGGATGAGGATCCGCGAGTTGGGCAGTGCGAACCGCTTGCCCTTCGCCCCGGCCGCCAAAAGGACTGCCGCCATTGAAGCGCACTGGCCGACGCAGATCGTCGTCACGTCGGGGCGGATGAACTGCATCGTGTCGTAGATGGCCATCCCGGCCGTGATCGAGCCGCCCGGCGAGTTGATGTACAGGTTGATGTCCTTCTCGGGGTCTTCGGCTTCGAGAAAGAGAAGTTGTGCGACGATCAGGTTGGCAATCTGGTCGTCAATCGGCGTGCCCAAAAAGATAATGTTGTCTTTCAAAAGGCGCGAGTAAATGTCGAAGGCGCGTTCGCCACGCGACGTTTGCTCGACGACCATCGGGACTAAAGCCATATCAACTCTAAACCTTTCTGGCTCTCTTTAGATCCTGGGGCCGCGCAACTTGATTTCGAATTGATGGCTGACCGGAACTCCTTCTTGGGATGCTCAAGCACCAGCCTCGGTCGAAGATACTGATTCCGCTTTCGCGGCCTCACCTTCACCGCGCTCCTCAGCCCCTTGCGCATCAACCGCGACGGCTCTTTGGTCTTCCCGTGATGCGCTCTCGGCAGGAGTTTCTTCGCGCCACTCTTCATCAGTTACGCGAGCATGTTCAACTAGCAGGTCGAGCGCTTTGCGATTGCGCAACCTATTGGCGATGCTACGTTCGCCTCCCTGCTTTGTCAAGGCAGTACGTACTTGCTCTGGCGGCTGGCGCGACTCCTGCGCGATGGCCGCAATCTCCGCTTCGATCTCCTCGTCCGTCACCGTGATCTGCTCCCTATCGGCGATGTGCGAGAGAAGCATCGAGCCGCGTACGTCGTCGCCAGCCTGGTCTTTTAACTGGTCGCGCAAACCCTCCCAATTGAACTCCTGGTTGCGCGGGTCAACCCCATGCCCGATCATCTCCCGGACCAGCAATCCCAGACGCTGTTGCGTCTGCTGCTCGAGCAATGTCTGCGGGACTTCGAACTGGTGCGCTTCGATGAGCTTATTCATGACATCGCTGCGCAGCCGGCTCTCGGACTCGTACGCGGCACGCTGCTGTAAGTCCTCGCGCACCTTCTCGCGCAGGGTGGCGACGGAATCGAACTCTTCGCCGAGACTCCTGGCCCATTCGTCATCAACCTCAGGGATCTCTTTCCGGCGCACAGCCGTCACCTTTGCCGTGTACTCAACCTCTTTCCCGGCCAGCCCTTTTGATGTGAAATCTTCCGGGTAACGGACCGTAAACTTACGGTCTTCATCTGCCGTCACGCCGAGGAGGTGGTCCGTAAACTCCTGCTGTACGCCCTCACCTCCGAGCACGACGTCGACGTCCTCGACGTCGATGTCTTCCTCCTCCGGCGTTTGCACGAACTTGCCGTGGAAATTCACCGTCACCGTATCGCCCAACTCGGCCGGGCGATCTTCCACCGGCTGCAGCGCCGCCGAAGCTTCACGCAAGCCTTCGATGACACGATCAACATCCTCATCCTTCACCGGACGCACGCGCCGTGTCGCACCGAGGCCCTTATATTCGCCTAGTTCAACCGCGGGCAGGACTTCGACGTGCACGTGAATCGAGATCGGCTGCTCGCCCAGTTTGTCGAGCCCTTCCATATTATCCAGATGTACGTCAGGCTCGCCGATGACATTAAGCTCGCGCTCCGTAATCGCGTCGTTGACCGCCTCCGGCACCAGCTCGCGCAACACTTCGCCGCGAATCTCATCTTTGAAGCGCGTCCGCACGACCGAGCGCGGGGCGTGGCCGCGGCGAAAACCGGGCACGGTGGCGAGCCTCGCGTAACGGTCGCTGATGCTGTTATAGGCGGCGCGCACGGCTTCCGCCCCGATCTCAATCTTGATCTCCTTACGGGTGGGAGAAACGTCAACCAATTCACTCTTCATAAAACATGAAGCCCGATGCGACGCTACAAGCACGCCGCACGGGCATCCTTCTCTAGAAAATTATGCGAGAAATCTACTCGACATCAAAATTTGGTGCGAAAGGGGGGACTCGAACCCCCACCCCTTTCGGGACACGGTCCTAAGCCGTGCGCGTCTGCCATTTCGCCACTTTCGCATTTAGCTATGTCACATCCCTAAATTTCTATGCGCGCCTTTGCCAGCATGATTATCAGTCAAAGCGTGGCAGTTCGGGCAAAGTAATCGCCGATTGCTGAGCCTGTTGTCGAAGCGGTTGCCATTAACGTGGTGAAGTTCAATTGGGATTGGCTCACCCATCCACTCCTGCCGGTTGCATCGCTCGCAACAACGCTTCTTCAATCTGTCTTCCAGCAACTTTAGTTTCAACTTATGGCTGATGATGAAACTGCCTCGGTGTAAATAGAAGCTAGCGCTTTTACGAGCAGGACAACGCTTATACTTCTGACCGCCCATATTGCCCGCATAGCTCAATCCCATCTTTCTTAAATAGCTCTCAAGCGTTAACGGTTTGCAGCTGAGCTCTCGGCATATAAAAGCTTTCGGGCGATGCTCCGCAATCCACTTTTCAATATCGCTTTGCCGATCCAGAATGTCAGTCCTCATATCACACCACCTCAGTATTTACTTAAGTGGTAACGAGCTTAAGAATAGCATGCACGCATCTGATAGTCACAGTTCGCCGGATGAAGCGAAGCTATCAGAGTGAAAAATTGCGGCCCCGATGTCTAGTTAAGGGCACACGCTCGTTCAGTACGGCGCGAGAGCTACTTTATCTAAAGCGTGCGCGTAACTTTTGACAGCGAGCGGGGCGCGTCCGGGTTGAGTCCCTTCGCGTTGGCCAGCAGCGCCGCAAACAGTTGGCCGGGGATGATGTAGGGAATCGGGGACAGAAACTCGCCGAATTCACCCGGCATCATGATGGCGCGCGAACACGCGCTCGCCGCTTCTTCGTCGCTGGTGATCACCAGCGTGTCGGCGCGCAATTCGCGCAGTCGATTGATCAAGACCTTCATGCCGTCAAGCATCGCCCCGGGAGGGGCAAACAAGATGATCGGAAAATGGCGCTCGACGATCGCCAGGGGGCCGTGGAGAAAATCGGCGGACGAGAAGCGCTCCGCCACCACGTAGCAAGTTTCCATCAGTTTGAGGGCCATCTCGTAAGCATTGGCATAGCTCAGCCCGCGCCCGACAACCACACAGTTTTCCATGAAGACGTAGCGTTCGACGAGTTCCTTGATGGCCGTCTGTCGCTCGAGCGCGCGTGCGGTATATTCGGGGATCGCCTCGTAATCGAGTGGCGTGCCGGTGTGATCGAGCGCCGCCGCCAGCATGTAAAAGAGCATCAGTTGACCGGTATAAGTTTTGGTGGCTGCCACGGACCGCTCCCGCCCGCCGTGCATCAGCAGTGTTTCGTCGACGAATTGAACCATTGATGAGGCGGGTTCATTGGTTATCCCGACCGTATGAGCCCCGCACGCGCGCGCCCTCTCCAGCACACGATTGATGTCTTCGCCCTCGCCGGATTGTGAGACGCCGATCACCAGCGCGCGCTCTAGCTTCAGGTTCGCGTTGTAAATCGTGTAGACCGACGGGGCGGAGAGCGAAACGGGAATGCCCGTCGTTATTTCGAGCAGGTAGCGGCCAAACAGCGCCGCGTTGTCAGAACTGCCGCGCGCGACCATCACAATGAGGTCAATATCGCGCTCTTTCAAAAATGCGCCGAGATGCGCGACTTTGCGGCGCTCTTCGCTGATCGTTCTTGCCAGCGCCGACGGTTGCTCGGCGATCTCCTGGAGCATCAATGACAATGTTTTATTCCCCTTCCGAGAGCCATTACCGGCGATGGGTGTGGTTCTGTTGATAATTGGATTTTACCGCCGTAGTTCTCAGCTCAAGCGCTGCTACCAGCCGTATTTTACAACGAATGATACAAAGGCCTGAGTTATTCAATTCTTAGATTTAATCTCAAAGTGTTTGACCCTTTCTGGTTAAACCAGGCGACCTGCTCCTGAACCATGTCAAGCTCAAGGATGTACTCGCCGGGAGTCTGAGGGTACGTTATTCTCAAGAGGAGTTCCGCCTCATCACCCGGCTTAAGATCATAAGGGAGATTACTTCTTCCATCATCAATTAAAAGTATCCTGCCGTTCCGATCGAGCCAGTGGTTGCCCAACTTGATCTGAAATCTACCGTCGCTTTGACCGAAGGCGGGCCAAACCGTATGACCTGTATTCTTGAGGATGACATGGATAGGCTCTTGCTGCCCTGCTCTGACGTTCATGAGTGGGTACGCCAAAGAGATGGCGGCGTTGAACGCCCCGTCAGGAAGGGGCGAATTGATTGAGGTTAAGCTGATCTGATCGGCGCTCGTGTCGCTCACTACCGAGAAGGCAGACCGGCAGCCGGCTTGTCCCGAGGTAAGGAAGCAAACCGCAAGACCAATGAAGATCAGCTTCATGAACACTTTTAACTTAAAGTGCTGTTTCCGTAATAGAATGATGAACCATGCACGGCGGGCAACCAAAGTTCGGCACCGCTAGTCGAGACGCCCCCAGCCGCGCCAACTATTCTTATGATGCCACCCGATCACCACATCCTTCGCGCCCGCCTCGCGCCACCACTGCTCAAATTCAGCACGAGAAATATAAAAGGCCGTCGGCGCGACCAGATGATCAAACACTATTAAGTGCTGCTCACGCCAGCCGAACATTGAAAGCGCATTCATGTAATCGTTGTAGAACAAGTTGTGGGCAAGCGCAGTGCCGCCCCCGTTGCGATTAAGCGGGCCGTAGACCAGCTTGGTCAGCGCAAACAAGGCTGCGGCCGGCACTTTTGACAGATGCAGCAGCACCCGGCGATTGATCCGCGAAGTGATACGCTCGCGCAAAGGACTGACCCAGCGAGTGATCCACTCGTTGTTCTCCGTCCCATACACCCAAACCGAAAGATGCCCACCAGCTTTCACTTTTGATGCCAACGAATGAAAGCCTGCGCGCGGGTCGGGCAGGTGGTGGAGCACCCCGACGGAAAATCCGTAATCGAAGACGCGCGCGAAGGGAGGGCAATAAATATCTGCTTGAACAATATGTGCGTTCTCCAACCCGCGTGTTGCTGTAAAGGCCGTCTCAACCGCATCGCTGAGATCAATGCCAATTACGTCAAGCGCTCCCCAGCGGGCAGCAAGCTGCGTATGCCGTCCTTTCCCGCAGCCGCCTTCGACCACAACCTTACCTTTGAAGAACTCCGGCTTGACGGGCGCGATCCAGCCGAGGAATTGCTCCGCGTATTGCTCATTCTCACGCGTGAAATGCTGCCACTGCCAGCCAAAGCTTGCCGCCGTCGCCGCTTTGTCCGCTTCTACTTTATTAAAGTCAACGAAACGCGGCACGCCGCGCACGATCGGATAATGGTGAGCGCATGAAGCGCAATCCAGATCGCCCTCGACAATTTCTTTGCCGTCGCTCGTCGCTATCGAAAGTAAACGGATCGCGCCGCCGCACGACGGGCACGCAAGATACTGCAACAAATTCTGCTTCATGCTATACCTTGCCCGCCTCTTCCCGACCGCTTTCCCTCTTTTGAATCATCAACCGTCGCTGCCGATAATGATAAATCGGGATACATCCCGCACGCCAGATCAAAACTTTTCTCTCAATTGAGTGCCTGCGCCCCTTGGCCGCCGGAAGACTGATATGCATCAGCCGCGGTAGCCCGGCCCACGCAACACACGGCCGGATAGAGCGGTGGTGCGCTGGCCCTTGTCAACACTGATCTGGCCGTTGACGATAACGTAAGGAATGCCGGCCGGGTATTGATTGGGGGCTTCGAACGACGCACGATCCTGCACGCGCGCTGGATCGAAGATGGTGAGGTCGGCGTACATCCTTTCGCGCACCAGCCCGCGGTCGCGCATTTGAACGCGCGCCGCCGCCAGGCCGGTCATCTTGTGAACGGCTTCTTCCAGTGTCAACAGGTGCTCATCGCGCACGTAGCGTGAGAGAATGCGCGGGTACGTCCCCCACGCGCGCGGGTGCGACTTGGTGGTGGAAAGCGGCCCGTCGGTGGCGCGCGCATCGTAATCCGTACAGATGCTCGTGAAAGGAGCACGCAATGCCGCCCGCACATCGTCTTCCGACATCATGAAGTAGATTGCTCCTGTCTGGCCGCGGTCCGCAAGAATGAGATCGAAAAGCGCGTCGAGCGGGTCTTTCTGCTGCTCGGCAGCGATCTCAGAGATACGTTTGCCCTGCAAGTTTTCCAGATCACGGTTGACCACCGAGCCGATCAGCACACCGCTCGCTCCTCCGCTGCCCAGATAAATATTCTCCCACTCATTTGAGTCGGTCATAATCTCGCCTTTCAGCCGCGCCCGCACATTCGGGTCGCGCAAACGCGCGAGCATCCGCTCCGTGCCTCCTTCGAGTGCCCACGGCGGGAGGCAGGCCGTGAGCCCCGTCGCCGCCGCCGTATAGGGGTAAACATCGGCCATGACATCAAGACCACTTGCGCGTGCCGCCTCGATGCGCCTCACGACCTCAGGCATCCGCCCCCAGTTCTTCCTGTACGCCGTCTTGATGTGGAAAATTTCAACGGGAATGTTTGCGCGCCGTCCGATCTCGAATACCTCTTTGAGCGAATCGTCAAGCGCATTGGCCTCGCTGCGCTGGTGTGTCGCGTAGATGCCGCCATACCGGTGCGCCACTTTTGCCAACTCGACGATCTCATCCGTCCGGGCGAAACGCGCAGGCACATATTGCAGCGAGGTCGAGACGCCGAGCGCGCCATCTTCCATCGCCGCCGCGACGAGGCGGCGCATCCGGTCCAATTCGGCGGGCGTCGGCGGACGATTGTCGAAGCCTACGACGTACTCGCGCACCTGTGTGGCGCCGACGTAGGTACCCAGGTTCACGCCCATGCCCTGCCGCTCAAGGCGGCGGAAATACTCGCCCAGCGTGCGCCAGTCGACCGTCAGATTATATCTTTTGTAAAAATCTGCGCCCTCCTGGATCAAACGCTCGTTTGTCGGGGCGATGGATTCGCCTTCGCCCGTAATCTCGGTCGTCACGCCCATCATAATTTTGCTCATGGCGCGCGGATCGATCAGCAGGGAAGTCTCGGATTGGCCCAGCATATCTATAAAACCGGGCGCGACGACAAGGCCGCGGGCGTCAATCGTGCGGCGTGCGCCTGCATTGCCCAGCCGGCCGATGCGCGCGATACGGTCGCCTTTAACCGCCACGTCCGCGTCGTAAGCCGGACGCCCCGTGCCATCAACGACCCGGCCGTTTTTAATGAGCAGGTCGTACTCAGGCGCGGCGGTGTTAGCATAAGGGATTGCGGCTGCCGGTACGGCTATCAATACCAACAGAAACATCTTGGTGGCTGTTAATCTCATAGAAACTCCGTGAAACCAGAGATCGGTAAGGCAGGGCTCTTATCGTAATGCCTGGTGGTTCTGATGTCTACATTTATTGCCGGCTAGTGGCAAGAGTCTTCGACTGGTTTATAATCCTTAGCCGCGCCTGGCGGGCGCGCAAAAATAGATGGCGGACGGTAGAGAATGGATGACTCAATACGACAACGGCAGGCGGTCACGCTCGGCGATGTGGCGCGGGCGGTGAAGGGGAGGCTGACGGGCGATGAAGGCGCAATAGTGACAGATGTCACGCACGATTCGCGGCGGGCGGGCGAGGGGAGTCTCTTTGTGGCGGTGCGCGGCGCGGTTGTTGACGCGCATCGTTTCATCGGTCAGGTGATGGAACGCGGCGCAGCCGGCGTCATCTCTGAAAGCGAGCGGCCCGCGGACTTTGGCGGCGCATGGCTGCGAGTAAGCGATGCGCGACAGGCGCTCGCGCTCGCCGCCGCGGAGGTCCATGGCCATCCATCGCGCGAGCTCGAGCTGGTCGGGATCACGGGCACGAACGGCAAGACGACGACCACCTACCTTGTCGCAGCAATCGCAGAGGCCGCAGGCGAGCCGGTGGCAATGACCGGCACGGTTGAGTATCGCGTGGGCCACGAGCGCCATAAGGCCGAGCGCACCACCCCCGAAGCGAGCGACATGCAGCGCCTCCTGCGCCGCGCGGTCGAGGCCGGCTGCCACACAGCCGTGATGGAGTGTTCCTCGCAAGCCATTGACCTGCACCGTTGTGACGCGCTGCGCTTGAGCGTCGCCGTCTTCACCAACCTGACGCGCGATCACCTCGACTACCACGGCACGATGGAAGCATATTTCGCGGCGAAGCGTCGCCTGTTCGATGGCAGCCTCGGCCAACCGCCCCGCGTCTCCGTTAGCAACGTTGACGATGCGCGCGGCGTTGAGCTGGCGCGCGATCTTGAGCGAGTGGGTCAACGCGTCACTACTTACGCGCTCAATGCGAAGGCGGACGTGGTGGCGAGCGGCGTCGAACACTCACTTGACGGGATGCGGTTTCGTCTACACACGCCGGCGGGTGAACGTGCGCTGCATTCGCCGCTGGTCGGTCGCCCGCATATCTACAACATTCTCGCCGCCGCGG
>CAYLJO010000113.1:0-3666 GCA_964383905.1 uncultured Blastocatellaceae bacterium
AACCGCAAGCCGCTCCTGCTCTCGGTGGACGTTTATCGCCCCGCCGCGCGCGAGCAGTTGAAAGTCATTGCTAAAGCGACCGGACAGTCGCTCTTTGACGTGCCGGAGACCAACGACCCTCTGACGCTCGTGCGTGAAGCGTACAAGCACGCGCAACAGACCGGCTATGACACGCTGCTCATCGACACGGCGGGCCGCCTTCACATTGACGATGAGTTGATGGAGGAGTTGGTTCGCATCAAGAACGAGACACACCCGGTCGAGATCCTGTTTGTCGCCGACGCCATGACCGGACAGGACGCCGTGCGTTCGGCAGAAGAATTTCACTCCCGCGTGGGAATCACCGGCGTCATCCTGACCAAGATGGATGGCGACGCACGCGGGGGCGCGGCGCTTTCAATCAAGCAGGTGACGGGGCAGCCCGTGAAGTTTGTCGGCGTCGGTGAAAAGTACGACGCGCTCGAGCCGTTCTATCCCGACCGCATCGCACAGCGCATCCTCGGCATGGGCGACGTGCTTTCGCTGATCGAAGAGGTGCAGGAGAAGGTCGATCAATCTGAGGCCGAAGCGCAGTTGAAGAAGCTTCAGAAGAACGAATTCACGCTCGACGATTTTCGTAGTCAGCTCCGGCAGGTGAAGAGGCTCGGGTCTTTCTCGAAGATTATGAAGCTGCTGCCGGACCAGCTCCTCGGCGGCATCGGCCTCCCGGAAATAAACGAAGAGCAATCGAAGCAGATGGAGCGTGAGCTCAAGCGCACCGAGGCGATCATTGATTCGATGACGAGTGAGGAGCGCCACAATCATCAGATCCTCAACGCGAATCGCCGCCGCCGCATCGCGCGCGGGTCGGGCACCACGGTCGCCGACGTCAATGCGCTCATCAAGCAGTATACGGAGATGCGGCAAATGATGCGGCAACTCTCGGGCGCGGGGTTGTTCGGCGGCGGCGGGTTTAAGGGCAAAATGATGCGTCGCATGGCCGGGATGGCCGGCATGCCTGACCTCGGCGGAATGATGGAAGGTAACGGCGACGAGACCGGGATGAGCCCTTCGCATGGCATGCCAAAGCGCAAAAAGTTGAAGAAGAAGCGGCGGAAGAAGAAACGATAAAATGGTGACGGGCGGCCGGTGATAAATTAGGTTGCGGGATCCCTTGCCCTTAATCGTCACTTGTTACCCCTGGCACCGCTGTTGGAGGAAGAAACGTTGTTAGCGATTAGATTGATGCGTACGGGCGCGAAGAAGCAGCCCTCATACCGAATTGTGGTGAAGGAAAAACTGTCGAAGCGCGACGGCGCGTACCTCGAAAACCTGGGGATTTACAATCCGACGCGCAACCCGGCGGAGATTCGCCTGAACGCGGAGCGCGTTCGCTACTGGATCGAGAAAGGTGCGCAGCCGACCGATACGGTGCGGCGCTTGATTAAAGCCAGCGCGAAGGCGCAGGCCGCGGAAACGGCTTCGGCCGAGTGATGGGTGAGGAATCAAACGGTACCGTTCTGTTTTTAATTCATCACCGCAGCGCTAATCACTCATCACGTCGGAGGGCGTATGAAAGAGACCGTCGAGATGATCGTTAAGAGTTTGGTTAACGAGGTTGCGGCGGTTGACGTGCGCGAAGTGGAGCGTAACGGCTCGACCTTGATCGAAGTGCGCGTGGCCGAGGCGGACATGGGCAAGTTGATCGGGCGGCAGGGGCGAACGATTCGTGCGTTGCGTTCGCTCGTGCACGCGGCGAGCGTCAAGAAGAACCGGCGCTTCATTCTCGAAATCGTGGAATGAACGAGGGAAACGGTTGTGGGGGCGGGACCGTCAACTGACGGTGATCTGGTAGCGGTGGCGCGGGGTGTCAGGACGAGGGGCCTGCGCGGCGAACTCGTCGCCGATCTTTTGACAGATTTCCCGGAACGCTTCGAGGCCCTTGAAAGACTCATCGCGGTCGCGCCCGGCGGCGAGCGTCTGACGCTCACGCTCGAAGACCACTGGTTTCAATCAGGGCGAGTCGTGCTGAAGTTCGCCGGCTACGATTCAATTGAAGCGGCGAGCACCCTGATCGGGTACGAATTTGCCGTCCCGGAATCAGAGCGGGTCGAGCTTCCGGAGGGTGAGTTTTATGAGTGGGAACTCGCCGGGTGCGAGGTCGAAACGACCGAAGGGGAGCGGCTCGGTCGCGTCCGTGAAATATTGAGGACGGGCGGCGTCGAGATGCTCGTGGTTGAAAACGCGACGACCACACGCGAGCACCTCATTCCGCTGGCGGAAGCCATCTGTGTCGAGATCGACGTGGAGAAAAAGCTGATCCTCGTCGATGCGCCTGAAGGGCTGCTGGAAATGTAGAAGATTGAGTCGTTGAGCAATTACTCAACGATCAAACCTATCAATGGTGCAATCAATTCGCTTCGACATTATCACGATCTTTCCAGAATACTTTAGCGGGGCGTTTGATTACGGAATCATTCGGCGGGCGCAGGCCGCCGGGCTCGTGGAGGTCAAAACGCATGACCTGCGCGGGTGGACGAGCGATAAGCATCACATCGTTGATGATCGCCCGTTCGGGGGCGGCGATGGGATGGTGCTCAAGCCGGAGCCGATCTTTGCCGCGGTTGAAGGGTTGACAGGGGGGCGCGACCGCGACCGCTTTGACGGTGCCACGCGCGTTGTTCTTCTCTCGCCGCAGGGCCGCGTATTTAACCATCAGTTGGCGCTTGAACTGGCGCAGAAGGCCAAGCACATTGTGCTGATCTGCGGCCGCTACGAAGGTGTTGACGAGCGCGTGGCTGACCTGCTGGCGACGGACGAAATCTCTATTGGCGATTACGTCCTATCGGGCGGAGAGCCCGCCGCGCTGGTGTTGGTTGATGCGGTAACGCGCCTTGTGCCTGGCGCGCTTGGAAGTGAAACCTCGGCCGCTAACGAATCTTTCTCCGAGGGGCTGCTGGACTACCCTCACTATACGCGCCCACCGGAGTTTCGGGGCGCGCGTGTGCCGGAAGTTCTGCTCAGCGGCAATCACGCGGAGATCGCGCGCTGGCGCAGGGCGCAAGCGCTGAGGAAGACGCAGCGCAATCGGCCGGACCTGTTGGAGAAGGCAGACGTTGATGAACGGATGCGCGCTCTCGTCAACGGGATTGATCAATAAAAAAGTGGCAACCTTAGATTTGCTATCGGCGACCGAAAATTACGTTCTGTTAACCACAAATCTACAGTTGCTAATTTAATGTTGGGGTGAAGAGATGAATCGTTTAGATATAGTGGAAAAGGCGCAATTGCGTAATGGCATACCGGATTTCCAGCCGGGCGACACGGTGCGCGTTCATGTACGTATTAAAGAGGCCGAGGGCAAGGAGCGCCTGCAGGCGTTCGAAGGCATTGTGATCGCACGCAAGCACGGCGGCGCCCGCGAGACAATCACCGTGCGAAAAACGAGTTTCGGCGTCGGCGTCGAAAGGATTTTCCCGCTTCACGCGACGATCATTGATCACATTGATCTCGTTAAGAAAGGGCATGTCCGCCGCGCCAAACTCTATTACCTGCGCGGGTTGCGCGGCAAGGCGGCACGCATCCGCGAGCGTGATACACGCGCCGCACCGGGTGACCAAGCGCAAACGGCCGCCGCCACCAAGAAGGGATGATGGCAAAAGGGGGAGGGGGGAGACGCGGCGACGT
>CAYLJO010000113.1:3766-20234 GCA_964383905.1 uncultured Blastocatellaceae bacterium
GTGTTGTTTTATCCCCGTGTCTCTATGTCTCCGCGTCGCTTCTTTCCGCCTCTACCCTTATTCATCCATTCGCGATTTAGCGCACCCCTCCGCCTCACCCTTCTACGTGTATGCGGCGCACGTCCGATTCAGCGCAGAATCTCTCGCCAAATGCTTCCAATCATGCTGCCTTTGAAGTAAACTCTCGCGGCGCATTTTTCTCGTGAATTTCATCGTTCGTTCGACGGGAGCCTCGGCGTTTTGCATATTGCAATCGACGCGCACTCTGTCGGCAGTGGTCTAGCCGGCAACGAGAGTTACATCACCAATCTTATTGAGGCGTTGGCCGAAATCGATCGGGTCAACCGTTATACCCTGTTCGTCACGAAGCGCCAGGCGGTTGAGCTTTTCAGCAATCGCTGGCCGCACGTTACGACCCGCCTGACGCTGCCACACACGCCGCTCGTGCGCATTCCTTTAACGCTCTCCGCCGAGTTGCGGCGTAACCCAGTCGACCTGCTTCACGTGCAATTCACCGCGCCGCCGTTTGCGCCCTGCCCCGTCGTCGCCAGTATCCACGATCTTTCATTTGAGCACCTGCCGCATACCTTCAAGCGCAGAAGCCGTCTGCAGCTTCGTCTGACGGTCCGGCGGACGGCCCGCGCCGCGGCGCGCATCATCACGATTTCTGAGTACTCGCGCCGTGACATTATTAAGACATACGCGGTCGCGCCGGAGCGTGTGAGCGTCACGCCGCTGGCCGCGCCGCAGAATTTTGCGCCGGTCACGGATGAAAGGGAGCGGAGGCGGGTGCGCGGGCTTTACGGAATCGAAGGCGATTATATTCTGACGGTCGGCTCCATTCAGCCCCGCAAAAACCTCGTGCGCCTCATCGACGCTTACGCCGACTTGCGCCGCACACGGCCACAAGCTAAGCTGCCTCAACTAATCCTCGTTGGAAAGCGCGCCTGGCTCTACGAAGAGACGCTTCGTGCGATCGAAGCGCATGGTGTTGACGGCGATGTGAAAATCACAGGCTATGTGCCGGAGATGGATTTACCGCCGCTTTACACGGACGCGCTCTGCTTCATCTACCCTTCATTTTTCGAAGGTTTCGGACTACCGCCGCTCGAAGCGATGCAGTGCGGGGCACCCGTGATCGTCGGCCACCGAACCAGCTTGCCGGAGGTCGTGGGCGATGCCGCTTTGCTCGTTGACCCATTTGATACGCGCGCGATGGCCGCGGCCATCGCGCGCATGATTGACAACGCAGATTTTCGCGCTGCCCTTAGAGCCAAAGGATTAAAGCGCGCACACGAATTTAGTTGGCACGAAACAGCGCGCCTGACGTTAAATGTTTATGAGCGTGCCGTACGTGAGGGAAGGGGGCAGGGATAAGGGATCAGGCATGAAATACGGTAGCTCTATTTCATGCCTGATCCCTCGTCCTTATATTGATGCGCATCGCAATCCTGGGAACGCGCGGCGTGCCGGCCAGCTACGGCGGGTTTGAGACATTTGCCGAACAACTCTCGACACGACTGGTCGCGCGCGGGCATAACGTGACCGTTTATTGCCGCTCACACTATGTGAGCCCACGCCAGCTTGAATACCACGGCGTGCGCCTGAAGGTCCTTCCGACCATTAAGCACAAGTATCTTGATACGGTCGTCCATACCTTCCTTTCGGCGCTTCATACGATCGTACAGCGTTACGACGCCGCGCTGATCTGCAACGCCGCTAACGCCCCCTTCGCCCCGATTCTGAGAATGATGGGAACGCCCGTCGCGCTCAACGTCGACGGCCTTGAATATAAACGCAAGAAATGGAACGCCCTTGGCCGCGGTTACTATCGGCTCGCCGAACGGCTCGCGACCCTGTTGCCGAACGAGATCGTGACGGACGCGCGTGTAATTCAAGATTACTACCTGACCCGCTACGACGTCCCTTCAACCATGATCGCTTACGGCGCGGAGATTGAGCGACGCCCGGAGCGGGCAACCGTGCGCCAGTGGCGCGTCGAGCCGCTCCGGTACATACTCTACGTGTCGCGACTGGAGCCGGAAAACAACGCGCATCTTGTCATCGAGGCGTTCAAAAAAGTCAGGACGGCGCATAAGCTGCTGATCGTCGGTGACGCGCCTTACGCCCACGAGTACATCAAAGAACTAAAGGCGCGGGCGCGGCGCGATAAGCGGATCATCTTTACAGGCTTCGTGTTTGGTAAGGATTACCGCGCTTTACAGCAGAACGCTTACTGCTACGTCCACGCGACGGAGGTCGGGGGCACTCACCCGGCGCTGCTTGAGGCGATGGGCTATGGCAACTGCGTGTTGACGCTCGCGACGCCGGAGAACATCGAAGCCGTCGGCGAGGCGGGAATCCACTACCGGGACGAAAAAGATCTGACCGAGCAGCTCCAGCGGGTCTTAAGGGACGGGTCGCTAGTGAGCGCCTATCGTCATCGCGCGCAAGAGCGTGTGCGAGAGCTTTACGACTGGGAAAGCGTGGTGGACGCTTACGAAAATTTGTTCGCGGAAATGGCCGGGCAATCAGTAATCAATATTGACGGTATGGCCATCGAGGCCGCCGTTCACAACGAGTCGATCGCCAGAAAATTGTGAGCGGCGGATCATCCCAGGTTCTTCGCATCGTGCGTCAAAGCCCTCTATTTCACCGCTTTGACATTCGCCGGCCGGGCGAAAAGGCTGTCGGAGATCCGGGGGTTGTACTCAACGGACTCGTAATTGGTGCGGCTCGTTTGAACGCCCGCGCGGTAGTGGTCGATGACGAAGGGCGCGGTGATGCCGCCGACGCTGATGTGCTTGGCGAGGCATTCTTCTTCTGAGACCTCTTCACCCTCTGAATTCTTCCGTTTATATATCACCTTGGCCGGCAGGCCGTCCCGTGCGCCGAATTCAAACTCGACCGCAAACCCGTCGGGGTAAGTGAGACGCACAGCCTCATTCCGCCGCGCGAGTCCGGCTTCGCGCCGCCCAATATAACTTAGCCGGGCCCCGCCCTTGCGCCACCAGCCCCGCAGTAAATTTTCCACGCTCGTCCGTAGTGAGAGCCGGTAGTCTTCGACCTGCGCCGGCGTCATGTCTTTGATACTTTTCGCCGCGCCGTCATAAAGCCAGCCCGCATCGCCCGCGTTGGTTTGAATGATACGGCCCGCAGGCGCTCTGAATTCCGTGCGCTCCCTGTCCGGGTAGACGATGTAATCCACAAACGCGCTTGGTAAGTCAGGCTTGCCGTCTTTAAACGGCGTAAAGAGGCCGCGCCCGATGAGAGATCGGACGTTCAGGTAATTGCTTCCGCCCAGCGCCTCGACGGCGCGCTGTAAGATCCGCGCGGCCTTCTCGTCCTCCGCGGCGGCCGACTCGGACGCATTCTTACTCTGGGCGCGGGCCGGGAATGCCAAAGAGGCGATGATGAGTAGCGGCGCTGCGGCCAGTGTAAGTTTAATGATCGGACAGCCTCTTCGGCTCATAAGTGCTCCGGGAAGCGAGGGACTTAATCAAACATAAGAATGCGTGGAAAAGTGAAGAGGTTTCACTGAAACCCGTTTCAATGAAACCTCTTCATGATTAAAGACGGCCGACGCCGCTCGGCGCCGCTTTATTCTACGCCCGGCTCCGTGTTCGGCGCGTCGAGCGATTTAATATTCACTTCACCGTTCTCCACATCCACGAGGAAGTGCGACGCGCCTTTCCACATCGTCGTGATCGGCAATTTCACCTTCTCATCAATGTGCCGCTTCAGGAAGCGCGCGCCGTAAGCCGGGCTGAACCCCTTTTCAGTAAGGGCATTGATGGCAGCCTCCGTCACCTCAACGTACTTGCCCTGCTGCTCCATCTGTCGGCGCAGCTTCGCCAGGTAAAGCTGCGCGATCTGCTTGACCTCATCCATCGTCAGCGGCGAAAAGACCACGATCTCGTCAATACGGTTGCGAAACTCTGGCGAGAATCGGGCTTCAGCCGCCTTCATCACCTCGTTCTTGATGGCGCGCACGTCACCCAGCGTCTTTGTGCCGAAGCCGAGCGGCTTCTCGTATTTCTTAAAGCTCTCCGAGCCCAGGTTCGAAGTCATAATCACGATGGCGTCAGAGAGGTACACCTTTTTGCCACGGCCGTCCGTCATCCAGCCTTCATCAAACGCCTGAAGGAACAGGTTCATCAAGTAAGGCGAAGCCTTCTCGACTTCGTCGAGAAGGAGTACGGTGTAAGGATTTTCGCGCAACTGCTCGGTCAGGATACCGCCACGTTCTGAACCGACGATGCCGCGCGGCATGCCGATCAGTTTTTCGATCCCGACGGTGCCGTCGCCGTACTCGGACATGTCAATGCGGACCATCTTCTCTTCGTCGCCGAACATAAATTCCGCCACGGCCTTGGCGAGTTCCGTCTTACCGACGCCCGTCGGGCCGAGGAAGAGGAGCACGCCGTCCGGCTTATAGTGCGACTCTTTGAGCGGCCCTTTATTCAAACGTAGACGCTGGGCCACCGCTTTAATCGCATCCTTCTGCCCGATCACGCGCCGGCCGAGGTCAGCTTCCATGGTCGCGAAGCGGTCATTAGTGTCGCGAAAGATCATGTCACGCGGGATGCGCGATTCCTGCGAGATCACCTCGATGACGTGTTCGGGTTTGACGACCATCGTCTGCGGCTCATTAATCTCGACTTTCACCGCCGCCGTGTCAAGCCAGCCGATGGCCTTGTCCGGCAGGTGCAGATTGCGTATGTATTTCGGGGCCATCTCGAGCGCGGTGTTGATGGCATCGTCGGAGATCGTGACCGAGTAGTTTTTCTCCAGGCGCGGGCGCAGCCCGAGAAGAATCTCCCGGGTCTCACCGATGGAAGGCTCGTCGACTTTGACCAGCCGGAAGCGACGCGCCAGCGCTTCGTCTTCCGCGATGTACTCTTTGTACTCCGTCAGGGTTGTCGCGCCGATAATACGCATCTCGCCGCGGGCCAGGGCCGACTTGAACATATTAGCCGCGTCGGACGACGTGCCGAGTGCCGCGCCGGCGCCGATGATCGTGTGCGCTTCGTCAATGAATAGGATCAAATTGTCGCGTTCTTTAACCTCATCAATAATGCCCTTGATCCGCTCCTCAAACATACCGCGCAGCATCGTGCCCGCGACGAGGCCGCCCATCTGGAGCTGCACGATGTGTGAATTGCGCAGGCGGGCGGGGACCTTTTGCGGCTCGAGCTCGATCAGGCGGGCGAGACCTTCGACGACCGCCGTTTTGCCGACGCCGGGCTCGCCGACGAGCATCGGCGAGTTCGCGCGCTCGCGGTGACAGAGGATCTCCACCATCTGCTGAATCTCCATCTCGCGCCCGATGGTCGGCGGGATCTTATCGGCCCGCGCCAGGCGATTCATCGAAACACCGAAATGCTTAAGATATGGAGGTAGCTCGAACTTCTTCTTGTACTGCTCTTCTTCCTGTTCGCGTGTGTGAACGCGGGCGCGTACGTTTTCCACCACAGCCTCCTGACTAACCCCGAGACCTTTCAAGAGTTCAACAAATAAGCTGTCATACTGCGAGAGAGCCGTGAAAATATCGGTCGCTTCAATCGTTTTGCGCCCTTGTGCGCGCGCACGCTCCATCGCACGCTTGAAAAGGTCGTTCGTGTCGGGCGCGACCTTGAATCCTTTCCCAACATGCTGCCGACTGTGTTCCAGACGCTTATCGATCATTAACCTGACGGAACGGGGGTCAAGCGCCAGATCCCGCATCGTTCCGTTGAAGAGGTCGGCCTCGACGACCGCCAGGGCGTCCAGGATATGCTCGACTGAAACGTAATTCTGGTCGCGCCGCCGCGATTCATTCAGAGCGTGTTCCAGAATTCGTTGGCCGCTCTCACCAAACCTATCTTTGTACTGTCCAAGATCAATCATGCTCTGTTTTTAACCTGCCAGTTTGTACCGTAAACCCCTGCCGCCAGATCAAACGTCGAGGATGTGACAAATGTGTGACGGTTAAGTTTCAACTTATTGCCGCAAAAACGTTAAAGCCTTCATCATGTCCTTAATTACATACGATTTAGATGCGAGGAGCATAACCGCCGTTGCGTTTTAATGCAACGGAAATATGCTACATCATGCGCTTGCAAATCTCCTGCCACGCCGCTTAACGTTGAACAGGAAGTGGGCAGTGGATCTGACTTAAAGAGCGTCCGCTTCACACCTCTTCTTTTAAGAAATGGTGAAACGGACGCCCCTTCCGCGCTACATGCTGGCAGCGGGCTTAGTAGTCATAATCCTCGCCGCCCGGCATCTGTGGCGCCGCCTTCTTCGGTTGCGGCGCTTCTGTCACGGCCGCGCCGGTTGTCAACAGGAGTCCGGCGATTGATGCCGCATTTTGCAGCGCCGAGCGGACCACTTTGGTCGGGTCAATAATCCCGGCTGCGACCAGGTCTTCATACTCCCCGGTCGCGGCGTTAAAGCCTTTGGCGCCCTTCGACTCTTCGACCCTGCTGGCCACGATCGCGCCATCCACACCGGCGTTCTCCGCAATACGACGGAGCGGTTCTTCGAGCGCGCGCCTGATAATTTTGATGCCGGTCTGCACGTCGCCATCCTCGACATTCAGCTTATCCAGCGCTTTAGCCGCGCGCATTAAGGCCACGCCACCGCCGGGCACAATACCCTCCTGCGCCGCGGCCTTGGTGGCATTCAAGGCATCCTCGACCCGCATCTTGATCTCCTTCATCGCCGTCTCCGTCGCCGCGCCGACTTTGATCACCGCGATGCCGCCGGCGAGTTTGGCCAGCCGCTCCTGCAGCTTCTCGCGATCATAATCCGAGGTCGTCTCCTCGATCTGTTTGCGGATGGCGGCGATACGCCCTTGAATCGCCTTCGCCCGGCCCGCGCCCTCGACGATAGTCGTGTTGTCTTTATTAACGATCACGCGCTTGGCCGAGCCGAGGTCCGAGATCTGCACGTTTTCAAGCTTGATGCCCAGGTCTTCAGTAATCACGCGCCCATTTGTGAGGGCGGCGATGTCTTCGAGTATCGCTTTGCGGCGGTCGCCAAAGGCCGGCGCCTTTACGGCGCAAACTTTGATCGTCCCGCGCAGCTTGTTGACGACCAGCGTCGCCAGCGCATCGCCCTCGACATCTTCCGCGATGATCAGTAGCGAGCGCCCCTGCCCGGCCGTCTGCTCTAACACGGGCAGGAGGTCACGCATCGCCGAAATCTTCTTTTCGTGCAGCAGAATTAAGGGCTCGTCGAGCACCGCCTCCATGCGGTCGGGGTTGGTCACGAAATAAGGGCTCAGGTAGCCCCGATCGAATTGCATGCCCTCGACGATCTCCAGCTCCGTCTGAAGCGTCTTCGACTCTTCGACCGTGACGACGCCGTCTTTGCCCACCTGCTCCATCGCTTCCGAGATCAGTTGCCCGATCTGGCGGTCGTTGTTCGCCGAGACGGTGGCGACGTTGGCGAGTTCTTCCTTGCCCTTAACCTTTTTCGACATCCGCTCGAGCTCGGCGACCACCGCTTCAGTCGCCGACTGGATGCCTCTTTGCAGGTCCATCGGGTTCGCGCCCGCCGTCACATTCTTCACGCCTTCACGGTAGATCGCCTGCGCCAGCACGGTCGCGGTCGTCGTCCCGTCGCCCGCCGTGTCGTTGGTCTTGGTCGCCACCTCGCGGACCATCTGGGCGCCCATGTTCTGATACTTATCTTGTAACTCGATCTCTTTGGCCACCGTCACGCCGTCTTTCGTAATCACCGGCGAACCGAATTTTTTGCCCAGCACGACGTTGCGACCCTTCGGCCCGAGCGTCACGCGCACGGCGTTCGCCAGCGTGTTAACGCCCTGTAGCATTGCGCTCCGCGCCTCTGCGCTGAATTTCAGATCTTTTGCCGCCAATTTATTTTCTCCTCAAAATAGTCATCGGTGATTAGTAGTCAGCCATCGAGCGAACTACCGACCACTCTTTTATTCTGCCGCTTTCTTTGCCTGGCCTCGTGCGCGCCCGACCTGTACGCGCGCGGGGCGCAACAGCCGGTCACCGAGTTTGTAGCCGCGGCTGTATTCAGCCGTTACCAAGCCGTCACGTTCCGGTTCGACGTCTACGGTATCAACCGCCTCGTGCAGCTCCGGATCGAAGGGCGCGCCGACGGACTCGAGCGGCTCGACCCCGGCCGCGAACAACGCATTCTCGAAGCTATTCGACGTACCGCGCACACCGTCAAGCAGGGATTCGAATGTGCTGCCGTTTTCCGCGGCCGCGACCGCCCGCTGAAGATTGTCCCCAACGGGCAGTAACGATGCAATAAAATCGGCCTTTTCACGCCGCGCGCGTTCATCCGCCGCACGATTAAGGCGCTGCCTGGTCTCGTCCGTCTCGCGCTGCAGCTGCGCGCGTAACTGTTCAAAGCGTGACTGAACATCGGCCAACTTTTGCTCCGCCGCCTGCGTGCGTGCCTCGAGCTGCTCGACATACGTGGGCTTGAGACTCGGCGTTTTACCTGCCGCGCTGCCGGCCGCATCGCTTGCCCGGTCGCCGACCGTCTCATTATCGAGGCTGATGCGGCGGCGGTCAGTAACACGAATCTCCTCGGTAGGAGAAGGCGCAGGCCCGTTTGCCTGCGTCCCTAAGGACACCTTGTCATCCTGCATACTACTTCTATTTTTCTCCCTACGGAAAGATATCATCTTCATGACGAGTGACAAATGGCAGGTGACAAGTGACGAGGCCGCCTCCTGTCACTTGCCACTTGTCACTTCACTTTAATTTCCACACGGCGCGCCTCCTGCGCCTTACGTTTGGGCAGGGATACGCGCAGCACCCCGTCTTTGTACTCGGCCCCGATCGCCTTTTGATCAACGTTCGTGGGCACGCCGAACCTTCTAAGAAAGCGCCCGCGCGGGCGTTCGATCCGGTGGCCCGAATCCTCCTGCTCGACGGGGCGGACGCCGCGGATCATCAGCCTGTCGTTGTCAAGACTGATCTCCAGCGCGGCACGATCGATGCCCGGCAGGTCGAGCGCGATGGTGAACTCTTTCTCGCTTTCATAAACGTCCGCCGCCGGAATCCAGTCAGCCCTCTCCAACTCGCCCTCGCCGGCGCGCGACTGCCGCTGCGTCGCATCTTCAAACAGGCGGTTCATACGGTCTTGCAAGAAAACCAAATCATGTATCGGGTCCCAGCCTTGTGCCATACCTTCAACCCCTCCCGTGAGAAGCGGCGTGTGCCGCAGTGGCCAATTGATTCCGCGCCGCGGCACCCACCGATCATCTTATCTTAGGCCGCTGCCGCCGCGACATCGGTCGTGAACCTCATCTCGTTACCGTCCGCGGAGGCGCGGACGGTCTGCCCCGGGGCGATCTCCCCGCGCAGAAGTTTCACCGCGAGCGGGTTCTGGACCAGCATCTGGATCGCCCGCTTCAGCGGTCGCGCGCCGTAGGCCGGATCATAACCTTCGCGCGCCAGGAGTTGCCGCGCGGAATCATCCAGCACGAGCGTAATACCGCGCTCGTTGAGCATCCCGCGCAGCCGTTCGAGCTGCACGTCGATGATCCTCTTGATCTGCTCGCGCGAAAGCTGGTGGAAGATCACTATATCATCAATCCGGTTCAAGAACTCCGGCTTGAAGTGGAGGCGCAGCTCCTGCGCCACCGCCTCGCGGACCTGCTTTTCGTCGCCCTCCGCCGCCTGTATCTCGCGGGAGCCGAGGTTCGAGGTCATGATCAAAACGGTATTCTTGAAATCGACCGTCCGGCCTTTCGAGTCTGTCAGCCGGCCGTCGTCCAGAATCTGAAGCAGGACGTTGAAGACATCCGGATGTGCTTTCTCGATCTCGTCGAAGAGAATAACAGCATAGGGCCGCCGCCGCACGGCCTCGGTGAGTTGGCCGCCTTCCTCGAACCCGACGTAGCCGGGCGGGGCGCCGATCATGCGCGCCACCGCGTGCTTCTCCATGTACTCGGACATGTCCAGGCGCACCATGGCGCGTTCATCGTCGAAGAGGAACTCGGCGAGGGCGCGCGCCGTTTCGGTCTTACCCACGCCCGTCGGGCCGAGAAAAATGAACGAGCCGATGGGCCGGTTGGGATCCTGGAGGCCCGCCCGGGCGCGCCGGACGGCGTTGGCGACGGCGGTTAAAGCTTCGTCCTGGCCGATCACGCGATTGCGCAGCCGCTCTTCCATCGTGACGAGCTTCTGCATCTCGCCCTCAAGCATCTTGGAGACCGGCACGCCCGTCCATTTGGCGACGACTTCGGCGACGTCTTCTTCGTCAACTTCTTCCTTCAGCATGACCCCGTCCTGCTGAAGCTCGGCGAGCTTGGCTTGCTCCGCCGCGAGCTTGCGCTCGAGCTCAGGGATTCTGCCGTACTGAATCTCGGAGGCCCGGGCGAGGTCACCGGCGTTACGAGCTTGATCGAGCTGAACCTTCAGTTGCTCGAGCTCGACCTTGTCCGCGCGCATGCGCTCGATGGCCTCTTTCTCGGATTGCCACTTCGCCTTCATCCCCGCGGACTGTTCTTTGAGGTCCGCGATGCGCTGTTCGATATCTTTCAGACGCTCCTTCGAGCGCTCGTCGGTCTCGCGCTGCAGCGCCTGGCGCTCGATCTCTAACTGCAAGATCTCGCGCTCGAGCTGGTCTATCTCCTGCGGCAGCGAATCAATCTCGATACGCAGCCGCGAGGCCGCCTCGTCAATCAGGTCGATGGCTTTGTCCGGCAGGAAGCGGTCCGTGATATAGCGGTTGGAGAGTGCCGCGGCGGCGACAATCGCCGAGTCTTTGATCCGCACGCCGTGATGCACTTCGTACCGCTCTTTAAGGCCGCGCAGGATCGCAATGGTGTCTTCCACGCTGGGCTCGCCGACGTACACCTGCTGGAACCGCCGCTCGAGCGCGGCATCTTTCTCGATGTATTTCTTATATTCGTTAAGCGTGGTCGCGCCGACGCAGCGCAGTTCACCGCGCGCCAGGGCGGGCTTCAACATGTTGGAAGCATCGATGGCACCTTCGGCCGCGCCCGCGCCGACCAGTGTGTGCAGCTCGTCGATGAAAAGCACGATCTGCCCCTGCGCTTTTTCAATCTCTTTCAGGACGGCCTTCAAACGGTCCTCAAACTCGCCGCGGTATTTGGCGCCGGCGAGCATCGAGCCGAGGTCGAGCGCGACCAGCCGCTTGTTGCGCAGAGTCTCAGGCACGTCGCCGGAGACAATTCTTTGAGCCAATCCCTCGACGATGGCGGTTTTGCCGACGCCGGGCTCGCCGATCAGCACCGGATTGTTTTTCGTGCGGCGCGAGAGCACCTGGATCGTGCGGCGGATCTCGTCGTCGCGCCCGATGACGGGATCGAGCTTACCCTGTCGCGCCAGATCCGTCAGATCCTTCGCATACTTCGAGAGCGCCTGGTAGTTCGCCTCGGCGTTCTGATCCGTAATCCGCACGCCGCCGCGCATCTGTTCAATGACCTTTAGTAAATCGTCATGGTTGACGCCGTGCTGGCGCAGAATCTTGCCCGCGCCGCCATCTTTTTCGTCCGTGATGGCGAGCAGCAAATGTTCGGTCGAGATATACTCATCCTGAAAAGCTTCAGCCTGCTTCTGTGCGGCCGTGAACAGTTGACTGAGGCGCGGGCTAAAGTACTGCTGCCCGCCCTGCACTCTGGGAAAACGCGCGACGGCCGCCTGCACGTCGTTCAAGACAACTTGCACGTTCGCCCCGAGCTTTCCCAGCACGGGCCGCACGACGCCTTCCGGTTGTTCGAGCATCGCCAGGAGCAGGTGCTCCGGCTCGACCTGTTGATTCTGATGGCGCTCGGCCACTTCAATGGCCTGTTGAATGGCTTCCTGCCCGCGCAATGTAAATTTATCTAAACGCATCGTAGTGCCTAAAAATTTCTAGAGGTTTTAATGATCAGACCCCGACCTAAACATCCTGATCAAACCGGACGGCCCCGCGGCCGGGGGGCGCGAAGAGCGGGGCGGCCCGGAAACCCATTCTGCGAGCCATCCCCGCCCTTCATGTTCGCCGCCTGACGAGGGTTTAGCTGGCATTCGCAGCCTTCTTCGATTTACTGTCACTCGTCCGGACGTTTTCCGCCTTCGCTTCAATGGTGCGACCGCCTTTGGCGGCGCCGCCGCTTTCGCCGGCGATCTCGATGCGACGCGCTTTCACTTCTTCGCGCTTCGGCAGAGCGACGCGTAATACGCCGTTGCTGTATTCAGCCGTTGCGCCTTCCGCCGAAACCGTCTGCGGAAGCGTAAAGGAGCGCGAGAAAGAGCCGTAAGATCGCTCCACGCGGTGATAATTATCGGATTCGTCCTTCTTCTCGAATCGCCGCTCGCCACGCAGCGTCAGCACATTGTTTTCCACGGAAAGATCGAAATCCTCACGATTCATGCCCGGCAATTCAGCCTCAAGCACGATCTGGTCCTTGTTTTCGTAGATGTCAACATTCGGATTCCAGGCGCCACGGGCGATCCCTTCATCGTCGAAAGCGCGCGTCAAATTGCTGGTAAACAGCCGGTTGACCTCATCCTGAAGACTCCGTAGATCACGGAATGGATCGTAACGAACTATGCTCATGTCAACTCCTCCTCTATCAAATACTTGTGCTTTAAGAAGTTAGGTCTTACTGGTCGCTTGCCACCCTGAGCCCTGCCGGGCGTTCTCGGTTGCTGAGCGTGACCGCATAATAAACCTTGAGTGTATCTTTGTCAAGTCGAAAATTCATGGTTCCAACTGAAATGAGCCTGAAAAGTGGGGGGAAGGGGGGCGAGTGCGGCGGGAAAGCGCCTCTTGAGGCCGACACCTGGGGTCTGAAGTAATCAATTAATGCGAAAGAAGCGCTTGATCGAGGCGATGATGCCTGCCCGCCCATCAGCACCGTCCTCTGAGTGCGGCGCTCCGGCGACGAGACTGGCACGGCGTTCGGCAATGGTGTGGCTCAGCGACTCGACCAAGTCAGGATTAGTCTCAAACAGATGCTTCATGGCCTCGTGACCGATTTCCAGCACCTCTGTCTCCTCCGCGGCGACAACATTGGCGGTGCGAGGCTCGCCTGTGAATAAAGCCATCTCGCCGAAGAAGTCCCCCTCGTTAAGCGTGGCGACGGTGCGTGGTTTGCCGTTGTCCTTAATCTGCACCCTCACGCGGCCGCTGTGGACGACGAACATGGATGACCCTTCATCGCCCGCACGGATGACCGTTTCGCCGGGCGCGTAAACGTGGCTGGTGGAAGCCTCCGCAAGATGGGCGATCTCCTCTTCGGAGAGCGGCGCGAAAATATCAACGGCCGAAAGACGCTCGACGAAGCCGCCCCCGTTCCCCCGCGCCTCCTCCGCCCTGGCCGTGCGCTCGATATGTAGGGTGCGCGTCGGGAAGGGGAAGTTGAGCCGGGCGCGCTGGAAGGCGTACCAGATACGCTGCCTCACTAGTGCATCGGTGTCATTGTAGCGCGCGTAATCATCGAGCCAGTACTTAACCTCATACTCGACGCCGTTCTCACCCAAATTCTTGATGCGAACGATGGGCGTGATCTTCTGCGAGACGTTGTTGGCGTCGCGGATGGCCTCGCGCACGATGTGAATGGTTTTCGCGGGCGAGTCGACGTAGTGCGTGTTGAAGTAGATGATGCGCGCGTTCGAGTTGTCGCGCGGGCAGACCTCGATCGATTCTTTCGCGATGCTGCTATTGCTGACCAGTATGATGTGATTGGTAAAAGTCCTGATCTTGACGGCGCGCCAGGTGATGGTCTCGACAACCCCGGTGCGCTGGCCGACCGTGATCACGTCGCCCACCTGAAAAGGCTTATCCGCGTGAAGTGAGATGCCGGTGAAGAAATTACCCAGGGTGTCTTGCAGCGCAAGGCCGATGATGACACCGAAGATCGCCGACGTGGTAAAGAGCGCGCCCAGATTTACATTCGGGTAGATGCGGTTGAAAATAATGACGAAGAGGATGGCATAAACAATGATCGAGAATATGTTGCGGACGAGGCTGGGCGCTTCGTAGCCTTTGCGTAGGCGAAAAGCGAGGCTGAAAATGGCCGCGCCGAGGGCGCGCACGAAGGCCAGCGCAAGGCCCGCCCACAGTACCAGCAGGATAATTCTCAGTACCGTGTCATAGGCGGCCTGCGTCTGCGCCGCGCCCTCGCCCGTCGCGTACGGACCCATATGCTCCATAAAGTAGGCTCGGAGTGCCGGTTCCGAGGCGTAGAGGAGCAAGATCACCAGCGCGACAATGACCCCTGCTAAAAAGGAGAACAGGAATTGGTTTGTGTGTCGGGAACTCTGCGTGGCCATAATTCTTCTCGTCAGCGATAATATTTAACCGGGTCGGCTCGCACGCGCTCTTCCTCTCATCGATTTTAATCGATGGCGCAGGTCGAAGGCCAAACGGAGAAGGGCGACCGCGAGCGAAAGGATCGTTCAGCCGGCGGCCGATGTTTTGTTACTCACATATGTGTGGGGAAAGCTCCGTCACAATCAACAGCAGTGACAAGGCTCACACGATGATGGTTTAGCCGAGCCGCCCACATTATTGATCAAGTCAAAAAGTAAAGAGGCAGATGGGAGAGCGAGGAAATATAGTTTTCGGACTCCGATTATACGAACAATCTGGGCAACCGCTGCCGCCAGCCTTTAGGCAGCAGTATTTCCATCGCATCGTCCACCGTGACAATGCCAAGAATATCGCCGACTTCGTCGACGACAGGCAGCGCAAGCAAATTGTACTCGGCAATCTTTTGCGCAACCTCGCGGGCCGGATCCTCCGGACGCGCTGTTTGAAAGTCGTCGCGCATCACCGCTTCAAGCGGCGCAGCAGGGTCCGCGAGAATCAGGCTGCGCAGGGCGATGACGCCGACGAGTTTCCACAAGCCTTCGTGCTCGACAACATACAGATAATAGATCATGTTCGGCGTCTCGGCCATCTCGCGCAGGCGGGCGAGGGCTTCGCCGACGGTTAAGGCCCGGGGCAGCGTGACGAACTCCGTCGTCATCAAGCCGCCCGCCGTGTCATCTTCGTACGGCAGCAGTTCCGCGACGTCAGCCTGCTCTTCGCCTTCCATCAGGCCCAGCAGCTCTTCGGCCTTCTCTTCCGGCAGATCCCCGAGCACGTCCGCCGCTTCGTCCGGCGACATGTGTTCGAGGATGTCGGCCGCACGCTCCTCGTCCATGTCGCCGATGATGCGGGCCTGGTGTTCGGCGCGCATCTCTTCGAGCGTTTCGGCCGCCGTCTCGTCGTCGAGCGATTCGACAATCTCCGTGCCGTCATGATATGAGAGGGCTTCGGCCAGCCGGGCGATTTCCACCGGGTGGAGGCGCGCGAGCTTATCGCTCGAAGATTTTAACTGAACGGTCGCCGCGTCCGTCGCGAGATAGCCGACATCCGCCCAATCGATCACTTCCACCGGGCGGCCCGTCCCAAAAAATCCCGCGGGGACGAGCCGCCGCCACAGCCCTTGCAAACTCACGTCCGCCCCCGTGACGCGCCACTCGCCCGCCGCCTCAATAATCTGCACATCGTTGACGCGTACCACGCGCTTACCGTCAACGTCAATCAACTGTTTATCTAACACGTCGCGCGCCAGCAGAACTTCGCCTTCGCGGCGCACGAAGGGCCGCAGATCGAGAATATCCGCGTTGAGTCGCGCGCCGCGTTCGCTAAACTCCGCGATGCGCCAGCGCGGCAGAAAAAAATCACGGCGGCGGTAGCGCGCCACAAAACCCGTCACCGGCGGATGCTCTCCCGCGCCGAGGCAGACGATCACATCCTTAATCGTCGCGACACGCTCGCCTTCGAGGTCGTATATGGGACGACCCAGCACTTGTGATAAATAGAGCATTTGAGGCTCCCCTCGTCCGGTTAGCGTCTGCCGGGATGATAGCACGCTGGCGCGAGTCCCGGCACCCGAATATAGTCACAAGCTTGTTTCGATGATTACCTTCCGGTGAGTAGTAGAGAATGATGCGGGGACGCGGCGGAGAACCGGGCGCATCCGCTACGCCCGGTTCAAGACGGAACCGGCACGCTCTGGATTACACCGCTGCCACCAACGATGCCGTTAGCTTGGTTAGTTCAACCAGGGAGTATTACCGCTCACGCTTTTCCCGCTTAAAATAGTAATTCGCCGCGCCAATCGTCACCCCTTCGCGGTTAAAGGGCTGGAAAGTGACCAACTCCCAGCCTTGTGAGCCCAGTTCGTTAAGCGCACTTTCCGTCATGTTGCGGGCTCCCGGCAAGTACACAACTTTGTATTCCCATCCGGGCTGCGATGGACGTTGCCTTTGTCCGTACCCTGTCCAGCCCATTATCCCGAAGAAGATCAACGTTGCTGCGATCAAGCATGCTTTTGCTCTCATAGATATTCTCCTGACGAAACCCCATCCTAAAAGCCGCACGGCGGGCGAGCTGCTCAAGTGATTCGGGTAAACCTCACTGCCGTAAAACACGCAAGGAAATGGATAATGTTCCCCAAGTGTTGGCTCTTCCTCACTTTTGATAC
>CAYLJO010000114.1:0-20073 GCA_964383905.1 uncultured Blastocatellaceae bacterium
TAGAATATGCTACTTGTAAGTGACTCCCCGATCTCCCCGGACTCTCAGGACTTTCCAAACTGTTTGGGATGATTAACATGGAATTGGCAGTTACCGATCTAAACCCTCCGAGAGAGGCGGCGACAGATGCGGCCCGCGGTTATTTATCAGGGATCGCTCGCGCGCTCGCGGCCAAGCCCTTTATTCCACATCAGCTTTTCACCCAAGGCCACGCGCAAACACTGGCGGGCTTTGCCTGGCCACGCCGGTTCGCACTGCGTGCGCACCGGTTTGATCAGTCTCGCCTCTTCGAGATCGCACCGGATGTGAAACTTCTCGCCCACTGTCGTTGGCAGGCGCCGGAAAGGGCGGCCCACCCAACACTCATCCTCGTTCATGGGCTGGAAGGCTCAAGCGCCTCCGTTTATATGCTCGGTACGGCGGATAAAGCCTTCCGCGCCGGTTACAATGTGGTGCGCCTGAACCTGCGCAACTGCGGCGGGACCGAACATCTGACGCCGACTCTTTATAACAGCGGGCTGAGCGGTGATATTCACGCGGTGGTCAAAGAGCTGATCGAGCGCGACGAGCTCAGGAGCATCTTTCTCGCCGGCTTCTCTATGAGCGGTAACATCGTGCTCAAGTTCGCGGGCGAGGCCGGGGGCCGTGCCCCACAGGAACTGAGCGGCGTGTGCGCCGTCTCGCCGTCGGTTGATTTAAGGGCCTGTGCGAAGGCCATTGAAGAGGGCGGGAACTGGCTTTACGAGCAGACTTTTATGCGGAGCCTGCGGCGGCGCATTCGCACTAAGCAGAGGCTATATCCGGAGATTTACGACACCACTGATCTGCACCAGGTGCGCACCATTCGTGAGTTCGATGACCGTTATACGGCGGTTGATGGCGGATACCTGAATGTTGATGACTATTACGAGCGGGCAAGCTCGTTGCCGCTGATCCGGCATATCCGCGTACCAACGTTAATCATTCATGCACAGGATGATCCGTTTATTCCATTCGAGTCTTTCCGCGATCCACAGCTTCGGGACAACCCATTCGTTCTGCTGCTGACGCCGGCAAAGGGGGGACATGTCGGCTTTATTTCGAATAGCAGGGAGGGGGAGGGTCGATTCTGGGCCGAGAATCGAGCGGTAGAGTTTTGTCAACTCGCCGGCAAGCTGGCAGAGGGGTAAGATCACAGGACCGATGCAGAGAACTTTTTGCAGCACAACCAATTAACATTTGATGCTCGGGGCACAACAAAGTGCGTGCCCGGATTGCCGGACTTGATGCGCCGGTTGCCCGGCCTTTGCGAGGCCTAGTAATGAAACCTTCGACGCACCTCGACGTAGATCTGTCGTGGCTCAACAAAGTGTGTGCCGCCGAACGTGTTGCTGTTGTCGAGCAGGAAGCGCCGGTTGGTAATATTGACGCCCTGGAGTGAGATCGCCCAGTTCTCCCCGAACGTTTTACCGAGCGAGAGGTCAACCAGCGTGTGAGCAGGCAGGTGTGCCGGCCCTCCGTTATCCGTAAAACCTGAGCCGTACCTGACATTCCCTGAGACATAACTCCGCCCGGGAAGAGTGAGATTGAGCCCGGCGCTGAGCGTATGGCGCTGGTCGTGGTCGAGCAGGAAGAAGCCGGCGGGGGGCGAGAAATCGGTCAGGCCGCCGGTGACGGCGCCCTGCCCTTCCGCCTTCTGATGAGAGTAGGCCGCGGAGACCCGGGCCCGCCGCATCATCAGAGGCGAGCGTAGTGTGGCTTCGAAAGCGCGTACCCTCGCCCGCCCCACAGTGACCGGGAAAAAGATGTCGGAGTTACCGAGCGCATTATGGTCGAAGTAATTCTTGATTCCGGTGCGGAAGTAAACCATATCGAGCGTCCATCCTCGGACGGGAACGGTCAGGCCGAACTGGTGTTCTTCGTCGCGCTCGCCGCGCAGCGGGATAAAGCCGAAGCCCTGATTAAGCGCCAGATCCAGCAGCGGTCCGGAGACACTCGAGAGGGGCGGGGCCTGATAAAAGCGGCCGTAAAAGCCGTGCAGGACCCAGCTCAAGCGTGGGATGCGAAGCGCCACGCCGGCGCGCGGGCTGGTGGCGTTCTCGGTGACTGATCCGCGGAAGTGTGTGAAGCGGACGCCCACGGTCAGCGTCAGCCAGGATGCCGGCTTGTACTGGTCTTCGACAAACACGGCCGCCAATCTTCCGTGAATCTTTTCCTGTTGCCGCAGGTTTAGAATGCTACCATCATCATTCCCACCCTGCAGACCGAAGAGCGTCGAGTCACGCTGGAAGAAGCCGTAGAATCCCGCCTTCGCGTTGTGCTGCTTAGTCAGGACGCCGAGAACGACTTGCGTTCCAGCATACTGTGAGCTTCTTTTATCCCTGGCGCTGACCGGCGTATCGTTTGGTCCGCCGATGAACTCCGCGCGGTTAAAGTGGTAGAAGGGCGAAACAGTTAAGAGAAACCTGGTGTTGAAGGTATGCGCCCAGGAGAAGTTCACGAAGGCATCAGCCTCACGCTCGGCATCGCGGATGCCGGCGGCCTGCCTGTCCGTGTCGTTCGGCACCTGATAGAAGTCTCGCCGGAAAGCCGTGACGAGCCGGAGCTGATCCACCGCGGTGGCATTGAAGATCAGCGAAGTGAAGCCGCCCACACCGTTCTCCTGATCGTGCAGCACGGCAGAGGCGGGCGTCGCCAGCCCGTAATCGCTCCGGTTGCCGTTGAGGCTGGCGTAGTAGGCGAATCGCCTGGTGTGGCTGCCAAAGCTCACCTGGTCATTAGTCTGGTGAAAATTGCCGTAGCTCAAGAGTAGATCACCCTCCCGGTGGTACTCGAAGCCGCTGCGCGGGACGACGTTAAAGACGCCGTAGGTGCGGTCGCCGTACTCGGCCGAGTAGCTTCCGCGCTTAACTTCCAGGTAATCGATGTCTTTGGGGTCGAACTGCGGGCCGACGGTATCGGCGATGTTGGTGTTCGGGACCGGGACGCCGTCGATGAGCCACGTCGCCTGGTGTCCGCCGCGGATGTGCAGTTGGTTGTGGGTCATGTAAGCGCCGGGGACGTAATCTGTAATCAGGGCAAGGCTATTGCTGCGGTCTGCTCCCGGTGTTTTTGCAACCTGCTCGCGACTGATGAGCGTGGTCGGTGTAGGAGTATCCGAACCAAGCTGATCCGGAGCGGTCAATACGTCCACCTGCTGTGAAACGGGGGCGATCTCCAACTGAAAATGGAGGATGGGCGCGCTCTCGGAGAGCACCGTGATGGGCCTCTCTATTTGACTGAAACCGCTCGATTCAACCTTCACGAGGTACTCCCCGACCGGTATCGCCCTGAAGGAGAACTCCCCCGCCGGATTCGTCTGCGTGGCCCGGCGGAAATCAGAAGAGCGCGCCCGGATGGTTACGTTTGCCCCGCTGAGGGGACGGTGCTGCGGGTCATGCACGATTCCACGCACGTCCCCGAAAACGGATGCCCATGCAGACGTCGTGCAGACCGCGATGAACACTGCGCACACGAGAATGCGCTGGCAGTCGAGGAATTTATAGACCTTCATGATGTCTCCAGGATAATTATGAACCTATCACTCCTCTTGAGCTACGAAGAGGCTCTCCGCCGACAGGCGAATCTTTGCCTTCATCGGGTGCGCGTGGCGGATAGACTACCGCCTGCGGCTTGCCGCCCAGTTAGATACACGTAGCGATTGCTGGCGGCTAGTACCGAGCGCCTCCGACTAACTCAGACAGTGGTGTGCGAACTCAGGAGAAGACGGGTGGTGGTCCGCGGGGCCGATAGGGTCTGCGTAAAGATAAGGTGAAAGATGTAGGTCGGTATGAGTTCCGCGCAAGATCGGCCGGCGTTGGAGGGCGCGGCCTCGACGAGTAGACAAGTATCGCCAGGTTGCGGGAGCGGCGTCCCTGCATGGAATTCATGGCTCCGGCGCAGCACTCAGACGCGCAGGGCCTGGTCAAAACCTGCGGCGCGATGCTTGTGGGTTGCGGCGAGGTTTGAGGCGAAGGATCATCTGTTGAGGAATATAGACTAATGCCACCTTGTTGAGGCGAAGGGGTGTCATGATCCATCATGGACATATCGTCCATCTGAATCGCCTGGCCGTGCTCGTGGGACGCCCTCCGGATTACGTCGCAACTTGGCTCAGGCTTGGCTTCCCCTTTGCTGGAGAGGCTCATGTGACATGAGCCGGCCGGATGGTGGGGAAGGCCCACGCAACAAGCCATCGCGCACATGTGCGCTGACGAAACGGCATGCAAAGGAGCGATTCCTGACAATAGCGCGAGCCCCGGCAGCCCCGTCACAATTATGCGTGCGACGAGGAGCGTGGAGAAACGTCTTTTGCGGTGAAGCCAGCTCACCTTAACGATACCTGGAGCTTAACCGGGATATTCCCGAACTATTGCGTCACTTATTAGGTTTTCCGTCTGTCACCCAAGCGGCACGCTGTAAACCAGCCGCATGGGTATTGCCTTTGTCACAGCTCGGCTGAAAGGCACTTCTTTACTGGTTATCTTCGCCCATGTCATGGCGAGCGTCACGGCGCATCTTACCAGAAGAACAGCCACGCGAGTTACAAGATTTTGCAATCCATACCCCTTTTGACTCTCGCCTTCACTTTACTGGTCAGCGCAGCAGATCAATTAGAAACGGTCTCATAAATACCTGTAACATGTTACGATTTTGCGCATGGCACGACGAGAAGAACTATACTCAAATGAGTGCGACCGAGCCGCAAATAAAAAAAGTTTGAACCACAGAGGACACAGAGGAGCACAGAGGAAACAAGAGAGGTCCAGTTGGCCGCAGAAGGGATCGAGATGATCGCGCCGCACGAGCAGAAGAGGAAGGAAGAGGCCACAGCTATGGCCAATGGTCAGCGTTCGGTACCGATTGGCCCGGTCAGGTTTCTGGACCGGCTGCCCCGGATGAGCAACTCGCGTAGCATCCTCCGCGCCTTGTGCAACTGGGACTTCGATGTCCCGACCGATCGCCCTTTGATCCGCGCTATCTCCGTGTGCTCCAGCCCTTCGATGTCGTGGAGGATAATGGCGGTGCGATATCCATCGGGCAATTTCGCGATGGCTTCCTCTAATAGAATGCGCTCGACCACCCTCATTTGCCCCGGATCATCCGTTCCCTTGACCACCCGGTCAGGCAGCTCTCCATCCTGTGTGGTTCGCTCATGTCTGACGGCTCGTTTCCTGAAGTGCATCAACACATGATTGACCGTCAGGCGATGGAGCCAGGTGGTAAATGCCGACTCGCCGCGGAAGCTACCGATCTTGCGAAACAGATGGATGAAGACCTCCTGGGTGAGGTCTTCAGCTTCTGAAACGTTTCGCGTCATGCGAAGGCAGATGGAATGAACGCGGCGGTGATGGCGCTCGTAGATCTCTTCAAACGCCTGTAGGCCACCTTCTGTGGCTTGTTGTTCAGGTCGATCTCCTACTTTCATTCGCATCTTCCTTGGCAATGACATGAGACGGGCGGGCACGTCCGGTTAAAGTATGACCGCCTCCGCCCGGAGGGCTGAAGCGGCGTGGTAATCTTGTACTCACAGTAAGCTGGCAACGACATTCACCGTCACAGCTCGTAAGGTGTTCTTCTTCGTTGTGGCGGGCGACGCGTGCGACGCCATGGCCTGTTCGAGACGGCGTTCTTCGCGGGACTCGGGAATCCCGAACGCCCCTTCATCAAGGGGCGACCAGATCTCGGAGAGGAAGTAACGATCGTCGTACCGGTGGAAAACCAGCTTCGCTTGGGATTGGCCTGCGCGGTCATCGAGGCGGACACTGTGGAAGATTACGCTCCCTTGGCCATCGCTGCCGGTGATCGCTAGTGTCGTCTGAACGTCGAAAAAAACCCGTCTGACGGTGTATGTGCCGGCCGGTAGTGTCTTACCCGAAACGATGAAATCGAAGGGAACCTGCACACGGAGAGCGGTTGATCCCTGGGCCTGGGCGGAAGAAACGGCCGCGACGAGCATCAGCGTGGCCGCGATACTAAGGGTTGCATATGTCTTGAGAATCTTTCTGTTCATCTAATCTCCTCATGGTTGTTTCAAATTAAAGACTTTAGCGTCTTCACCTGGTCATACCGTCTGGTCAGGGTAATTATTCCGTGGTGGTGGGTGAGGTTTCGGCGGAGGAATAAAAGAGATGGATGATGAGAAGCTATTCGAAGCAGTCCTCACACGATCAAGACTTAGGCGCTTTGTCCCGCTCTTGAAGGAGGCCGACAAGCAGATTTTGATGTCCAGATTTATCTCAAACCGGTGGGGCGATGCTGCTGAAGCTAGAAGTGGCGCTGGGGCGACCGAGGAATTAACCCCTCGTTTTGCTCCGGTCGCCCCAACTTCACCCGCCGCCTTGCGATGTTACCGGCGGCGGATGCAAGCCAGGAAATTTAGTGGTGGCCGGAGAGCATGGCGATTATCCGTGATAAAGATCCTGCCCGTTGGGATACGGGTCGTTCGGCCCATAGGGGAATGGGACGTATGGCTCTGTTTTCCTGAGGACCCATAGCCCCTCCCTATCCATCACGTAGATGCATTTGCGTTCGTCGACCAGAACACCGGTCACTTCGGAAAACTGCCGGAGGGCCTTGGGATTGACGGGATCCGTCAAGTCCCATAACGTAAATTTATCGGCGACTGTTGTTTGCGGGTCCCCGCCACCCTCAGCCGGCTTCCCTTCGGTTGTGGAGAAAGTCAAGTTTCCGATCTGTTCCAGGATTCCGGAAGACCCAGGATCCTGTGCCGTCACACTCTTAATGACTTTCGGATCGGTCGGGTCAGTCACGTCGATAATGGTAAAGCCCTGCTCCGATGCGTGCCCGGCATACAAGTACCACCGGCCCTGCTGCTCCAGCAGAAACATGTTGAGGCCGCGGACCCCGCCCAGGTCGCTGTGCCCGACAATCTGAATATCGGTTGGCAACGGTTTCCTGGGTCGCTTTTTGGCCTCCGCACTTGGCGTAACGAGTGTGAGCAGGCACAGCAGTGTGCCGACAAAGAACAACGCGATCTGCGTATGTACATTCCTGAGATTTAGCATAAACAATTTCTGCCTCCATTCTGTAGCCGGCCGATGATCGCCTTCGTTCCATCGAAGTTGAACTTAACATAACCGTCCTGAGCCCGGTTCAACGTTATGCTCTCGTTGTCAATCGCCCGGCCGATTTTGATAACCTTGCAGGGGATCGTGTCGATAGGCTCGCCGTTCGTGCCTCCAAAGCTGATTCCCTTCAGTTGTCCATACCGTCTTATCCATTGGAATATTCCTGATACGGGGCAAATTTCCCGCGGGCGCCCCGCTTTGACGTCTCGCGCGGAGATCGGCGGTTGGCCGACCTGATGCGCCGTGTCGGACTGCAACAATCAGCCGAAACTGCACCTGACGGTACGTACTTGGTTAGTCTGGGTCTTAACACTGCATTACACGCACCTCGCGCTGCTAATACTTTTTGCAATGGAACTATGGCGGCTAATGTTGAAATGTCCAATGTCATCCAAGAAGCGCATGATCGGTTCGAAAGCGAAAGGCCGCCTGGGACGGCGGCCCTTTGCTCGGCCTTGGCGTTCCTCGCCATTCCTGGATGTCGGGGAAGCACAAATATCGCTAGCCTTTAATCGACCGGGTCACCTCTCGTCAGATTCGCGATCTTGGCGATGGCGGGGGACTAAGAAATTATCGACCACATAATCTGCCACGTGGCGGCCGAGTTGCTTGCCCGCGTTGTGGTCGAAGCGGAAATGGACGCCGGCGAACATACGGCTCAACCCCGCCTCTTCAGCCGCCGCCGGAAAGCTCCTGAACGAGCGCTCCACCCCCGGCAAGACCTCAGAGCGGACGGCAAAGCTGAATTCGTCGTCCCCGAAGAAGGAACTCAGTACGGCCGCCCCGCCGGCGCTGATGACGCTGTGCGCGCCGGGGTAGGAAGGGTCCGGTGGCGTGGTGGTGGTCAGCGGCAGCCAGTTCAGGTCGGGCACCGTCTCGGAGATCCATCTGGTCGAGGAGAAACTATTGCAGAAGCTCAACCGCGATGCGCTCGAAGACGTCATCCATCTCAGCCTCGGTGTTCGGAAAGAACGCCTTGCCGCCCGACACCGAACTAATCTCTTCCAAAATAGCCTGGCCCTCGGTGCCTAGCTGACCATCATTCACGCCCTCAATACCGATGGCATAAATGATCACGCCGGATTCCTTCAATAAGAGACGCAAATCGGTAAAGGTATAGCGTGAGTTATTGTCTTGCCCGTCACTAATCACGAGGAGGGCGCGTTTCGGGTGGGCGCCGTGGGTAACCTTTTCGACGCCTAAATAACAGGCATCATAGAATGCCGTTGTCCCGTGGGTTTGCACGAAGGTGAGCTTGTCGAGAAGAGCCTTGCTATCACGCGTCCGGTCGAGCAAGAGCTGTGGGCGCTGGTTGAAGCCGATGAGAAAGTACTCATCACGCTCGTGACTGGTGTCGAGGAAGGGAGAAAGAGCTTCCCTGGAGCGCTTTACTTTTTCACCGCTCATCGAGCCCGAATGATCAAAGATGATGCCGACGCTCACCGGCCCGTCTTCATCACTGAAGAAGCTGATTTGTTGGAGCGATTTGTTATCAGAGATCGTGAAGGCTTCTTTGGTTAACCCTGAGACGTACCGGCCGTAGGCATCTGTGACCGTGACGTTGAGCGATATGAGATCGGCGTTGACAATGATACCCTCGTCACTACCTTTACCGGCGTCTTGTGGGGTCTGCGCGGATGGGGACCGGACTGCCGGAACATCGCCTTTCCTTTGCGCCCGTCCCGATGAGGGCAAAACAAGGAGTGAGAACGCGGCGATTAATGGAATGACTATGGATTGATTAATGGAGTCGTGGTCAAGGCTCATCTCACTTCCCTTTCCGGGGCATTGATCTACGCGCGTTGCGCCACGTAGCACATGACATCCGAACTTGTCACCCGCCTTTACTCCTCCTTCTGCGAACTGTATTCCGCTACGGACACCTCTGGCAGATTTTATGCCATGCGGTCGGAGTGTAGGATCTGCTCTTTGAAAAGGCCCGCGAATGCCTGTTTTGGGTTAACGCGGCGCCGCTGTTGGAACTCGCGCACCCAAGTGGAAACGGTGGCAGCTATATCGCGAACAGAATGTTCTGTCGCCCTCTGACTCGTGACGCCGGCTACTTTATCTTTGCCGCCGGCTTTCCCTGGATTACCTTTAATGACCCGGACTGTTGATTTGGCACTCATGGCAATTTAATTCTCCGAGTTATTCATGCGCAATTTCTTCGAGTCCTTGATCCCTTTGCCTGTATATACTGCTTTGATCGACCTTTTTATTCCCCAACAAGCCGGAAGCGACAAAGACGACGGCTGTCGCATACTTGAGTGGCTTGTCAAGGAGTCGCTTACCTGAGAGCTTTCCCACGATGATCGCCAGACCATTGGCCGATCGCCGACCAAGCTCGACCAGAACTATCTCACGGTTAAGCTTCGCGACATCCCGAGCTTCTTGTGACCTTCCACCGGGCAGTACACGGTGTAAGTGCCCGGCTTCAGGTCCACCTCCAGCCTCCTTGTTTCACCGGCCTTCAGATCGGGCTCAATCTCACGCTCGATCCCGTTTCCCTCAACCTCAAAGCTATGAGAATCTCTGCCCGCGTTGGTGACCTTGAAAACCGTCGTGCCGGCGGAAGCTGATGCCGGCATCTCAATCTTGTATTCCGAGAGCTTTACTTCTACCTCTTCGTTCCCTTCCGACCGTGTAGGGTCCCAGGCGTAGCTCGTGGTCATCCTGACATCCGGGGTCACCGGTGTGAGACCGGCCGCCTGGGTCGGCGTGGTCTCCGCTTGCTTCCCCATTTCCACCGCCTCTCGCGCTTTCCCGTCGGGCGGCCGGCCGCAACCGGCCGTCACTACCAGGCCCAGTATCAACGCCGTAAAACTCATCATTTTCACCATTCGTTATCTCCTTAAGGAGTGTTCACTCCTCTTTTTAATTCTTTATTCACCATCACCCCTTCGCTATGACATCGAAGTCTTATCTGGAGCGATCCCGTTATCGACCATCCGTGATTCATTCCCAGAGAGCCTGTCGCGGTTCGCAAATGGCGACCCCTTGGTTTCACAACCGAGCTGCAGATGGCCATAGGATGAGAGAGACTAACCCCAATCTCTAAATCACCCCGGCTGCGCTACCGCGGCCCGTCTTTCAGTGAAAGCGACTAGAAGGCGCTAACCTTCTGACATTGGTGATACTGAATATTCCGGCCGGATATTCCCCCTGATGATTGCGATTCCGCCTAAATTCAAGAAAGGGGAGTCGGTATAGTCTGAGGACACGACCAATCTTTTGACCGGCTGGCTTTCGCTAGAATTAGTTTCGCAGAAATGTGATGAATAGAAGAGGGGGGCAGTATTATGATGGTTGAATGTCCCTTCGTTGAGTCGTACCGCCTTGTCAGGGCAGGTATTTCCGGCAGTCGGTAGCTTGTTTTCAGGACAAAGCCGGGTTGGAAATTTGGCTCCCCACCCTTTTCACTGTTAAACAGGCTTTGCCGCAGATTCAATTGAATCCCGGGAATAATTCGTCAGGTCAGGCGGTAATGGCTAATGGAAGGTGAAGCGGTTGTAAGATAGATTTAAGACTCAACCATACTGATCGAAAGAGAAGAGATTGTCAGGGCATAACAGACTTGCAACTTTTGAGGAGGCTGTCTTACCGCATCTGGGAGCGGCCTACAACCTGGCCCGCTGGATCACGCGCAATGACGCGGACGCCGAAGACGTCGTCCAGGAAGCCTACCTGCGCGCCTTCAAGTTCTTCGGCGGCTTTCATGGCTCGGACGGCCGCTCCTGGCTGCTCACCATCGTGCGCAACACCTCTTACACCTGGCTGCAGCAGAACCGCTCGCCTCAGCTCTCCACAGAGTTTGATGAGGAGATCCATCTGGTCGAGGAGAAGGACTTGAATCCGGAGGCGCTACTATTGCAGAAGGCGGACCATGAACTGCTGAGACGGGCCATGGAAGAGTTGCCCGTGGAGTTTCGGGAGGTGATGGTCTTGCGCGAGATGGAGGGGTTATCATACAAGGAGGTCGCGGCGGTGGCGGAGATACCGGTTGGGACGGTGATGTCACGGCTGGCGCGGGCGCGCAAGCGGCTCCAGCAAAGCTTGAGCAGCAGCATGCAGAGGGAGATTCCAATTGAGATGTCATGAGACGCAAAACCTAATCCACGGCTATCTGGACGGTGAGCTGGATCTGGTCGGAAATCTGGATATTGAGCAGCACTTGCAAGCATGTGGGGGCTGTTCACAAGCTTACGAAGCCCAGCAGGCTTTACGGTCTGCGGTCAAAGCCGGCTCTCTTTACTTCAAGCCGCCGGAAGAGTTGCGGAAGCGAGTTCGGTCATCGCTGCGCAAAGCGAGCAAGGCCGAAGCTCGGCCTCATTTGATCATGCCATGGCGACTCGTCGGCGCGGCGGCTTCGCTCGTGCTGGTTGCCACCCTTTCTCTGAGCCTGCTGCAGGTGCTTCCTGCCCGCTCCGAGGAGGATCTCCTGACGCGGGAGATTGTCTCGGATCACGTCCGCTCGCTGATGGTGAATCATCTGGTGGATGTCCCATCTGCGAACACGCATACGGTAAAACCATGGTTCGACGGCAAGGTGGATTTCTCGCCGCGAGTGCAGGACTTTACCGGCGAGGGATTTCCGTTGATCGGGGGTCGGCTCGATTACGTCGGGAATAGGGCGGTGGCGGCTCTGGTATACGGGCGGCAAAAACACTACATCAATCTGTTTATCTGGCCCTCGACAGATGGTCGAGAGGTCGGGAACAGATCGGCGATCAAGCAGGGCTTCAACGTGATCCACTGGGCCAAATCAGGGATGAATTATTGGGCGGTCTCTGATCTTAACGAGAGCGAATTGCAGGAATTCGCGCAGCTAACACAGAACTAAAGCATATCTCACTTGGATGTATAGAAGGAGGAGATTTGAACCACAGAGGGCACAGAGGGGGAACAGGGGAAACAAAGAACAAACAAGAGAGGCCCAGCAAGAGCCAAAGCTTGGGAGAAAAAGAAGAAGTCGTGCCTGTGCTGGACAGAGGGGGCACTGAGAGAGAAGTACCGTCGCACACAAATGCAAATCGCTATAATAGATCAGAAATGAAGAAGGCGCTTCGATAAAGCGCCTTCTTCATTTGCCGGCAGAATGGCTTCCCACTGTTCAGTCCTAGAGGACGCGTAGGAAGGCGACCAGATCTGCCTTCTCTTGCGCGCTCAGATTCAACTGCTGCACCAAATTGAAGAACTCCACCGCGTCTTCAAGTGTCAACAAACGCCCGTCATGCAGATACGGCGGCGATTCCTTAACCCCGCGCAACGGGAAGGTTTTAATCGCCCCCTGCTTGGTCATCAACATCCCGCCTTCCATCCGCGGTTTGTAGAAGCGGTCGACCTGGAGGTCGTGCATGATGTTGTCGGTGTAGGCCGGGGGCGTGTGGCACACCACGCAGTTCGCCTTGCCGAAGAACAGATCTTCGCCGCGCGCCTCCGCCGCCGTCGCCTTGGCCCGATCCAGCCGCCCGTAGATGTTCAATTTCGGCGCGGGCGGGAAATCCAGTAACTCCTGAAACTCTCCCATCGCATGAATCTGCGACCCGCGCTCCAGCATGTTCATCCCCTTCTTGGTGGCGATCACCGGATCGCCATCAAAATATGCGGCGCGCTGCTCGAACTCCGTGAAATCTTCGACCGTGCGCAGCGCCCTCTGCGAGCCGAACAGGCGCTGGATGTTGACCCCGCGCAAGGACGGGGTGTCGATGCGACGGCGATTCTCCTGCGGGCGAATATCGCCGACCAGATGCATCGCCCCGGATGTATGGCCGTTGACATGGCAATCGAAGCAGGCCACGCCTCTCATGCCGTCAGCCTTCTCCGTCTTGCGGTCGGCCGTGGCGTTGAACTGCTGTTGCGGAAACTGCGTCACGAGCAGGCGCAACCCATCCAACTGCTTCGGATTGAGGATGCCGTTGAACAGCTCATAGAAGTTATCAATGGTGACGACCTGCCCTTTGGAGACGTCGCCCAGGTCAGGCCGTGTGCTCAGGAAGATCGCGGGCGGGAACTCCGGGAGGAACCAGTCCGGCAGATCGAAGTCCATGTCGAAGCGCTCAAGGCGTGGTAATGCTTTGATTTCCGTTTGCGGAAAGACCATGCCGCCGACCGGATGGTTGACGTGCGGCAGGGGAAGATAGGGGAAGAGATCCTTATCCCTGATCTCTTCGGGCGACATCCGCCCGAGTTGCTCCCAGGTCACACCATTTTTGAGCCGGGCGGTGGGGCCGACCGGGATGGGTTTGCCGCGCGTCATCCGCACGTTCTCATCAACGCGCCGGCGGAGATCATAACGCTCGTCGAGCAACCTCTGGTGCTCAGCCATGACGCGCGACTTGGCGGACTTGTCGCGGGCCATGACGACCGAGAAAGGCTCTTCGATGACCGGAGTGAAGGAAGACTGTTGCTGAGGGTCAGGCTTCTGGGCACCGGCGCGGGGGTTGATGAGCAGGAGGAGGGCAAAGGCTGTGGTGAAGGCGAGGATGACGAGTAGCTTGATGCGCGTCGTGGTTTTCATAATGCTCCTTTCTTTGGGTGGTTGAGAGTTGTAACCCCTTGTCATGAAGCCTTGAATGAATAGTCCCCGGTCGTATGATCCTCCGTACAGCCCGGTACCGGTATGGAGCGGCATTCGCTCCGGCCACGGTAGCGCTTGGCACGAATCGGTTTCTTCCTTCCTTTCAGCCAACTCACAACCCGGCTGTGCGCCGTCCACCGCATGCGGGACAGACACCCCTCAGCACGACGTCGTAATCTTCGACATGATAATCCGGCGGCAAGCCGCGGTGAGATAACGCGCCGACGGCGTCGCGCGGGATGTCTTCAAGTTTGCCGCACTTGCGGCAGATGAAATGATGATGCGGATCGACGTTGGCGTCGTAGCGGGCCACCGCATCATCCATATAAACTTCGTGAATGAGACCGGCGTCACGGAGCGCGTTGAGTGCGTTGTAAACGGTCGCCCGTGAGGCGCGCGGGAATCGCCGGTTCAAATCTGCCCTGATCTGCTCGGCCGTCGGGTGGATACGGCTGCGGACCAAATAATCGAGCACGGCGTAGCGCTGCGGGGTGAGCTTCAGTCCGGCTTTGCGCAACCGTAATTCAATCCTGGAGTGCTCATCGGCAGTCATGGCGCTGGTTAGACTAGGTCTAAATTAAGATATTGTCAAGGGTCGGCTGATTTTCCATAAAATTTACCGTCCCGGTGCCGGCCGGGATCGGAAGTTTTATCGGACGGCAGTGTCAATAAGTGTACCGTGCCCTAACGATCTGTTAGGCTGCGGCTGTCGGATTGACCTGGCGCTCCGGATACTGATTTGCGAGTAACAAATTCCCGGATGGGTACCGTCAGCTTACAGCTCACAGGGTATCGCCGGACAGGCAAAGCGAGGCCGGAGGTCGTTACTTGATCGAGACCAAAGATTAGGGAGGAAACACGTGGCGAGAATGCTAGCCGGACAGATCACCGGCCCACGGCGGTTGGAGATGATCGAGTTGCCCCTCCCGGTGGCAGGCGAGGGGCAGATTTTGGTCAAATTGGAAGCGGGTGGTATCTGCGGCAGCGATCTGCCTTTCTTCCTGTTGGATACGTCTCACCCCTCCGTTGCCGAGAGACCGATCCCGCTGCCCCCCTTGCTTTCCCTCCACGAATTGGTTGGAAGGGTTGCGCAGTCACGCAGCCGGCGATTGAAAGAGGGGGAGCGCGTCTTAGCGCTCCCGTACGAGAGCCATCACGGCCTGGCCGAGTACTTTCTCTCCGGGCCGGATCTTGCCGTCCGTATCCCTGACGGGCCCGCGGAGCGGTTGGTGCTCGCTCAGCCGCTGGGGACGGTTATCCATGCCTGTCTCAAGCTGCCGAATGTCTTAGGCCAGACGGCGGTAGTCCTGGGCCAGGGGCCGATCGGTCTATTATTCACCGCGCTGTTGAGCCGGATGGGCGTGCTGCGGCTGATCGCGGTGGACCTCCTGCCGGCGCGGTTGGAAGCCTCACGCAAGATGGGCGCAACGCAAACCATATGCTGCGACCAAACGGAGCTGCTACGGACGCTCACCATGGAGCAGGGCGCAGACCTGGTGGTTGAAGCAGCCGGCCAAACAGAAACCTTAAATCTGGCAATGTCGCTGGTACGGCGCAACGGGACGGTGCTTGCTTTCGGCCTGCCATGCCGCCCGTACTACAACTTCGCCTTCAGTGATTTCTTCAAAAAAGAGGGGCGGCTGTTTAACAGCGTAGGTCCGGATGTCCAGCACGATTTCCCGATGGCGGTGGAAATGATCGCGACCGGCGTAATAGAGATCGGGCCGCTATTAACACACCGGTTTCCACTGCGGCAAGCGCAGGATGGATTCACACTCTTCGCAGACCGTAGGGAGGGCGCGATCAAGGTGATCTTGACAGCCGAGGATTAAAGACCCAGGGCTTCGTTGCGCCGATAGCAGTTGATCGGCTGGTATACGGTGGTGACCAACTTACATAAGCCTTTTTCAAGTGTGCTAACGCGCCCCGTAGAGCTTCTCCGGCCATGGGCTCAGCAAGTACCGGGGTCACACTGCGTAACGTGGCTGTCAAAGGTTTCGGTTGCACGAAACTGATTCTCGACTATAATCATCAATCATCTTGTGACTCCTCCGGGGTCTGATTCCTGAAGTACAATCCTTCGCCCTCGGAGTGGCAGCACCACAAATTTGCAAATCAGATTATCTGATACCCGCTAAGCGTCTTTGAGCTCACGGAGAACCGACTCGGATGGAACCAGCCCCCCTAGATTTCAGCAAACCGCCGGCGGATATGCGACTCCATCGTTTAGAGGCGTTAGTCGCCGCCAGTATGTCTCTCAATCACGTGGCCGGCCTCGATGAGCTCCTCCAGACTATTCTCCGCCTAATCTCAGCGCAGCTAGATTGCGAACGGGCCACCGTATTCCTTACCGATCTCCGGACGGGTAAGGTTCATGCGCGACAGATGAGCGGTTCGGACCATAATGAAATCGTGCTTGAAAGGGGCCGGGGCATCGCCGGGCATGTCGCGGAAAAGGGGGAGAGTCTGCTCATTAATGACGTGCAAAGCGACCCGCGCTTCGATCGCGCGACAGACCTTCGGACCGGGTTTACTACCCGCGACATGATTTGCGTCCCACTGCGCAAACCGGACGGAGGGTTGATGGGCTCGCTTCAGGCTATTAACGCGCGGGCCGGTCAGTTCTCACCCGCCGACCTTGAATACCTGGAATCATTCGCCGCGCTCGCCTCGGTCGCCGTCGAGCGTGAGCAGCTTGTCCGGGAGGCCTTTCGCGCGCAACTGCTCTCCACCGAGTTGGACCTGGCACGAAATATTCAGCAGCGTTTGCTCCCTTCGCCCGGGACGGTTGAGCTGCCGGCGCCCTTCTCCGCATGGGGCACGAGCCAGGCTTGCTTCGATGTCGGCGGAGATACGTACGACGTCGTGATGCTTCCTTCCGGTGAGTGCGCGTTTTGGGTGGCGGACGTGAGCGGCAAAGGCGTCGGCGCGGCACTGTTGATGACCACCCTGCAAACAGAGTTGCGGGTTCTCGTGCACAAGGAAAGTGATCTCGCACGACTCGCCACGGAACTTAACAGGAAGGTGCATGCCGTTGTACCCATGGGCACATACGCGACCTTATTTATAGGTGTACTTTCGGCGGAGGCTGAGCGCCTCCGGTACGTCAACGCCGGACACCTTCCCCCCATATGGATAAAAGGCCCCTCACCTGAGGACACGGCGTTTGAAGTGGGAGGAATGCCCATCGGGCTCCTACCGAATACACTTTATGAAGCCGGAGAGACTCGATTCGGCGGCGGGGAATGTCTGGCCGTTTTCAGTGATGGGGTGACGGATACTGAAAACACCGCCGGCGAAATCTACGGGGAGGAAGGATTGATGAGCAGCCTGACACGAATTGATGCGCACGGCGTCGGACAAATCGGACCGGCCTTTTTTGAGGAGTTGGACAACTTTCGCATCGGCGCTCCGGCCAAAGACGATACGACCTTTCTGGTCATCGGTCTGGCGTGAGTTGTTTACCTCAGGAGCTTCGGCATGAAAGGACACACCGCCGGGAGATTGAGACTCGGAATCAACTATATGAGATAAGCGGAAGGGAGCGACAACGATGGCCAATTTAAAGATTGAAGAACGTAGGGCCGGGGATGTCATGATCCTCGACTCGAAAGGCAACATCACCATTGGCGAAGGCAGCGTCACGCTGCGCAACGCGATCCGGCAACTGGTGAAGAAGGGCAAGAAGAAGATTTTGCTCAACCTTGCTGAGGTTAATTACATCGATTCGAGCGGGATCGGCGACCTTGTCTCGGGTTACATGACGGTCACCCGGGAGGGGGGTGAGCTAAAACTTCTCAACATCAACAGGAAGATTCAGGACCTGATGGCGATCACAAAGCTTCTGACGGTATTCGATATTTATGAGGACGAAGTGAGTGCGCTAAAAAGCTACAAGTAAGAGCCTTAAGCAGTTCCCGCCCGGCGATTTTAGCCACCCGCAGCCTCGGCCTGGCCGGCCTCGATAGCGTGCGCCAGGGCCATGATGGCCGAGCGCAACGCGCCGGAGACTTCCGCGTCCCGGACCATACCCTCCGCGTCGAGATTCTTACCTGCGAGCGGCACTGTGATTGACGCCCCGGTAACGATGATTGCCGACATCACAGTGAGTGTTTCCGTGAGAGACGCCTGCGCGTGTGTCGCGCGTGGTGACGCCTTGATAAGCGCGACGGGTTTGCCGACGAACTCGCCGCTCCCGACCAGCCAATCGAGCGCGTTCTTGAGCACGCCCGGTACGCCGTGGGCGTATTCCGGACTTGAGATCAGGACGCCGTCAGACGCCCGCAACTGGCAGCGAAAGTCTATGACCGGCGGCGGCGCGGCTTCCCCGTCAGCGTCAGGATTGAAGTGCGGGAGGTCGGCGAGCCCGTGATAAACAGTGATCTCGACACTTTCCGGGGCCAAGGTGACCGCGGCCCGAAGGAGGGTTGTGTTCGAGGAAGCGGCTCTCAGACTCCCCGAGATGGCAAGGATTCGCATCGGTCGAAGCCCCTTTGCTGGGCAGTATTTCCCAACTCATTTCTTCACATGGGGCGAATTGGCTGTGCCCAGGGTAGAAATTTTACCCGTGACTACCGAGCGTGTTTCCCCGACGCCCGCTTCGCCGCCGATGCCGATCAGGATAACGCCGACGACGATCATGGCAATACCGAGCCACCGCAGGGACGGCACGGCTTCCTTGAGGATCAGCACGGAAAGAAAAGTGACAAAGACGTACTCCAGGGCGGTGAGCGGGACGGCCACCGTCACGTCTGCCCACGACAGGGTGGCTAACAAAGCGAAATAAAATACGGCGCTCAGCACAGTGCCACCGATGACGTAGGGCTGGCATAACGCCCGCCAGAAGTAGGAGAGTAGATCGAGCAGCGCGTAGCTCTCCAACGGCCCGACGGTCTGCATTCCCCGCCGCATCATGATCTCGCCGAGGGCGCCGGAGAGGGTGGCGATGAGTGTGACAATTAAGACGCGGAGCATGGTCTCATCTATCCTCAATAGTCGTTTGCTAATCTCGCCGCTCAGATGGCGGCCAATGAGCTTGAGCATTCGCGCTATTCCTTCGCCACTAAACGCCCATCACGGGTGAGCAGGAATTCACTCCCGCGCCAACTGGTCGTCCGCCGTGTGAAGGCCAAAAGCCAGGAGACAAGCCCGGCGATGTCTCGCACGGGCAGCAGGTGCAGCGCCCGCAGGCCCTCGCGATCCCCTAACCCCCACCCGAGGATCACGCCCGCCGTCGATAGACGGATGGCCAGACTCCCGGCGAGGACTGCCAGTCCGAGGGGGTCGGCGAGGCGTAACAAGGCGAAGAACAGGGCGAAGGGAATCGCGCGGATGAGCAAAGTGCAGAAAAAGGCGGCCGGCCGGGCCGACCGCGTGTTCTGATCCCAGTAAACCTGGTGCTTCCACCATTGGGCCGGTGTTTGCAGATCAACCATGGTCTCAACGAAGGGGGGTACGAGCACGCCGCGCTGTCCGAGACCGGCGATGCGCCGTCCCATCTCGTAGTCTTCCACCAGGTAGTCGGCGAGATTCGCCAGACCGCCAATCTTATCGAGCGTGCTGCGACGGAGCGCAATCGAAGCTCCCAGGCAAAGCAACGATGCGCCTGTCTCATAGGCAAATACAACACTCGGCATGAAGTCAGCGTTCAGCGAGAGCAGCTCCATCTTCTCGAACCAGGTCCGGGCCTCAACCGCTTTGTACGGCGTGCAAACAAAACCTGCGCCCTGGTCCGAGAGCGGCGCGACGACGGCCTTCAGGTAGCATGGCTTGAGGCGGATGTCGCTGTCGCTGATGACAAGCAGGTCGTAGCGCGCATGCGGAAGGGCGCCCACCATGTTGTTGATCTTACCGTTCGAGCCCGGCCGTTGTTCATCAGCCACGATTGTGACCCTGTCGGCACCGAACTCCTGTTGAATCTCCTCGAGCAGTGGCAGCGCGGGATCGTCCGGGCGCTGCACCGAGAAGACGACTTCATATGAGGGGTAGTCCTGAAGGCAAGCGCTGCGGAGGTTACGGCGTAGATTCTTCTCCAGCCCGTGGACCGGCTTGAGGATGCTGACCGCCGGCCAAGCCGTCGCATCGGCCGCCACCGGTCGCCTTTGAAAGCGCGCCACCGCCCACAGGCAGAGGAGACTAAAGACCGAGCCGCCCAGGACGGGTAGCAGGCAGATCCATTCAATGACAGACAGATACTTCATGATAGCGGTTCTCAAATGAGTGCGGCCGAACTGCAAAAAAAAATTGAACCGCAGAGGACGCAGAGGACACAGAGGAGAAACAGAAGGCAAAGGGCAAGCAAAAGAGGTCCGGCAGAGGCCAATGCGCGTCTCCGCAGATCCCATCTATCGTAGGAATTGACGTGACAAGCGATTATATAGTTTGCAA
>CAYLJO010000115.1:0-20068 GCA_964383905.1 uncultured Blastocatellaceae bacterium
CCACCACATGCGCCACGCCATTCCTTGCTGACCGGATTGGCGGTCGTAGTGATTAATGTCAGGGCACGATCGATCAGCCCGCGCCGGCTCCCGCCGCGTTGTCAGGCTTGCTCCAGCCGAGAACCTCTGAGGCGGCCCGCTCGATTGCTTCGCGGTCCAGCTCTTGCACCTGTTTGTTCAAGACGATCCAGTCATCAATCCCGCCGTGCCCCGGATGCGCCAGTAGCGCCGCATGAACGAGCGCCTCCTCTTCAGTCGGCGCTACCGCCAGATCAGTCAGCAATCTATATTCGCAACTCTTCTTATGCTGCATCAGGATCGAGCATACATACGCTTTCGCGTGGCTCATTTGCGGCCCCCCTTCTTCTCGCCGGCTTTCTTTGTTCCTGTCGCCTTCTTAATCAGAGTGGCCGCTGTGCTCGCGTCCGCCTCACTCTCGAAGCCAAAAACTGCCGAATATTTATTACCAATCACTTGCGCAACCAGGAAGTCCAGGTTGATTCCTGCTTCAGCAAGCAACTGGGCAATGCCGTGTCCCAATCCCGGCCGATTGTCTCCCTCAACCAGTAAGGTGGGGATGGGCGAGGAACTGAGCCCCGCCGCCTGTGCGGCGGCGGCTGACTTCTTGCCCGAAACCGGATACAGCTCGATGGCCGCCTTGCTTTCGTTGCCAGGATAGCGATAGCCCATGATCACTTGTAAGTCTGCGCCGGCGCTGGCCAACGGTTCGAGGGTATGAGCAAGAACTCCTGGCCTGTTCTCGACTTCGCTTCGCCAAAGCGCGATCTTTTTTACGGTGACCGCCATTGTGCCATGCCTCCTTTGATGCTTGTTTTAACTGTAAACTGCCACAGCTCTGCCACGCTCACGGATACCGGGTGGTCTTCTGCAATCCGACGCCCGCTCCTAACTCCCCTTCCCAAAAATCCGGTCTGCTTCTTCCAGGGTTTCTTTAGAGCCGATGTCATACCACAAGCCCGGCACGCGCCACGTGTAGAATGGCGTCCGGCGATACATCCACTCTACGAGACGGCCCGGCTGGTCGGGGTTGTTCCCTTCCCTCACGTACTGCTCGATCAACGGCAGCGCGGACCTTGGGTAGTAATAGAGCGCGATGCCGGTAAGGGTGCTCCTGGGCCGCGCCGGCTTCTCCTCGAAGAAGGTGATCCGCCCGTCGTCGTCCGTTTCAATGGCGTTATACTTCTTAATCTCTTCGAGGTCTCCGACGTCATAAACTCCCAGCACCGGTGCGCTCTTACGGCGGGAGAATTCACCGAACCCCTCTAAGCCGCGGTTGAACAGGTTGTCTCCGGCCGCCACGATAAGGTCATCGTCGATCCCCTCGTGCGTCAGGGCAAGGCGCAGGTCGCCGATGGCCCCGAGCTTGTTCGAGTCGTCCGTCGAGCCGTCGTTGATGACGGTGAGCGGGGGGCCGGCTTTTTCCCTGGCGTAATTGTCCGCCCACTTTTGGAACTGGTCACTGAACTTGGCGTTCGTGATGACGTAAATGCGGTCGATGCCCTGGATTGGCGCAAGGCTACCCAGCACATGCTCAATCATCGGCTTGCCCGCTACTACGAGCAGCGGCTTCGGCTGGTGCAGCGTGAGCGGGTAAAGACGCGTGGCGTAGCCCGCCGCAAGAATAATCACCTTCATATCGAAAGTTTACCCCCTGAGTTTCTCTGCTTACGCGTTGGACGCAAAAACCCGTGCGACGAGCGATTGGGCCTCTTCCTGGATGCGGCGCAGGTGATCTACGCCAAGGAAGCTCTCGGCGTAGATCTTATAGACATTCTCGGTGCCCGACGGCCGGGCAGCGAACCAGCCGTTCTCGATAACAACCTTCAGCCCGCCGAGCGCGGCACCGTTGCCCGGCGCCCTTGTCAGCTTCGCAACGATCTTCTCCCCGGCCAGCTCGGTGGCCGGGACCTGATCGGGCGAGAGCTTTTGCAGGATCGCCTTTTGCTCGGGCGTCGCGGGCGCGTCAATCCGCTCATAGACGGGGGAGCCGAATTCACTCGTCAGCTCGCCGTAAAGCTCACCCGGATCGCGCCCCATCTTTGCCATTATCTCCGCCGCCAGCAGCCCGAGGATGAGGCCGTCCTTGTCCGTTGTCCAGGTCGTCCCGTCGCGCCGCAAAAACGATGCGCCGGCGCTCTCCTCGCCGCCGAAGCCGAGCGAGCCGTCGAGCAGGCCGTCGACGAACCACTTGAACCCGACCGGCACTTCAAAGAGTCGCCGGTTGAGCTTCGCTGTCACGCGATCAATCATGCTGCTGCTCACGAGTGTTTTGCCGACGGCAGCCTGCCCCGGCCAGTCGGTACGGTGGCCGAAGAGGTACGAGATGGCGACCGCGAGGTAGTGGTTAGGATTCAGCAGTCCGGCACTGCGGGTGACGATCCCGTGCCTGTCGTTATCCGTGTCATTGCCGAAAGCAAGGTCGAAGCGGTCCTTGAGCGCGATCAGTCCCGCCATCGCGTAAGGCGATGAGCAGTCCATCCTGATCCTGCCGTCCCAGTCAACCGTCATGAAACCGAACGTCGGGTCGACCGCCTCGTTGACGACCGTGATATCAAATCCGTAGCGTCCGGAGATCGGGCCCCAGTATGCGACTCCCGCGCCGCCCAGCGGGTCAACGCCGAGCTTGAGATTGGCACGGCGAATCGCCTCCATATCAATCACCGCGCCGAGATCGCCGACGTAAGAGCTGACGTAATCATAACGGTGAGTCGTCGCCGCGCCGCGGGCGCGCTCGTAAGTGACGCGGGAGACACCTTGCAACCGGTCGGCGAGCAACTGGTTCGCCTTCTCCTCAATCCATTTCGTAACGGCCGTGTCCGCCGGCCCGCCGTGTGGCGGGTTATACTTGAAGCCGCCGTCCTCCGGCGGGTTGTGCGAAGGCGTGATCACGATACCATCGGCCAGCCCCTCTTTACGCCCGCGGTTATAAGTGAGGATTGCGTGTGAGATAACCGGCGTCGGCGTGTAGCCATCCCTCTCATCAACCATGACCTCGACGCCGTTGGCCGCGAGAACTTCGAGCGCGGAGGCTTTAGCCGGTTCGGACAGCGCGTGTGTGTCGATACCGAGAAAGAGTGGGCCGGTGATTTTCTGCTGCTGGCGGTATAAACAGATGGCTTGGCTGATCGCCAGGATGTGCGCTTCGTTAAAGCTGCGATTGAATGAGGAGCCGCGATGCCCCGACGTACCAAAGGCGACCCGCTGTTCGGGCACCGAAACGTCGGGCAACTCAGTATAATAGGCCGCCACCAGCCGAGGCACGTTGACGAGCATTGATCTGACAGCAGGCTTTCCGGCAAGAGAGCTTACATGCATGGTTATTTCCCAGTCCTTTCTGCCCGAGTAAATCTAAGGCCCAAATTAGCATCAATGCGCTGCCGTCGCGGCGGCTCGGATCATGAGCGCCGCGCGTTTAGAAAGTTCTGCCGGTGCTCCCCTGTACGGCAGCTCATCCCGACAGTTGACGGGCCCCAATTCTCCAACAAGCCAGTGCGCCAAACCGAGGGCCAATAAATATATAACAGAGCATACCGCGAAGATAGGCGCGAAAGATAGGTTCTGCACCGACTATCCGATGCCAAGTTGCGTCATGACCCCGGCCAACCCGCCAAGCGCCCCGCCGAAGCCCGAAACCGTTCCCACCACACGCCTGGGAAAGACCTCTGCGGGGCGCGTAATGCTCTCCCGGGCGGAGTGGCAGAACATTAATTCTGTAATTAGAACGAGCGCCAGGGTGGGGCTGCTCACCCTTGTCGCAAGAAGACAGAAGACCGGAATGAGGCAGGAAGCATCGAGCATGGTTGTTTTTCGGGCACGATTGACAGACCAGCCCCGGCCGATCAGGTAGCGTGGGAGCGCGCCGCTCGCGGTATTCCCCAGGCCAAAGCCATAAATGGGATCCACGTGTACTTGCCGACATTAGCAAGATTGAAGCCGCGCTCCTGTTGCAGGTCTTAAAGAGGGTCCGTCATTACTCTATTGACAGTCAACAGGTAACTCTCCTGATCCCACTCTGCTAAGACACGTCCGACTGGCTCGATGCCCATGTAAGACGCGGGCAGGGTGGAAGCCATCGGTAAGACTTCGACGACCGGCAATCCTGTAAATCGCACAGTATTGGCTACGGCGACGGGCATGGCGAGGGCGGAACCGGCGAGGTGCGGCGAGCCGGGCGCTGAGATACGACCGTTTACGCTCAACACGACACGGGCATCACCGAGCGTATAAGAGCCTGGCTCACACCCGGCGGCGGCTACGGCGTCTGTCACGAGCATCGTGCGGGATGGCGACTTAGCGCGCACTATAGACTTGACGGTAGCAGCCGGCAGGTGATGTCCGTCGGCAATGATACTGGCGAACAACTCGTCGGAAGCTATCTGCTCCCAGATTAAATTTGGATGCCGCGGCAACACAGGCGCGCAGCCGTTACCGAGGTGAGTCGAAAGTGTAGCGCCGGCTCGAATAGCATCGCAGATCTTTTCTGGTGAGGCGTCGGTATGTCCGATGGCGACACGAATATTTGCCTCGACGAGATATTCGATCAACTCAAGTGCGCCGGGAATTTCAGGGGCCAGGGTCACGAGAACAATGCGGCCTGCGGCAGACTCCTGACGGCGCTGAAAATCCCCAACGGATGGCTCAATAATATGGTCGCGCGGATGCGCTCCCCGTGCGCCCTCGTGCGGGGAGATGTAGGGCCCCTCCATGTGGATACCGGCGATAACCGGATCGGGGGACTTCAATAGGGCTTGGGCGCAACGAGAAAAACGCTCAAGGGAAGAGGTAATGAGGGTCGGCAAATAACGAGTGACCCCCGTCGCCCTCATCCGGCCGGTAGCTTGATGCAGCTGGTCAGGCGTAATGTCGGGACTGTTAAAATCCACGCCGGCAAAGCCGTTAACCTGTAAGTCGAAAAATCCCGGGAACTCGACCTTTATTTTCTTCAAAGATGATGAGAATTGATTCATTGGGCTACCAGGGCCGGAGCGTAAAACCTGATTTTGTCGCGAATATAAGTTTTGAGACAGCGAAGGGCGCGAACGACTTCCTTATTTATGCCGCCATCTCAGAAGGGGACGGCGATCTGGCTTCGATTGTCCTCGCGCATCAGCTGTTTTTATGCCAATTCTGGTAGCGGGTCAATAGGCGAGCTGGCGCTTTTCGCATGAAACTGCGCTATGATCATAAAGTTATCAGAACGGATCTGTCAGCAGCTTGATTGACATAACCGTTGTATTCAATTGCACAGGTTCGGGGTGGGTTGGTTGAGATTGGAGGGCCGGGATCATGGTCGGTACTATAAAACCCCTGATTCTCATCGCCGCGCTGATTGGATCGAGCGCCTTACTGGTTACTCAGAGCACGAATACCGAACGGGCTCATCTGGTTAAAACAGAACTCGACAGGCAGGAGCGCGAGAGGCTGGCAGGTGTCGGGAAAGCGCTTTTCGTTGCGCGGTGCTCCAGTTGCCATGGCGAGCGAGGGGATAAACCCTTAAGCAGCGGCCCGCCATTAAGTGAGCGCCAGCTCTCCAGCGAAGAGATTGCGAAAACTGTAGGCAGCCGTCTCAAAGACGCGACCGATGAGCAAAGGCGCGGCGTCGCACTCTACATCGGCAGTCTCATGAAGAAGCAATGAGTCAATATTAATGGGTGTTCCCGTATCGTGAGACTGTTTTGTTTCTAGAGTCGTGACGCTCGACAATTAATGGATAATGCCGTGACCAACGCGAATCCTGAATCACGTGCTTTAGAAGTGTATCGCTTGAAGAAGCGCACGCTCACCCTGGCGGCTACTGTGACGGGTGATGATGAAATCACATCAACTATTTTGCCCGGATTCAAATGTAAGGTTGGGCAGATTCGTGATCGCGTCCTAGCGCGGATTCGTGATCGCGTAATACCCCCCACGGCTGCGGACGGATAGATACCGAAATCCGCGCGGCGGTGTCACCTTGACTTTGACGTGATGCCACTTGCCATCACCCGTGAAGTTCGTGGGTTTGTAACCTATCGCGTACTGATGACGTAGTTCTACGGCGATACGCTCGAAGACGTTATCCATCTCGGCCGCGGTGCTCGGGAAGAATGCCATGCCGCCTGAAACCGCGGCAATTTCATCCAGGATCGCCTGACCCTGCATGCCGAGCAAGCCGTCATTTGCGCCCTCGATACCGATGGCGTAAATAATCACGTCCGACTCTTTCAATAAGCGCCGTAAATCCCTGAATGTGTAGCGCGAGTTGTTATCCTGCCCGTCGCTAATGACGAGGATGGCGCGCTTTGGGTGTGTTCCGTGGGTAACCTTCTCGACACCCAGGTAACAGGCATCATAGAAGGCCGTTTCCCCGTGCGGGTGCACGAATGTAAGCTTGTCTAAAACAGCCTTGCTGTCGCGAGTTTTATCAAGCAGGAGTTGCGGGCGCGAGTTGAAGCCGATGAGGAAATACTCATCTCGCTCGTGACTTGTCTCAAGAAAGCGAGATAAAGCCTCTCTGGAGCGCTTGATCTTGTCACCGCTCATCGAGCCCGAAAAGTCGAAGACAATACCAAGACTAACGGGCACATCATCGTCACTGAAGAAAGTGATTTCCTGCGGTATTTTGTTGTCGATCACGGTGAAGGCGTTCTTGTTTAATCCTGAGATGTACCGGCCGCGGATGTCTGTCACCGTCACGTTGAGTGAGATTAAGTCGGTATTGACAATAATAGGCTCATCCCCGTTTGCGGCCAGACGCTGCGGTGGAGTTTGTTTGGACGCGGGTGGCACTTCCGGCGTACCGGTCCTCTGCTGCGCATCGCCTGCCGGAGGCGCACACAACGTGATGAAAGCAAAAGTGAGATAGAAAACAGGCCCGAGACAAATCGGAAGATACTGGTGAACTCTCATAATCTACCCTGGTAATGAACCGTCGGTTGGTTGCTAAAATCGGGGGCATAGTCGGATGAAGTCTGTCCATTTATTCTGCTCAGGGGCAGCTCAATATGCTTGTCCGGCCGGACGTTGTTTCAACAATCATGGTCAAGCATGAGGACTCCCTGTCATCTGTTTTGCAGCTCGGGGCGCGGCATTACTCACCGGGCGGTACGTACCGAACAAATAATCGAAAAACGGGGAGGTGACCCCAAAACGCAGACCGGGCGTCCGGTGATGATGCAGCAGATGGTACTTTTTTAAATACTTGAAGAGCCGCCGGCGTGGGCGACCGTGATGTGCTTGATAATGTAGCCACTCGTAGCTGAAGTAGCCGGCGATTAACCCTGCGAAAAGGTAAACCACGGGGTGCCAGTTTCCCAGCATCGCCCACAGAAGCAGACAGTAGCATGCCGCGATGGGCACACTCATCCGTAGACCCACAAAAAGTCGGTCTACGGCCTGCGGGTACTCATGGTGTGACAGGTGCAGTGCGTAGATAAACCGGCGGGAGGATTCAGACCGTGGGTGATGGTGGAAAAGGGAGCGATGAAGGGCGTATTCGACGAGCCCCCAACTCAAGAAGCCACAGAGCAGCAGCAGTAAGATACTGATGGGCGAGCGCACTTCGGTCATGGCTGCCGCTCCGGCTAAGCAGAGCGTGACCGACGTATAAAAATAGAATGGGGTGAATTGTTTCCAATCTTTTATGGTCACTTCCCACCTCCCCTTTGGTAAAGCTCGCTATCACTTGGGGAGATATCTATACCTCTTATTGCCGGGCACTTTGGGGAGAGCCCATTACGGGTTGTCGCCAGGCGCCGGCACCCCGGAGCACCCAATAGTACAAAACTGGCAATCGAATTTGGCTTCCAGAAAAATGCGGAGAGTTGCCGCGAGGGCGGCTTGAGGTTACCACCTTCGACGCGATCGAAAGCGGTAAGCGGGCGGAAGTTAATACCTTAATGGCCCTCATGGACCATACCTGATTGTGTTGGAAAACCTTACTTGAGCCGGCATACGGATGGGAACGATTACCCATCTATGCTGCCGCCTCAAAGAGATTGGTAATCACCTTCCCTACCCACCATCTTTGGCTACCCACTGGCCCTCCCCGTACGTCTCGCGACGCGCTGAATGCCGGCCCCGGGCGGTGAGTCGCGCCGCCGTGAGAACTGCGTTTTGGCCTCCGCGCGCTGACTCTTATTGTCTCCCATATTTTTTCTCAGAGCGCTCTCGCTCACGTTGCGCTCGCCGATGATCTTCCAGCCGGCGTCCGTCTTCAGCCACCGCAACTCCTGCACGGCTTCCCCACGGATGTTTTGTTTGCCTTTGATCACGTACTGTTTACGAAAGAGCATGGTCGCCGTGCGGCCGTCGCCGTCGAGCGTGATCTCAGGCTCGCTCGCGCGCATGTCAATCGAGCGCGCCTTGGCAAAAACATGACTCTTATGAGCGCGCACGTCGGCGCGTGAGGCGTTGTGCGAGCGGTAAAAAGTGTCCACCTTTGGCATATAGAGGATCATCTGTTTCTCGACATCCCGCGTGTTGGTCGCCGCTAACCATTGGTCGCGCGCCGCCAGCAGTGCGGCACGTTCTTTCTTCGCAAGCTGCGGCCTTTTAGTCTCCGCCGGCCGCAAACTTTTAGCCTCCACAATCGGTGAGCTGTCTGTCTTTACAGGCAGCAAACCCTCTGTTTTGACGAGCGGTGAGCCGTCTGCCCCTGCAGCGGGCAGGCTTTCTGAGATGGTGGTAGAGGTGGTTGTTACCTGTTGAGGCGGGCTGACGACTGGCGGAGGCGCTTGGACCGAAACGGCAGGCGAGGCTGATGTAAGCAGCAAGGGCACGAGCCGCGGAATGAGCCACAGACCGCTGATGACGCCGAAGACGATCGCCACCACACCGAAGCCGGCGTAGACGAACAGGCGATGCCGTCCTGTGACGGGTGTGTTAGCTATATTTGAATCGACCAGCGCTGGCGCTCCCATGTCAACTTCTATGGGCGATGATGAGGCTGCCCATAGCGGCGAGTCCGTACGCTCGATCGCTTGCTCGACGGCTGCCTCATGAGCGGTGGCGGCACTGGCGGTGACCTCATTTGACGCGTCATGATGATCTTCCGGCAGCACGTCCGGATCTTTAATTGGGAGGTAATTCGGGCGGTAATCTTCCAATTCGTACTCTTGGACAGGTGAATCAACCTTCTGAACAGGGGCAGGCAGCGGAATCGTGTAAGCTGGGGGTGGCGTACTTATTGCACTGCCGGGGGGCGGGCCGGCCAAAGCCGTGACATTAGGATTGAACATATCCCGCGAAGCAAGCGGCTCCGGTTTCTCAACCATCCGCAATTGACGCGCAACCTCTGCCGCCGTGTACGGTCGCGCCGAAGCCCTTCCGTCCAGCGATTGCATCACGAGTTTAGACAATTGCTCCGGCACATCCGGACGAAATTCTGTGAGCGATGGCGGCCCTTCCGTTTTAAGGGCAGATGCCGTCCCTGCCGGTACGTCGAGGGGCACTCTCCCGGCAAGCATCTCATAGAGAATCACGCCGAGGCTATAGATATCGGAGCGCTCATCGAAATTGCGGCCCACACGCTGCTCGGGCGCCATGTAGCATGACTCACCGGTAGGCGGTTCCGTAGGAGTGAACACATCTTTACCTACCAAGGGTTGCCTGCGGAGCTTGGCGAAACCGAAATCAGTAACTTTTGCCTCTAAGCGCTCGTGATAATCCTGTGCCACAATAATGTTGGACGGTTTGAGGTCGCCGAGCACAACGCCACAGTGATGCGCGGCCTGCAGCCCATCCGCTACCTGCCGTGCAAGGCGGACGGCGGAGGCTGTAGGAAGCGGTCCGATACCGTCCATGTACGCGCGCAAGGTTTGTCCGGCGACTAACTCGGTGACAATGTAAGTTGTGCCATCCGGCAACAACCCGTAGTCATACGTCTTGGCTACACGCTGATGATTAACGCGGGTGTTGAGGTGGGCGGCAGCCAGTGCCTCTCGCCGGAACTGTTTGAGTGCTTCCGGGTCGGTGACCGAATCGGGCAGGAGGAGTTTGATAGCAACAGGGCGGTCCGTTTCAAGGTGCGTGCCTGCATAGATGTCACTCGTGCCGGCGCGGGCAAGCAGACGGTCCAAGCTGTATTTCTGGGTGATGAGGCGCGTGCCCGGTCGCGACGGAGCGAGCGCCGCTTGATCATAAATGCACAAAGCATACGCATCTTCGTAACACTGCTGGCAGGTAGGGCAAAGCTTCATAAGAGTAGACCTTGAGATGTGGACTGGGTTCGTAGGGGAGAGATTTGAGCTAGCGGAGCGCCACCGGCATCATTCGCAAATTAACCGAAAAACTTTGGCAGCGCAGTAAATTTCTTTATCCCACCCTCCTGAGGTCGCTAATGGCCTCTTCGAGCAGGACGCTGTTGATGTGCACCCATCATCGCGCGGAAAGGTACGGCCTGTCAACCGGTCAACATGTCCTCTTCGGGTAGATGTGCCCGTCTATAAACGCGCCGTAAGCCATTTCTCACCGCAACCAAGTTATGGCATATTCTCACCACAGATAAAGGTCGCGGCTTCTTGCGGCATCTTTTCAGTTGGCGGAATGAACCGACGGCATCTTTCAGGATTTGGAGCGAAGATGATGACACCTCGCTTACACTCGTGGATAAGGTTTGGCGTATTAGTTATGATTCTGATACTTGCCGGCGGTAGCACCTTATTGGCACAGGATATTAAGGGCGGTGCGGCCGAGATTGGAAAGCGCCCGGCTAACCAACCCGGACGACGACGCCCCCGAGCGAATCAGCCGCGACGCGCAGCACGGAACCCGGACACTGAAGCCGAACCTGTTCAGCCCAAACCGGTGGTAAACCAGCAGGTAGAGGATGCCCTTCGGCTGGGCCTGGCATAGGTAAGTATAAAGAATAAGAGTGCGGCGATGGAGCAGTACCAGGCGCTCGAGAGGCTAAATAAGGGGACGGCGGGCCTTCTTCTGAGCAAGATAAAGGACTGACGGCGCGCTCTGTCGGGCGTCAGTTGACCCTGTCAGGTTTCGGCAATAGCTTGGTGGAATTCATGCGACCGTCACGAAATCCGGATGACGATAATCTTACCTATGAACAGAATTCAGGTTGACACGTAAGTTAACCAGTGGATACCCTGCTCCCCGTTAATTGGGGGTGGGGCTTGGTTGGCAGACAGCCATCCACTCGAAGTTAGCTTGCAGGCGGCCGGCGGGGCAGTTTGTGCGCTCCTGGTAAATCACCCCGTGGCTTTTACGGTTTCGATCTCTTCGGTAAAGGTGCATCGTGATTGAGCCTAATGGAAGGCAGAAGCGACGTTTCTGCCTCGTCCTCATCAAGCCGTCGCACTACGACGATGACGGCTACGTCATCCAGTGGTTTCGCTCGGCGATTCCCTCGAACTCGCTCGCCGTATTGTACGGGCTCGCGCTGGAGTGCGCCGAACAAAAGGAGCTCGGCGACGACATCGTAATGGAGATCCACGCCTTCGACGAATCCAACACGCGCATCCGCCCGGCGCGGATCGCCTCGCTCGTCGAAGGCGCCGACGCCGGGATAGTAATGTTGGTCGGCGTCCAGTCGAACCAGTTTCCGCGGGCGCTCGACATCGCGGCCCCGCTGCGGCGCCGCGGCATCATGGTCGTGACCGGCGGCTTTCACGTCTCCGGCACCATCGCCATGCTCAAAGAGCGCGACCCCGAAGTTCAACGCGCCGCAGAGATGGGCATCTCGTTGTTCGCCGGCGAGGCCGAAGGCCGCCTGGGTCAGGTGTTGCGCGACGCCTTGGAGGGGAGGCTGGCGCCGCTCTACAATTTCATGAGCGATTTGCCGGACCTCGAAGGGGCCGCGATGCCACTGCTGCCGGCCGAAAGGGTTAGGCTGACCGCAGGCTCGACGACGAGCTTCGATGCCGGGCGGGGCTGCCCCTTTACCTGCTCCTTCTGCACGATCATCAACGTCCAGGGGCGCAAATCGCGGCGGCGCTCACCCGATGACGTAGAGCGGATCGTGCGGGCGAACCTCGCCCAGGGTCTCCACCGGTTCTTCATCACCGACGACAATTTTGCTCGCAACAAGGACTGGGAGCCAATCATGGATCGACTCATCCACCTGCGCGAGGTCGAAAAACTGGAGATGAGTCTCACCATCCAGGTGGATACGTTGTGCCACCGGCTCCCAAACTTCATCGAGAAAGCCGCCCGGGCCGGCGTCAAGCGCGTCTTCATCGGGCTCGAGAACATCAACCCGGACAGCCTCATCGGCGCCAGGAAACGCCAGAACAAGATCACCGAGTACCGCCGGATGCTGCTCGCCTGGAAGCAGGCAAAGGTGGTGACCTATTGCGGCTATATTATCGGCTTTCCCAACGACACGCCGGAAAGGATCCTGTATGATATCCGGGTCATCCAGAAGGAGCTGCCCGTTGACCTCCTCGAATTTTTCTATTTGACGCCGTTGCCCGGCTCCGAGGATCATCGCAAGCTGCACGAGGCCGGGGTTGTGATGGATCCGGACCTGAACAAGTACGACGTCAACCACGTCACCACGGGGCATCCGCGCATGTCGCGCGAGGAGTGGGACCGAGCCTACCGGTCGGCGTGGGAGACCTACTATTCGACCAGGCACGTGAAAACGGTGCTCAGGCGGGCGATTGCGACCGGAACCAGTCCGGGCAAGGCAATGTTTTTTATGGTCTGGTTCAAGGGCTGCATCGGCATCGAGAAAATCCACCCACTCGAGGGAGGGTATCTACGCCTCAAGTTCCGTCGTGATCGAAGGTCCGATCTGCCGATCGAACCGGCCCTGCTGTTCTACCCGAAGTACGTGGCCGGAACGATGTGGAAGCAGATCCGGTGGATCTCACTTTATACGCGGCTGCGGCTGATCTATCGCATGATCCGGCGCGACCCGCGCCGCCACGAGTATACGGACCTCGCGCTGACGCCGGTAGTGGATGACGAGACCGAGACCAGAGAGCTGTTCCAGTCAGAGGTTGCGCGGGCTTATGTGGGGCAGACGCGGCGACTCGAGAAAATTCGCCGTGGTGAAGGGGCCGGATCTCCGCATTGACCTAAATCTTCTTAAGAGACCGGATGTGGGAGGAAAATGTCGGGCTGCCTACATTCGCTAGATCAGGGCATGGCTATGACTACAGATCATAGTCAGCGGCGGGTCACATTCGATCAGGTCGCACTACTGTATGATCAGGCTCGGCCGGGATACCCAGCAGCCCTTTTCGATGATGTGGTCGCGCTGTCGCGCATTCCACCGGGCGGCCGTATTCTTGAAATTGGCTGTGGCACCGGACAAGCTACTATCAAGTTTGCTCGTCGTGGCTATCACATCCACTGCATTGAAATGGGCGCGAATCTCGCCGCCGTTGCCCGGATCAATCTCGCCGCTTACCCCAGGGCGGGCGTATCCGTCGCCGCATTTGAGACATGGCTGATCAAGGACGCAACATTTGACCTGGCCGTCTCGGCAACGGCCTTTCATTGGATCGACCCGGCGGTGCGCTACCGGAAGACAGTACAAGCTCTCAAACCCGGGGGCGCCATCGCCTTGTTCTGGAACAAGCATGTGCAGACTAAGATCAGCGCAGACTTTTTCCAGGCGGTGCAAGCGGTCTACATGCGCGAGGCTCCCGACATGGCGCAGGGATTTCCAGGGCCGCCCCACCCGAACGATGTTCCAGAGCCGATCAAAGAGGAAATTGACCAGACTGGTCTGTTCGGGGAAGTGACCGTACGAAGGTATAAATGGGATTTGGTGTATGACGCGCTCAGCTACACCAACCTGCTGAACACTTATTCTGATCACCGGTGCCTGGAAGATGCTAAACGGGAACTGCTCTTCCGTGCCATAATCGAGTTGATGGACACGCAGTTTGGAGGCTACATCACGAAGGAATATCTCACAATCCTGTACGTCGCGCATCGAAAATAGGCGTGACATGCGTGCTTTTCAACGCGCCTAATCGTAACAACCTTGTCTACCTATAAGGTAGATGCCCTGTTAATATTTGTAACCTCTTTCACCTACTGCTCGGTTAAAGACCAAGGGGGAATGCTGCCTTATTCGCGATCCCACGATACGGGGGAAACTTCACGTGAGAAAACTACGTTTGGCCGCAATTACTATTGGTTGCTGGACGATTCTGTCTCTCGCGCAAGCGTACCCTCAGGACATGCCATGCGCCGGCTACCTTCAACATGAGGTGTCGCCGCAAAATCGGAGGGTAACTCTCCACGGTCGGGTAGTCGATGCCCGCACAGGCGAGCCGATCTCGAAGGTTAAGGTCACTGTCAACGGGTCGCAGCAGAGCGCAACGACAGACGAGGGCGGCGCTTTTACCCTCCGAGACCTACAGCCGGGCGAAATCGAGATGTTCATCACAACGGTGAATTATGGGCTGGTCAAAAAGAGGATCCTCCTCACCGCCGGAAAGAATGCGGAGGCCGTGATCGCCCTTAATCAAGAAGCCGCTACTTTGACCGAGCATGTCACCGTCACGGCAGACCCGTACGAAACAACCCAAACCAACGTGGCGTCCGAGCAGACGCTCAATAAATCAGAGCTTCAGGCCCTCTCGAGCGTGCTCGTCGGTGACCCGGTGCGAGCCGCCCAGGCACTACCCGGCGTCGTTGCTAATGATGATTTCCGCAGCGAGTTCGAGGTACGGGGCGCCGGGTTCGATCGCGTGGGGCTCTTCCTGGACGGCGTGCTCACGGAGAATTTTGTGCACACTGTACAGGGCGGATTTCCGGATACAGGATCGCTTTCAGTCATCAATACCGATACGGTCGGCGCGGTGTCGCTCATGAGCGGAGCATTCCCGGTGAAGTACGGAGACCGCACGGCGGCGGTGCTTGATGTCACGACCAGAGATGGCAACCGCGTGAAGCCGGCGGGCCGCATCGCCGCGAGTTTGAGCAGCGTATCAGGTGTCGTTGATGGGCCTTTGGCGAAGGGTCGTGGCTCATACCTCTTCGCCGCGCGTAAGAGTTATGTCGGGTATCTGGTACAACGTGTCGGCCAGGGGAAGGGTTTTTTTAACAACCCTCCCGTCTTGAATTTTGCCGACGCGCAGGGCAAAGCGCTCTACGATCTGACACCCCACAATCAAATCGGCATCTCGGCCATTTTCGGCGCCTTCGATTATGACCGCAACCGTGATCGCAACCAGTTGGGCCTGAGTAATGTTTTTCGCGGCAAAACGCGGGACCTGCTCGTCAACGCCCAATGGAGCTATGCGCCTGATCCTCGCTTCTTCGCGCAGACGCGGGTCTTCGGCTTACACACTAGCTTCAACAATACGAACCGCGATGACGCCACTCTTGATGATGGGCATCGCGCGCAGTTCGGTGTGCGCAGCGACATTAACTTTCTGGCGCATCCCAGGCATCGCATTGAGGCCGGTCTATACGTGCGCTCAATGCGCGCAGACAATCTCAGTAAACGCTTCGACTATTTTCTGGGAGCGCTGCGTGACCTGGAAAGCTATCACCGCCGCGGTACAGAGCAAGGCTATTACGCGCAGGACACCTGGATCAGCGAGCGCCTGGGCCTCGCTTTGACGGGAGGCGGGAGGGTCGAACATAGCAGCCTGACCGGCGAAACCCTGTTTTCTCCGCGGGCGTCGCTTGGCCTTACGCCCGGGAGTGGCTGGAGAATTCGCGCGGCTTTTGGCCGGTACTATCAATTCGCTGATTTCGAGCAACTACTGGGGCGCTTCGGCAATCCGGGCCTGCGCGCCGAGCGTGCCACACATTACAATGCCAGTGTCGAGCGGCTCTTTGGCAGCAGAACACGCGTGCTGGCTGAGGTCTATGACCGTGAGGATGCCAACCTGTTCTTTAGCCTCTCAGAGCCCCGTCTGTTTGCGAACCAAGTCACCTTCACCGAATTTCCATTCCGCAACGCCCTCAGCGGGCACGCGCGGGGCGTCGAGTTGACGCTGCAAAGACGAAGTGCCAATCGCCTCACCGGGTGGGTGTCGTATGCTTACTCGAAGACTCGTTTGAAAGACCCGCAAAGCGGTCTCAGCTTCGTGAGCGACTTCGACCAGCGCCATACTATTAACATGTATGGGAGCTATCGCTTCACGGAGACTTTTAATCTGAGCGGGCAGTGGCGTTACGGCAGCGGCCTGCCCGTCCCCGGTTTCTTTCGACAGGATGGACCGAATTACTTTCTGGCGAGCGGGCGCAACCTCGCCAGAGTGCCCGCCTATAGCCGCGTTGACGTGCGCCTGAACAAAGCATTCCTCTTCAAGCGGTGGAAGCTGACCCTGACCGGTGAAGTCTTGAACCTTCTCAACCGCGAAAATGTCCGCTATGCCGGTTTCGGCGGATTCGGACCCAGAGGTGAGGTCTTTGGTCATTTAGACAGAATCCTACCGATCCTGCCTTCGGCAGGTGTGGTCGTTGAATTCTGAGGCCATTTGATAATATAGTGAGTGCCCTTAAGGCCATAACCATCCCCTCCCTCACGACCGGGGGACTGCTCCATCATTCACCCTTTATGTAAGTCGGCTCTGCGGGTGATAAGGAAAAGTGAAGGGGGAAGATACGATTGAACTCTGATCTCATTAAGCATCGCCGGCTGTCTGGCAGTCTCTGGCTTTGGGCTTTGATCTTGATCAGCTTTTTTGGCTGCTACAGGGGCGCAACGGCCCAGGTGCTCGGTGATCCGGTGGACGTCAGCCAGGAGTTCCAGAAACTGGAACAGGTCTATTTTGTCGGTAACCGGGTTGTGAGCTTTGATCCCGCCACGGGCACTGGCACACTCGAATGGGCCAGGTACACGCGGCAGCCGAGCCTCTCATTCAACAAGGTTGATCTGGGATTGGTCAGGGGCAGGTCAACTGAATTTCCTTCGACCGAGTATGATGAGAATCCGGCCTTGCCTTTCTCCATCTCGCTGGTGAGTCCTCGAACCGTGCGGCTGCGTTTAACGACCCGCTCCGCGTCCCTGCGGCAGGCGCCCTCTCTGATGCTCGTCGCTAACCCTCCCAAGGATAACTCATGGCAGGTCGAACAAACCGATCGGGTCATCACCTACACGAGCTCCTACGGGCAGGTTCGCCTCATCAAAGATCCCTGGCATGTGGAGTTTTATGACAAACGGGGGCGACTCCTGACGCGCACGCAAAACATCGGCGACCCGCGAACCTTCTTCACCCCCGTCCCGTTTTCCTTCATCCGCCGCGCGAGCGATTTGAGCCGCCGCACCGCCGCCAGCTTTCAACTCTCATACGACGAGAAAATCTTCGGGTGCGGCGAATCCTTCACACGCCTAAATAAGCGCGGACAAAAGATCGTCCTTTATACGAGGGATGCGATGGGCGTACAGAACCAGCTGATGTACAAGCCCGTCCCTTTCTTCATGAGCAGCAACGGGTACGGCATGTTCGTCCATACCAGCACACCCGTCACCTTCGACTTCGGGCAGACCTACGATCAACACAACGTCATCTATACCGGGGATGAGGACTTGGACATCTTCGTCTTTCTGGGTAGCCCGAGGGAGATCCTTTCGGAGTACACGGCGCTGACCGGCCGCAGCCCCGTCCCACCGCTCTGGTCCTTTGGCTTCTGGATGAGCCGTATTACGTACAAGTCTGAAGATGAAGTGCGCGATGTGGCGGCGAAGCTGCGACAGTATCGCATCCCCAGCGACGTTATTCACCTGGACACCGGGTGGTTTGAGACGGACTGGCGGAGTAATTACAAGTTCTCCACGTCGCGCTTCCGCGACCCGGCCAGGATGATCTCCGATCTGAAGAACCAGGGCTTCCACATCAGTCTCTGGCAGTATCCCTATTTCACCAGCAAGAACGAGATTTACCAGGAAGCGGTTGCGAGAGGTTACGTAGTCCGCAACGAAGGCGGGACACTGCCGTTTGAAGATGCGGTTCTCGACTTCAGTAACCCGGAAGCCGTGAAATGGTATCAAGGTCTGCTCTCGAATCTGCTGAAAATGGGCGTCGGCGCAATCAAAGTGGACTTCGGGGAGGGCGCTCCGTTAAATGGCCTGTATGCCTCGGGCCGGTCCGGCCTCTACGAGCACAACCTCTACCCCTTGCGCTACAACAAGGCGGCCGCGGACATCACCAAAGAGGTGACGGGCGATTCGATCATCTGGGCCAGAAGCGCCTGGGCCGGGAGCCAGCGCTACCCTCTGCACTGGGGTGGTGACGCCGAGAATACCAATTCGGCGATGGCCGCGGAACTTCGCGGCGGCCTCTCATTCGGTCTCTCGGGCTTCACCTTCTGGAGCCACGATGTCGGCGGTTTCGTCGAGCGCGCCCCGCGCGATCTTTATCGCAGGTGGCTGGCGTTCGGCGTGCTCACTTCGCACACGCGAGCGCACGGCGCTCCCCCGCGAGAGCCCTGGGCCTATGACGAAGATTTTGTCAATGACTTTCGCCGCGCCGTAGAGCTCAAGTATTCGCTCATGCCTTACATTTATGCGCAGGCGAAGGATTCCTCGGCGCACGGCTTTCCGATGCTGCGCACGCTCTTCTTCGAGTATCCGGACGACCCCACCTCCTGGTTGATAGAAGACGAGTACATGTTTGGCTCTGACCTTCTGGTGGCCCCTCTGATGGAAGAGGGGAGTGGCCGCAACGTCTATCTTCCGCCGGGGTCGTGGATCGATTATCAAACGGGCCAGGTATATCGCGGGGCGCAGTGGCGTCAGATCACTGCCGGGCCGATTCCGGTAGTGTTGCTTGTGAAGGATCATTCTGTGATCCCACACATACGCGTCGCGCAGAGCACATCAGAGATGAACTGGAATGATGTGGAGTTGCGCGTTTTCAGCACGGACGACTCACCCGCCACCGGTCTCTTTTCGCTCCCACAGGGGAGCCTCCAGTCCCTCAGTTTGGAGACTGATCAGGGTGGTTTCGTCATGAAGAATGATCCCCTGCCGGGTAAGGTGAAATGGCAGATCAGGCGCTTTGAGACCCGGTAAATCCCGACCGGCTAAGATGAATAAGGCGTCCTGCACAGCCAGAGCACGATTGACTTGAGGGAAAGAAGGAAGGCCATTCACAGCGGAGAATGCAAAGGATACAGAGGGAAACCAGACCATGAAGAGATCATAATGCTTGTTCGGTGCAGCGGGATCAGGCTAATATGAGGCGCTCGATTATCCTGAAGCAGGGATTGAAACCTAAATGGGCCGAACACGGCGAGTCCAATTGGCGGTTATAATTCTCTTCGGATTACTTAGCCTCTCATTCGTCATACAGAAAGAATCCTCGGCCGCTCAGCAGCCAAACCCGGCGGGGACGCCAAAGCAGGCAGCAAATCCTCGGGCACAGGAGGAGCCGAAGAACCTGCAGGTGCTCAAGGGCATGTCCGGGCAGCAAGTGGTGACGTTGATGCAGTCCTGGGCGGCGGCGCTCGGCGTACAGTGCAATTACTGCCACGTCCGCCCTTTCGAGGCCGACACCCCGCGTAAAGCAGTCGCCCGGCTGATGCAGCGCGATTATGTGACGGCCCTGAAGCACAAGGACGGCCGCCCCCTCAGTTGTCAGGACTGCCATCAGGGGCAGCCTAACTTTCTTCGCACGCGACCGTTTGAAGGCGTGCTCGGCAGGAAGCTGCCCGACGTTCGCGTGCTGACCGGCATGGATAAAGACCAGTTGATTCGGGTGATGGACGGGTTGGCGAAGGCGCTGGGCACTAAATGCAACTACTGTCACACCGCGGAATTTGAGGATGACACCTCGCGCAAGCAGGTCGCCCGCTTCATGATGGCGGAGTTCACCCGCGGGTTAGTGAAGCAGGACGGGGGTGCGGTCAGTTGCGCTGACTGTCATCAGGGTCATGGGCGTTTACTGAGCGTGCTGCCGTTCCCGCGGCCGGAGGGGCACCGGCCCGCCGGCGGCAATGAGCCCACACCGAAGAAGGCCAGACCATAATTGCCGGCAGTTCGGGTAGTGGCGTGATCATCTCCGGCTACTCCACTCGGCTCTCCGGCCTTGGACCGGCTCGTTCATCTTCGGCCCCTCGCTTTAGAGCATGTCTTGCTCTCTAAGGATCAAGTACAAAGTTTCGCCAGCCCGGTCGAATTCATGAGAGGAAGTGA